>CAADGY010000065.1 GCA_900696665.1 uncultured Acidobacteriota bacterium
CGGCCACCCGCCCGAGCGTCCGGGCGGGGCGCGCCCCGGAACTACTCGGAATTGTGTCTGCCAAGAACCTCCGCCGGCAGAGGTGGTCGTTCCCGAGCGCTATTTTGCACCGCGAAGTAGTCTAGAGCGGTCGTGAGATCGCAGTCGCGGCGTTCGCCGCTTCGCGCGCAGGACAAAGCCGTTGTGCGACCTCGACGACATGGATTAGGGCAGTGCAAAGCTCCCGGCCCGCGGGTGTTAGGGCATACCACACCGTGGGCGGAGACGTCGCCCTGGAGAAGCGTTCTACGATGCCGTTGCGTTCGAGCTTGCGAAGACGGTTGGTGAGCATCTTCGCCGAGATCCCGCGGATATCGGTCTGCAGTTCAGTGAAGCAGCGCTCGTCGTCGCGCAAATACCAAAGGACATGCGCGGTCCAAGCGCCCGCAAGCAGGCGTATGCACTGGTTGAGAGGACACTCGGACGGGGGCGCCTGCGGCCATTCTAACGTCAAATAGCCGGCCTCGCATGCTGTGTTATCCTAAGCAGAAACAGGGGTTTGAATGCGTCCCCGTAGCAGTTTAATTGCAATCGCGGTTTTCTTCGCGGCACTGGGCGCCGCATTCGCACTCCAGCGGAGCGTTCTTCAACAATTCCTCGACCGCGAGGACGATCCTATCATTACTCCTCCCGATGCCAACGAGAAGACCGAGTGGGTTTTCGCGCGCCTGCGGTATCCTTCGTTCCGGGGTGGCATGGGCGGTTATTGGGCGATGCGTGGAAACTGGGCCATCGACTACCCCAAAGCAGACCGCCAGTTTGTGCAGGGCGTGCGCCGTTTGACCCGGATTCATGCGCGATCCGTCGAAAAGGTAGTGGACCTCGACACCGATGAAATTCTCGACTCGCCCTGGGTGTATGTCGTAGAACCGGGACATTGGGATCTGACCGACGCGCAGTGTGCAAAGCTGCGGGAATATTTGCTGCGAGGCGGATTCCTGATGACCGACGATTTCCACGGCACCTTTGAATGGGACGTCTTTATGGCCAGCATGAGCCGTGTGTTTCCGGACCGCCCAGTGGTCGATCTCGAGAACAGCGATCCTATCTTTCATGTCTTATATGACCTGGACGAAAGATTTCAGGTGCCCGGAATCGTCATGTTTCAAACGGGACGCATTTATGAGTACGACGGCATTGAGGCCCGCTGGAGAGGCATTTACGACGATAGAGGACGGCTGATGGTGGCAATTTGTCACAACATGGATTTGGGGGATGCATGGGAATGGGCCGATCATCCCTTGTATCCAGAAAAATATGCGTCGCTTGCGTACCGGGTCGGTATCAACTACATCATTTACGCAATGACTCATTGATGCGGTTTCCATAACCAAGATGTTTCAATTTCTGTTTAAGTATCCAGCCACGGTGTTCTCCAAGGGCACACTGGTATTCTTGAGCGCGTGGCCTGTGTGGATACTTCCGGCGCTGATCACCGCGGCTGCCGTCTTGTTGGCAATAACGGTATGGCGCCGCCCTGCCGGCGAACGAAGTCCGATCCGGGGAGGCCGCAAAGCAGCGATATGGGGACTTCAAACTGCACTCGCCGCGTTGGTGCTTCTGTTGTTGTGGCAGCCGGCCATCAGCATCGCAACGCTCAAACCCCAGCAGAACATCATTGCCGTTGTTGTCGACGACTCTCAGAGCATGGCGATTCCGGAAGAGGGCGGGACAAGGTTGAGCATTGCGCAGTCCGCCTTGGGAAGCGGGATTCTGGAAAAGCTTGGCGAGCGTTTTCAGGTTCGTCTCTATCGTCTCGGCTCACGCCTGGAGCGTATCGATAAGCTCCAGGATCTTAACGCGTCCATGCCTTCCACACGGATCAACGATGCGCTCAAAGAGGTGGTTGCAGAATCGGCGAGCCTTCCCATCGGCGCGGTGCTGCTGTTGAGCGATGGGGCGGATAATACCGCCGGTATCGAGCTGGAGATGATCAGGAATGTGCGAAGCCACCGCCTTCCGATTCACACGGTAGGCATCGGACGCGAGCAGTTCTCGCGCGATCTCGAAATTTCCGACGTACAGGTGGCACCCCGTACTTTGGCCGATTCACGGCTCAGCGCCTATGTCAGTTTCAGGCAGCGGGGCTATACTGGAGGAAAAGCTACCCTGAAGGTCCTCGAAAACGGGAAGACACTCGCGTCCCGCCAGGTCACCTTGAAGCAGGATGGAGTTCAGCAAACCGAAGCCATCGCGTTCAATGCCGGCATCGCGGGGGCGAAAAACCTCCAGTTCGTGGTGGACACTCTTGTCAACGAGGAGAACGGTGCGAACAATTCTCTTACCCGGCTGGTGAACGTCCAGTCTAACCGGCCTCGCATCCTCTATATCGAAGGCGAGCCCAGGTGGGAGTTCAAATTCATCCGGCGCGCGATGGAGGAAGACCGGGGCCTCAGTCTGGTTTCCATCCTGCGGACCACGCAGAACAAGATTTACCGCCAAGGCATCGACAACCCGAAGGAATTGGAGGACGGCTTTCCTTCCCGGGTGGAAGACCTCTTTGGGTACCAGGCGATCATTCTCGGCGGAATCGAGGTCAGCTCCTTCACCTCCATTCAACAGGAACTGATCCGCCAATTTGTCGACCGGCGTGGCGGCGGACTACTGTTTTTGGCCGGCAGGTCCGGATTGGCCGACGGCGGATACGGCACTTCTCCGCTGACAGACCTGCTGCCTGTGTTGCTGCCGGATAAGAAGAACACGTTCCATCGTGATCCGGCTACTGTTGAGCTTACGCCAGCCGGCCGCGACAGCCTGATTTGCCGCCTGGAAGACGACCCTGCCGCCAATGCCGATCGTTGGAAGAAGCTTCCCTATCTTGCGAATTTCCAGGAAGTGGGCGAGCCGAAAGCGGGCGCGGTGGTTCTGGCCGAGTTTTTGCCCACCAGTAAAGGCCGGTTCCCGCTGTTGGTCACACAGAAGTACGGCATGGGACGGACCGCCGTATTCGCCTCCGCCGGCAGTTGGCGATGGCAGATGCAGCAACCACTTGCAGACCGCACCCACGAGATGTTCTGGCAACAGTTGCTACGCTGGCTGGCCACTGAAACGCCGGGACGTGTTTTGTCGTCCAGTCCCCAACCGATGTTATACGATAACGGCCATCTCGAACTTCGCGCGCGGATCTATGACACCAGCTATCTCGCGATGGCGGACGCGACCGTGGAAGCCCGCATCATCGGGCCGGAGAACACTTCGGCGGTGGTCACGTTGTCGCCAGACCCCCTGCAGAGTGGGGACTATACCGCCGAATGGGTGGCGGAGCGGCCAGGTTCGTATCTCGCTGAAGTACTTGCGAAACGAGGCAACGAGGAGATCGGCCGTGACGTGCTGATGTTCCGCCGCGAAGATGGAGTGGCTGAGAAGTTCCATGCCGAGCAGAATCGCGAACTGCTTGAAACGCTCGCGTCCGAAACCGGCGGCCGTTATTACACTCCGCGCAGCCTGTCGAATATCGCCGACGAGATCCAATATTCGGAGGCTGGTATCGCTACGCGCGAGACTCGCGATCTCTGGAACATGCCGGCTCTGTTTCTGCTGGCCTTGCTGTTGCGCGCCTCCGAGTGGCTGTTGCGGCGGCGGTGGGGTGCCGTATGAGGTGGGCCCTGCTGCTCGTTGCCTGTTCGTTTTCTTTGCCGGCGGCTACGTTCTACGTGACGGTTGCCGGGCTGGGAGGCGAACCCGATTACGAGCAAAGATTCAACGACTGGGCGCGTGAGTTGGACAAGCTGGTGAAAACGGGCAACGTGAACGCCCGCGCCGTGACACTCCGGGGAGAAGCAGCCACACGGGAGGCGATCCGCTCCACTTTCGAAAAGATTGCCCAGCAAGCAAGCTTCTCCGACGATCTCATGGTAACGCTTATTGGACATGGCAGCTTCGACGGCGAAGATTACAAATTTAACCTGCCAGGCCCGGATCTGACCGCGGTTGAGCTGGCAAGCCTGCTGGATAAAGTTCCCGCGAGCCGGCAGCTTGTGGTGAATGCAACCAGCTCGAGCGGCGCGTCGGTGGGGCCCCTTCAAAAAGAAAATCGTGCCGTCATTTCCGCAACAAAAAGCGGGACGGAGCGAAACGCGACGGTTTTCGCCCGTTACTGGGTGGAAGCGCTGCGGAACGGAGCTGCGGACACCGACAAGAACGGGGCGATTTCCGCGCTGGAGGCATTCCGCTATGCCGAGCAGAAAACTTCCGGCTTCTACGAAACCCAGAAACGCCTAGCGACCGAACATGCGGTGCTGGAGGATACAGGAGAAGGAGAAGGTGTGCGCGCTCCTGCTCCTGAGAATGGCAAAGGACGGTTCGCCGCAACTTTTGCAGTAGTCCGCCTTGGAGCTATGCAGGAGGCCGCGAACGATCCGACAACCCGTTCCCTGCTGACCCGGAAAGAGGAACTAGAGCAGCAGATCGACAAATTGAAGTACGAGAAAGCCGCGATGCCCACCGCCGAATACCGGACGAAGATGACGGAGTTGTTGTTGCAGCTCGCGCGCACGCAGGCGGAGTTGGATAAAAAGTGATGTACAGCCGGCTGGCCTCGTTTGCAATCGCCCTGTCGCTGGCTCCCGTTCTACCGGCGCAGAAACCGGAGCAGTGTCTCAAGCAACGCCACTATGGCCGGACGGCCGAAGCCCGCTCCTGTTTCGAAGGACTGGCTCGTTCGCACGATGCTTATCTGCGCGCCGAAGGCTTATGGGGCCTTGAGCGGTTCAACGAAGCGAACGATTCCTTTCGAGCTGCCGTCAAAGCTTCGCCGGACAACGCGCATTACCGGGTACGATGGGGCCAACTCTACTTGGAGAGAGTCCAACCGGCGGATGCAATTCAGTTGTTCACTGAGGCGCTGAAGCTGGAGCCGGACAATCCGCGGGCGCTACTAGGAATCGCCGAAGCAGCAGCGTCGAATTTTAACAGGAGTGCCTTGGAGCTTGCGCAGAAGGCGCTCGCGGTAGATCCGAAGCTCTACCAGGCTCACGAATTGCTGGCGCGAGTGGCGCTCGAAGAGGGGGACCAGGCAAAGGCGAGGGAGGAAGCGGACAAGGCACTGGCAATTTCGCCGGAAGCTCTCGATGCGATGGCGGTTCGGGCAACCATCGACTGGATGAATGACCAGCCATCCATGGAGTGGATGGAGCGTATCCTCAAGGTCAACCCCATATACGGGGAGGCCTATGCGCTCGCCGCACATCTGTTCGTCATTAATCGCCGGTATGAAGAAGGCATCGCGTTCTACCGGAAGGCGATCGAGTTGAATCCGCGCCTCTGGCCGGCGCGCTCGCAACTGGGCGTGAATCTAATGCGCCTGGGCCGGGAAAAAGAAGCGCGGCAGCAGCTTGAGATGTGCTACGAGAACGGGTACAAGGACTCGGCCACCGTTAACACGCTTCGGCTGATGGACAGCTACAAACATTTCAAAACCTTCACTGGCGGCAATATCTCTATCAGGCTGCACAATCGTGAGGCGGACCTCCTGTTCCCCTACTTCGAAGCGGAACTCCGGCGCGCCATCGCCACATACGACCGCAAATACAAAATGAAGCTCGATCATCCCGTGCAGGTCGAGGTCTATCCCGATCATGAGGACTTTGCAGTGCGGACGATGGGAATGCCGGGCCTGGGCGCTCTCGGCGTCACTTTCGGCTATGTAATCGCGATGGACAGCCCCTCCGGGCGAAAACCGGGAACCTTTCATTGGGCAAGCACTTTGTGGCATGAGTTAAGCCACGTCTACGTACTGGCTGCCACGAAACACCGCGCGCCCAGATGGTTCACCGAAGGCATGGCGGTGCACGAGGAGACGGCTACATCGCCGGATTGGGGGGACCGTCTGGATCCCGACATTATCGACGCCATACGGAAAGAGCGATTGCTGCCGGTAGCCGAGCTCGATCGCGGATTCATCCGCCCCAACTATCCGAACCAGGTGATTGTTTCCTATTTTCAGGCGGGCCGCATTTGCGACTTCATCAATGAGAAGTGGGGCTACGACAAGCTGCTCGGCATGATGCATGCGTTCACCGGCTCGAAGACCACGCCGCGGGTGATTGAAGAACAGCTCGGTGTGAAGGCGTCCGAATTCGACAGACAGTTTCTCGAATGGCTGCATGCACAGGTGAAGAAGACCCTGGATGGATTCGACGACTGGCGCAAGCAGATGAAAGAGCTAGCGGCAAATGCGAAAAAGAACGATCACGACGAAGTGATTCGCCAGGGCCGCGCCATCCGCGATATTTATCCCGACTACGTGGAAGCGGGAAGCGTCTATCAGTTTTTAGCCGATGCTTACCTGGCGAAGAACGACAAAACCAGCGCCATGGGGGAACTGGAAACCTACGCGCGCACAGGCGGCCGCGACCCTGACCTGTTGAAGAAGCTGGCTGCACTCCAGGAGCAAGCCGGCAGGAAGAAAGATGCTGCGGAGACGCTGAACCGGTTGAATTACATCTACCCGGTCAACGACGAAGAACTGCACCAGCGGCTCGGGGGACTGTATCTGGAGACCGGCAATCTGGACGGCGCGATTCGCGAGTATCGGGCCGTTGTAGCGATGAAGCCACAGGACGCGGCGGGCTCGCACTATAACCTGGCGCGCGCATATCGCGCCGCTAACAAAATGCCGGAGGCCAGGGAACACGTATTCCTTGCACTCGAAGCGGCGCCGGGCTACAAGCCGGCGCAGAAGATGCTCTTGGAATTGAGTACGAACTGAACGGAATCATGTCCACTCCAACATTGACATTTGCGGATTCGGCGGAGCTGAAAAGCCGCATCAACCGGTTTCAGGAGATCCAAAGCGAAATCGTCACACAGGTGCGCCGCGTAATTGTCGGCCAGCAAGAGGTTCTCGAACAGGTGATGATAGCGCTGTTTGTCGGCGGGCATTGTCTCATCACCGGGCTGCCAGGCACCGCGAAAACCCTTCTGGTTCGCACCATTGCCCAGACGCTCGGGTTGCAATTCAAACGCATTCAATTCACCCCCGACCTCATGCCTTCCGACATCACCGGGACGGACATTATCGAGGAGGAGCAGGGAACGGGACGCCGTGTCTGGACGTTTGTGCCGGGCCCTATCTTCACCAATATCCTGCTCGCCGACGAGATCAACCGTACTCCTCCGAAGACGCAGTCCGCGCTGCTCGAAGCGATGCAAGAGCTGGCCTGCACTGTCCGCGGCCACAACTACCGGCTGCCGAGTCCGTTCTTCGTGCTGGCGACCCAGAACCCTATCGAGCTGGAAGGCACCTATCCGCTTCCGGAAGCGCAGTTGGACCGTTTCCTTTTTAACACCGTGCTCGACTATCTGTCCGCCGACCAGGAGATTGAGGTGATCAATCTCACGACTACGACACACGTTGCCAAAGCCGATCCGGTAACCAATTCCGAAGAGATTCTGGAGTTCCAGCAACTGGTGCGGATGGTCCCCATTGCGGATTCCGTTGCACGCTATGCCGTGGAACTGGTGCGCGCTACCCGCTACGCGGATACGAGCGCTCCCGACTTTATCAGGAAGTATGTCAATTACGGCGCCAGCGTCCGGGCTGTTCAGTTTCTGGTCCTCGCAGCCAAAGCTCGCGCACTGTTGCATCACCGGTATCACGTCTCGTATGAAGACATTCGGGCGCTGGCGGTTCCGGTTCTGCGGCATCGAATCCTGCTGAACTTTCATGCTGAGTCGGACCGTCTGAAATCCGACGACCTGCTGCGCCAGTTGCTGGATTGGAAGCCGGCGCCAAGGACCTGAGATGTTGCAGCGGTTTCTGAACCCTTCTGTGCTGGCTGGCATTTCCGGACTGGAGCTTGTCGCTAAGACCGTGGTTGACGGCTTCGTTTCGGGATTACACCGCTCGCCTGATTTCGGGTTCAGCCAGGAGTTTGCCGAGTATCGTGCTTATTCGGAAGGCGATGATCTGCGCCACATCGACTGGAACGTATTTGCCAGGACCGAGCGAGCCTATCTGAAGCGCTACCGCGGCGAAACCAATTCACAGTTGACGGTGCTGCTGGATGCCAGTAACTCTATGGGCTTCGGTTCCCATCCGGTGAAAAAGATGGACTACGCACGATTTCTGGCCGGATCCTTGTTTTATCTGGCCAGCCAGCAGCGCGACGCGGCAGGCTTGATTGTGTTCGATGACGAGGTACGGAATTACATCGCGCCTTCCACGCGCCAGGGTCAGCTTCACCGCTTGTTGCACGGACTGGAACGCGCCGAGCCGAACGCCCGCACGGACTTCGCGAAGCCTTTCGTGCACTTCCAGCAGTTCCTGCGGCGCCGCGGTATCGTCGTCGTCATTTCGGATTTCTACGAATCGCCGGAAGCTGTCGTGAAGACCGTCGCGCCGCTGCGGTTTCACGGCAATGAGCTGATTCTGTTTCACGTGCTGGACCCGCAAGAGATCCGTCCCTCGCTGAATGCACCGGCTCTGCTCATCGACATGGAAACCGGCGATACCATCGAGGTATCCCCAGAGTATGCGCGTACTGAGTATCGCGAAAAGATCGACTCGCACCTGGAGAAACTCCGGAATACCGCCCGGAGTGCCGGCATGGATTATTTTCTCATTGACACCAGCCGTCCTCTCGACGAAGCGCTACGAGAGTATCTGACGATTCGGCAGGGGAGGATGTAAATGGGATTTCTATCTCCCTGGTTTCTCGCCGGCGTTGCCGCCATC
>CAADGY010000066.1 GCA_900696665.1 uncultured Acidobacteriota bacterium
GACGGCGGAGTAGGCCACGCCATCAAAGGCGCGGAAGGTGAAGCTGTCAGGACCATTGTAGTTCAGCGGTGGTGTGTAGGTAAAGAAGCCGCCTGGACCGGGCACGACTAACCCCACGGCCGGATCCGAAATCTCGAAGGTCAAAGGCAAAGGCCCGTCCACATCGGAACCGGTTACAGCGCCAACGAAAGCGCTGTCCTCGTCTAGTTCAATCGCTTGGTTGTTCGCAATTGGCGCACTGTTTCCGATCAAGCTGACTGCGTCGAGCAGCACGACTCCGCCTCGGACAGACGGGGTAGGCTTGAAGAGCAGTTGGTAGCTGCCCGCGGCAAGAGTGATCGGGTGCGACTGCGCCCGCCATAACGCCGTGCCGATAACCGGACTCACGATCCAAGTAAACGAGCTGGGGCCCGTGATAATGACTTCGTAAGCGGCGCTAGAGGCTCCTAATTGCGCATTGTCGTGCCACGAGAGCACGTAGTCGCCAGGTGTCGAGACGGTGAAACTCTGGCTCAGTGAGGCTACGAATAAGTCATTCGTGCCGTGAATTGCAGCGTACTGTTGCGTGTGTTGTGCGGCCGGCCAAGGTGCCGGTGGCGAGTCGAACATGTACGGAATGAGAGATCCAGGTGCAGGCGGAGACCACAGGGTAGGAACCAGCGGAGCTGCCACGGTCCCCGGCGGGATGTTCGGAGACTCAAAACTTCCGTTGCGAACCAAGTCCACCGCAAAGCCTGAGAGTGGCAGGCCGGAAGCCGTCGTAATAAGGAACAATCGAAGCCATGTCTTGGCAACTTTTCGGAGGCGATGAATGACTTTCATAATAGGTTTTTTGCGTTCGATTTATTGTGATTCTCCCTGGACCAACTTGGTCTCCATGCTTTCACTCCCTACAAAAGTGTCTGCGGGCGAAGGTCACGGGAAATCTCCACAGCGCGCACAGAAAAAACGCAACAGCCCGCGGTCGCCGGGCGTCGAGTGCTGACAGCTACGGGCCGGACTTTTTCAGCGGCGCGACCCAGAGGTGGATGCGATGCGTGTCGCTGTCTTCTTGCGACTGGACAGCCTCGGTCCGGTCCGGCGGGAAACCGGGAATCACGAATTGATGCGAAACCACCCGCGAACCGGGCTTGAGTTTTGCCAGTTGGGGGAGCAACCGCTCCAGCAAGGGCGGAGGCAGATAGACGGCCACGACGTCCGCGCCGCTTAAATCCACGGTGAAAATATCTTCATGTTCAATGCGCACGAGAGATCCAACCTGATTGCGCGCCGCATGCTCACGCGACTCCTGGACCAGGCGCTCGTCAAGTTCGTAGCCAATGGCTTTGCTGCCATACTTCTTTGCCGCGGCAATCACGATGCGGCCGTCGCCACAGCCCAGGTCCACCACCACGTTGGTTCGTTTCACTTGAGCCAGCTCAAGCATCTTTTCGACAACATCCGCCGGAGTGGGAACGAAAACGGCATCCGGCGCGCGGTTCTTGCCAGTAGCTGTAGCTGGCGGGTTGGTGAGTTTAGCCGCAGCGTCTGTCCCGGCCGGCGACAGGGTAATCGTCACGACCTTTGGTTCCACAGCCGGACGCGCGAGGGCATCAGCGCTGATGTTGTAGCAGAGCAGCCGGTTGTTATCGCGCAGGTAGAGGCGTTTGCCGGCGATCACAGGCGCGGTTACGCCGGAAGCTTCCTCGGGGTTGGGAATTCGAAGGGACCCCTTTTCCAGGTATTGCTCGGGAATGGCCGCCACCAGCAGCATGACGCCATTGGCACCGCGCAGATAGAGGTTGCCATCCGCGTACGTCATGGCGGTCCGGTTATTGATGGCGCTGGCGCTGGGTCCCCAGGCCAGCGCGCCGTTCTTCATTTGAATACAGACCAGACGCGCTCCCCCTTGCACCGCGTAAACGTGCTCACCCACGAGCACCGTGGCGTCTTGAAACGGGTTGAAGTTGAAAGTCTGTCGGTACTGTTGCTGCGCCACGATTTCATTGCCCTCGCGAATGAGCTGGAGCAAAGCCATTCCACCACCGTAACCATTGGCGGAAAAGATTTGGTTGCCCGCGATGATGGGGGTGTAGGAGTTGGCCAGGCGGCCCTCGGTGCCGGAGTACCGCCAAAGCACTCGCCCCTCCTTTGCTTCGATGCCGGTCAAGCCCCCACCGAGAAACACCACATACTGACGCACCCCTTCCACCTCCATCACCACAGTGGCCGCATAGGATTCAAGGACTGGATCTGGCACCTGTAATTTCCAGATGACATCGCCCGTTCGCTTGTTCAGCGCCACCACCGAGCCGTTGGTGCCGGCGGGCGCGCAGATCAGTGCCTCGCCATCTACCACAGGGCGGTCGCCGAACGCCCATCGCGGCCGCGGGCTGCCAAAATCTCTGGGGTAGTTTTTCTGCCACAGCCGCTCGCCATTGGAAGTCCGCAGGCAAAACAACTCTCCCCGCGCGGTCATGACATAGAGCCGGTCTTCATCCTCCGTCGGCGAGCGTTCCACCAGCCAGCGCATCAAAGGGTTTTCCTTGATGGCCTCGCCCAGACGGAACGACCACCGGCTCGCGCCAAACTCCGCATCCAAGGCGAAGACAAACTCGCCGCCGTTCCAATAACCGATGGTATAGAGCCGGCGGTTCGCGACCGAGACCGAAGCGATGCCCTCGCCCAAGCCGGACGCCTGCCATAGCAACGGCGGGCCGTTCGTAGGCCAGGATTGAAGCAGGCCGGTTTCGCTGGACCGATTGGAACGGTCCGCCCCGCGCCATTGCGGCCAGGCATTGTCAGCACTCGCGGCAATGGCGGCAGAGGAAATGGCTAAGAACGCGATACAATGGACGGATGCCAGACGTAACCGGCATGCGCAGGTAAGAGGAATCGTGCTCATAGCCGTGGCGGTGTGGAGACATTTCGCTCTGCAATTGTTTTCGTCAAGCATTGGAAAGTAACGGGAAGCGTGTGGGTCTGTGGAGGGTACTCCGGACGATCGCTCGGGGTGGTCTCGGACGGAGTTTTTGATTCGAAACCGGCACGGGGTTCACGGGAGTCAGACTGGGACTGGGCAACCGGGTTGGAGCGTCTTCACGGGCAACCGAGGTTCCAAACTCGGCGACGAATTCTTCGAGCCTTTGCAGTTCAGACCGCGGCATCACACCAATTACAAAAGCAACCGCTGGAAAAGGTCACGGCAATTCTCAACTGCTCCGCCGTAATCGCGACCAGAAAAGGTGCGGCGGCCATCAGGGCTTTCGAAAAGCAGGGAAAACGAATCGGCAGTTACGTGGTTCATCTCGCCAACGGCGAAGCGATCGAGATTCCACTGGTTCTTGGCCGCGACCTCGGCGATTGGTGGAATCAGTCTGACGATCAAAATGCGACATTCACCGTCGCTTGGGCCGGACAAAATGAAGCAAGCCGGGGGCGCAATAGAAGCTTCCGCCTCTTCAAGACCACTTGGGAGAATCCGTTTCCCCAAGTCGCCATTGAGAGCATTGATTTCAACTGGACCGGGACCAGTTGAAGTCGAAGCTCTTGATCATCACGTCCGTCAGAGGATTTCTTCCAGGTAGTCATCGAAAAGCGAATCGTGTTTTCGTGTTGGCAAAGGCAATTCCGGTTCGAGGAAGGCATCGAACAAGGCAGCTTCACCGGTAGGGTTCATTGTTTCTCGGACTCTTCCACGGAGTTACTATTGGCCAGTTCCTCAGCCTCTCGCAGGAGAAAACGGGCAAACCACCAGTCATGCCAGTCGTGCCAATACTCGTGCGGCCGATTTATTGGGTTCGGAGCGGAATTGAGCAGATCCTGACACTTGTCGTACGCGGCACCTGCCTCGGCGGTGTGGCGAACGTGATACTCCGATACGGCGAGCAGGGCCAAAGAGCATGCCGCCAAACGGTCCTGGGACGACAATTTCGTCACCTGCTCACAGTGCTGAACTGCGGTGGCGTAGTTCCGCTGGCGATATTCGAAAAGCGCGAGCAAGAACTTCTGCCAAGAGGCCATGCCTGCATCTTCCAGATCGGCGCTTGCTACGGTTTGGATCAAAATACGGATTTGCTCCAATGATTCGGCGTTCGGCGGGAGGAGGAGCCCAAGCTGCGCGGTGCGATATCTGATAAGGAAGTCATGCGACCGAGCAAATCGGGCGAGTGTGTCGCGGCGAAGCCGTTCATAAGCGTCAGTGTCACCGAGTTCAATCCACAAACAGGCCAGTTGGACATAAAGCTTGCTGGTATTAAGGACATCACCGCCTTCCGGATTTGCGTGCAGGGATAGCGCGAGTGCTTCCGCCGCTTCTCTGGGGCGATTGTTTAGAACGTTCCATTTCCCAAGAAAGCGAATGCTTTCGGCGTTTGCCACGGTGGGCTCCAGTGTTGTCGGACCGATCCCGACCATGAGATCTTCCGCTCGGTTCAGATCACCCTGGTCCACGAGAGCTCCGGCTAGGGCTATCTTCTCTCTAACCTCAGCTTGTTGACGCATTCTGGTTTCCCGCTCTCGGGCCTGTTCAGCTTCGAGTCTCTGTCGAACTTGTTCGCGTTCCGCTCGAGTCGCACGAATTGCTTGCCAGGTGCTGGCTGCAATCCCGGCGACGAGAGCAACTGCAATGGCCGCTGTTGCTGCGAACACCACCCGGTTCCGGCGAAAAGCCTTTTGGAATCGGTAAGCGGTGGAGGGTGGTCGGGCGATCACCGGCTCATTGTTGAGATGCCGGGTAATGTCCGCCGCCAGACCGTTGGCGGTTTCGTAGCGACGGGTGCGATCCTTCTCCAGACACTTCATCACGATCCAGTCGAGATCTCCCTGGAGGAGATGAATCAGTTTCGGAGCGTCGGAAGCGCGCCGCTTGGCCGTGGTGGTGAGTTCCTCGCCTTGCAGCGTCGCCAGCTTGGTGCTGGGGCGCACCGGCTCATTCTCCCGGATCGTCCGCCGCATCGCGTCAATGCCGGAAGCCATCAACGCTTGTGCGTCAAAGGGCGTCTTGCCCGTCAGCAATTCGTACAACAACACGCCCAGGCTGTAGATGTCGCTGCGCGTATCAATGTCCAGTCCGCTCATCTCCGCCTGTTCCGGGCTGATGTAAGCCGGCGTGCCGATGAATTGATGCAACTGCGTATAAACCGTCGCGTCGGTCAGGCGGCCCTCCGTCGCCTTGGCAATGCCGAAATCAATCACCTTGGGCACGGGCACCCCGTCATGCAGCGTGACGAGCAGATTGGAGGGCTTGATGTCCCGGTGAATGATTCCTTTCTGATGCGCGTGCTGGATCGCCTGACAGACCTTGATGAACAGGTCGAGCCGTTGCCGGGTGGGGAGATGGTTCTGGTCGCAGTAATCGGTGATGCGGATGCCGCGCACCAGTTCCATTACGAAATAAGGCCGGCCCGTTTCCGTGGTGCCGGCATCAAAGACCTTGGCGATGTTGGGATGGTCCATCATGGCCAGGGCCTGCCGTTCGACCTCGAACCGGGCGATCACCGCCTTGGTATCCATGCCCAGCTTGATGACCTTGAGCGCCACGCGCCGCCGGACCGGGTGGGTTTGCTCGGCCACATAGACCACGCCGCCGCCGCCTTCGCCCAGTTTCTCCAGCAATTTGTAGCGACCGAGAGTCTGGCCCACGGCTTCGCCCGGAGCGTCCGCGGGCTCGACCTTCAACGTGTGGCGCGCGTCGGGGGGCAGTTGGGTTGCGGTGCCCAGTCCGCCGGCCGCCGCTGCCAGCCCGATGCGAAACAGGCAGGCCGGGCACTGGCCGGGTGGCGCATTCGGCGGCAGGGCCGTACCGCAGTCTGGACACTTGCGAGATTCAGTCATGGATGCTGGGGCCGGGATTTGTGATCACGCTATATTGAAAAGCACACCGCCCGGAAAGTAACACGCGGGCCCCGATAAACCGGGATCAACC
>CAADGY010000067.1 GCA_900696665.1 uncultured Acidobacteriota bacterium
CGTTCTCGATGCGTCTGAATGCCAGCCCACCTTCAATATTCCTTCCAACTTGGTACAAGGAATCATCGCCGGCGGGGAACAGGCACTCATGCGATCGGTGGAAGCATCCGAGGACGATGCCGGAAGTGGCGCACGCGATCTGCTTAACCACGGGTTCGCAGGATCGGATATTCTTGCCGCCATTGCGGCGAGCGGACGCACTCCATACGTGCTCGGGGCCGTGGAGGCGGCGCGAAGTTGTGGAGCGGTCACCATCGGAATCAGTTGCACGCCAGACTCCCTGCTTGCCAGGTCCGTGGACATCGCTATAACGCCGTTGACCGGTCCGGAGGTTGTCACGGGGTCCACTCGTCTGAAGGCCGGTACGGCTACCAAACTAGTGTTGAACATGCTGACGACAGCAGCGATGATCCGGCTCGGCCACGTTTATAGCAACCTTATGGTGAACGTACAGCCGATGAACGAAAAGCTGGTTGATCGTGCGCGGCGGATTGTTGCGTCGGCAACCGGCCTCGATTATGCAAAGGCTGCGGAGGTGTTCGAACAAAGCGGGCGCAACGTCAAGACCGCCATCCTGATGGCCCGCAAGAATATCGGCAAAACGGAAGCTGAGCAAATACTGGAAGAGGTTGCCGGTCGAATTTCGGACGCGTTGGGTCGATAATCAAAAAGAATGGATAAGTTCTCCATACGCGGTGGAACCCCGCTGAAAGGCGAAATCGCGATCAGCGGATCGAAGAATTCCGGTTTGCCAGCTCTGGCGGCCTGTCTGCTCACCGATCAACCCGTAGTTCTGCACCGTGTGCCGAGAGTGCGTGATATCCGCACCATGAAAAGCCTGCTTGCGTCCACCGGCGCGAAGGTCGATCGGAGAGGAAGCGGCCCGCTGTCGGTGCAGGCGGAAAGAATCATCCGCCCTGAGGCTCCCTACGATCTTGTGAAGACCATGCGCGCCTCGAGCCTGGTGCTTGGCCCTTTGGTGGCACGCACCGGCAGGGCCAGGGTTTCACTTCCCGGAGGCTGCGCCATCGGCGCTCGTCCTATCAATCTGCATATGAGAGCTCTCGAGCAACTGGGGGCGCGAATCCGGCAGGAACACGGCTACGTGGAAGCCGAAGCGCCGGAAGGGCTCCATGGAGCAGCCATCCATTTCGACCGCATTACGGTTACCGGAACCGAAGACCTGATGATGGCTGCGGTTTTGGCCAAAGGCGAAACAATTCTTGAGAACGCCGCCCGGGAACCGGAGGTCTCAGACTTGGCCGAACTGCTCACCAGGATGGGCGCGCAAATACAGGGGGCAGGCACCTCCACCATTCACATTCAAGGCGTCGATCATCTTGGGGGCGCTGAGCACACTATCATACCCGACCGCATTGAAGCAGGAACCTTTCTGATCGCGGGCGCGATTACGGGCGGCGATATCACGGTGACGGGAGCTATCGCCGAGCACCTGACGGCGCTGCTGTTGAAATTGGGAGAAGCCGGGGTGGAAGTGGACACCGGCGGCGGGCGGATCCATGTGCGATCCTCCGGCAGCCTCCGGGCGGTGGACGCTACTACCGAAGAATACCCTGGTTTTCCGACCGATCTCCAGGCGCAATTCATGGCGCTGATGACGCAGGCCGAGGGGATTTCTTTCATCACGGAAACGATCTTCGAAAATCGCTTCATGCACGTGCCGGAGTTGGTCCGGATGGGCGCCAATATCCGTATCGAGGGGCGGCAGGCCATCGTGGCCGGCAAACGGGATTTAAGCGGTGCGGGCGTCATTGCGTCCGATCTTCGCGCCAGCGCCTCGCTGGTGCTCGCTGGCCTGGTTGCCAAAGGAGAAACCATCGTAGACCGCGTGTATCATATTGATCGCGGATACGAGAAAATTGAAGGTAAATTGATGCGCGCCGGCGCACAGATCCGGCGTTTCGATTAAAGACTATGCGACATAGCCCTGGGTTTCTGTCTTTAGTGAATGATGCGAAATCGCGCGTGAAAGAGATCAACATCGAGGAGTACCGGGCGCTGAAAGAAGCAGGCACGCCTCACGTTCTTGTCGACACTCGCGAAGATAGCGAGTGGACGGCGGGCCACGCAGCGAATGCCGTTCATCTGGGCAAAGGCGTGATCGAACGCGATATTGAAACAAAGATTCCAGACAAGAACACCAAATTGATTCTGTATTGCGGAGGTGGGTTCCGCTCTGCGCTGGCGGCGGACGCACTTCAAAAGATGGGGTATACGGATGCCATTTCGCTCGATGGTGGCTGGCGGGCATGGCAGATGGCGGGTCTTCCGGTCAGCAAGTAGCGGGCGGCCTCAGAACGACCACAGCAGGCTCGTGTAGCCGGTATGCGCCCTGTAGTTCTGCGGGATCTGGAATTTCTCACCGTAGTCATAGAACTGGTAGCCGGCATTCCAACGCAGCTTGCTATGGATGCGGAATGAGATACGCACCATGGGCGAGTGGTAAGTGAGCGGGAAGCTCTGCGCCGGAGCGAACGTGTCAAAGACAGGGCCGGCCTGCTGGAGCGCCTGTGTTGCAGGCGCCGGTTGCAGGAGCCCCGCACGCCCATCTCCGGTATCTTCCACTCTTACGTACCCCGCATAAAAATCCGCGCGGCGTCCGATGCTCAACCGTAGGCCGGCATGCGCGGAGTGGATGTTGCTGATGTAGACGGAACTGGTTCCTTCGATCAGGTTGGAGTTCGCGAAATAAGCCAGCCCCGACGTGGTGTCCAAGTGCGCTTTCGAATAGCCGCCGTCGACAGAAAACCACGTAACCGGAGTCCAGGCTGCATCGAAAGAATAGGTCTGCGACCGTGCGCTGTGCGCCGAAAGAGAGACCGAATTGGTGTTGTAGAGGAGTCTTGCCGCCGCGGAAAGCGAAATCTGCCCAGCCTGATATTGCACCCGCCCCGAAGCGGTGTGGTAGTCTCGATTCGAAATGGGAAAAAACGGCCTGTTTGCGCGTCCGATTTCGCCTTCGATATTCACTCGCGCGCCCTTGGCGGGTATAAGCCGGATTCCAGCCGCGCCCGCATGCAGGTTGTTGGTCTGCTTCGCCGCCAGGCGCTCCACGCCGAAACCGAAATCCGACTGCTGGATAGACTCTATCCTCCTGCTGGCAAAGCGGTAGCCTGTAAACAAACCCAACCACTGTGACGCACGGACATTGAGATCAGTGGAGTTTGTAATTGTCCGGATGGCAAGCAGGCTGAAGTTCAGGGAACGCAATAGCGCCTGTGAATTTGAGAATTCCCGATAAGTGTTGTCGCCTTCCATCCTCGTGTTGTGAAAGGCGATGTGATTAGTGAGGCTGATTCTTTCGTGAGGAAAGGCGTTTACGGTGATGCTGCCGGCGCTGACGGGACGGCGTCCCGTCCCGAATACGAGAATCGCACGGTTGCGCTCGGCGCCAAACGTCATCCCGGAGGCCAGTTCATCCAAAACGAAGTTGCGGCGCCCTTCCGAGTAAGCGTAGCGCATGTTCACGCCGAGCCAGCCGCTTGCTTCCTTAAGCAGCGCAAAGCGCCAGTAGGGGGTGTTGCCATGGTACGGCTCCACGCGTCCAAACCTCGAGAGAACAATGGCGCCGGTAGCATTATTGCCGGCGAGTTGGTCGAGATCGTAAGTACTATCCTCTTTGAAGTTGTCCCAACCGCGAAGCCACAGCAGTGTGGCGCCAAATACTCGTATCTCACCGCCGACCCGGTATTCGTTCCTCAACCGCCGCACCCGCGAGAACAGCACAAACTCATCCTGAAGAGGTCCGAACTGCTGCACGGTAGATAACGCCGGACCGTCCTGTGCATTCCGGGTATATCCGAAAACGAGCCTCACGGCGGATTGTGGGAACAGCGTCAGATCGTGGTCCTGCAAACGCCGTTCGGTGTTCATCCGATGGTTACCGGAATCGATGGTTAAGCTCCGGTTTAGATAATCATTCAAGCGCCAGGACATGTCATACCGGAAGAGGCTGTTCTTTTGTAGCCGCAGCGACGAATATTGGTAGGGGTCGTTGCCCAACCCCTGTGCGGTGAGAACGATTTCATCGAAGTACTTCCCATGCCCTTCCCGGGAATTGACTCTGAAATTGGCACCCAGAAGGCGAATGCCATTTCCGAAGTTGATGTCGCTGCGGTATTTGTCGAGATCGCCCTCCACCGAATGGAACCGGTAACCGGTTTCAAACGAGTTGACAAAGTTATAACCATGCCAGTCCTCGCCGCGCGCGGGTCCCACACTCAGCGCCGTCGGCGCGATAACTGGCTGCGCCAGCAGCGCTGGTGTGCAAAGCATTACATGAACAAAAAGTGTCTGCAATCGCATGGCACAGCTCAACGCAGGAATCGAGGATCGGCATTCGAACCATGTATCCGGACATGACAACTGGTGCAATTCCGGAAACGCGGGTCGGTCATGTTATGTGACGCGGATTGAAGCGTGATGCCATCTCCCTGGCGGCCGAACTCACCCGCTCCGTTGTGGCACTCCAGGCACACAGTGAAGACGACCGGTCTTTTCAGGAGGCGTGCATTCATCGATCCGTGCGGCACGTGACACGTCTCACATCCCTCAACACGCACCGCGGGATGCTCGAACACGAAGGGGCCTCGCTTGTCGGAGTGGCATTTCATGCAGGGCTCTTCGGTCGCAGTCCCGCGGTCCACCATACGGGGACGCACGCCCATATTCCAGGTGGGCGCCGGAGCGCCGTGCGGGTTATGACAATCTGTACAATTCATGAATCCCTCGTTTACGCGGTGCTTGGATGGCATGGAGAACTGCGCGCGCACCGCTGGATGGCAGGTATAGCAGAGGGATGCCTGGTCAGACTTGAGTAAAGAGCGCGGGGTTGGAGACCGGTGAATCGAATGGCAACTCGAGCACACGACATCTTCCAGTGTGTGTGCGGACCGGCGAATATTGGAGCGGGAGATCTCACTCGCATGGCAACGCAAGCAGTTGTCCAGAATCTCCCCTTGCGGCTTTTCCGAGAAAGCGAATATCGTCCCCTTGCCGCCACGCGCTTCGACGTGGGCCTTGCCTGGCCCGTGACAACTCTCACATCCTGTGTCTGCGGGAGCCGAGGTGCCACGGGCGATAGATTTGTAATGTGGGTTTTTATAGAAGCTCAGCCAGACATTCGGATGGCAAGCCTTGCATACATTGCTGCCTATGTACTGGCTGGGTGACGGCTCCTGGGCCGTCATTAGATTTGCAAATAATACGGCGAAAAAGAGTAGCCGGAGGTCCATCGCCACCCATTAATGGTAGACGAAAACCCCTTGTCACAATTGCTAAAAGGTGACGCCGATTCCAAGCATTGGCACGAAATTGTGCAGCCAGCCGCTCAGTTCCGCACCACGGTTCGGAGTCAGTAGTTTCTTGGGTAGCGGTGTCATATAGTCGCGGAACTCGAGGCGCAGGTGTAGACCGGAGCGCAGCGCCATCTTAAAGCCGGCTCCGGCGGCGAGCATACCACTCCACTGATCTGCCTTGCTCAACAGCACAAATTGACTCAATGGCTGGTAGGCGGGCTCGGTTCCAGTACCCCGGTAGTATTTTCCCCCGCCGCCAATAGCGATGAAGGGCCGGACTGCGGACTCGGGAGGCGCTGTATAGAAAAGTAAATCGTAGTGTATCGCGTGAGACTGCGCGGAAAATGTGGCCGACTCGCCGTTTCCAGATACCTTCATATCGTTTTTCAGAAAAAGATATCGGATCTCCCCGCCGATATTGCGATGCATCTCATGGCCTAGAATCAAGCCGCCGGCAAAACCGGTCCTAAATCCCGTGGATGCCTTCGCACTCTCTGACGTGACAGTCTTCGAGAGATAGAAACTGCCGCCGCCAACGGCGGCGAAGTCCCAAATCGGGTCAGCCCCCGGAAGTTGGGCCGGCAGCAGGGCAGCAGTCGTGATGAGAAGCAAAGTCCGCATGATGATCGATCGGTGTCATTCGACGACACGCACTTCAACACTAGTAGTGCTTCCACCCTGGGAAATTAACAGGGGAATTGAAAGTCCGGTGGAAATTGTTATCGGGACGCCTGCATCGATCCGGTAAACACCCACTTGGCCTGGAGCAAGACCAGCGAACTTGACGTCGAGGCTCACACCGCCCAGAGTCACCGTAGGTGCCACAAGACTGGCAGCGGGCGGGTCTGCGGGAGCCGGCATGCCGGTTTCCACCGAGGGCCATGTCTTTCCTAGCCCGGTGAGATAGATCGTAATCGTTTCGCCTCTGTGGATCGGGTTAGAAATCGTTACCAGGCTGCTGTTACTCCGGTAAATCGTAGGAAGATTACTAATTGGGCCGGCTGTTCCACTGTGAAAAATGCTCGGAGCGACCGGTGAAATCGTCAAATTAAAGTTGTCGCTGACGCCTCCGGGAGTTCTCAAAATCAATGTTGCATTTCCGTCCACCTGGAAGGGAAGTTGCGCATTAATCTGGCCGGGGGAGACAAATAGCATTGGCATAGGTACTCCATTTGCCGTGAGACAGGTTTCTCCCAGCGCAGTGGGAAGAGGCATTTCTTTCGTTGCGGCGTTGATTGCGCTTAGGTTATTCCCAAACAGGGTGATCAACCCTCCGGGCGCGACTGGCTGCCTTAGGTCCGCGGCATTGACAATGCTGTCGATGCGCGGTGGAGCCAGTGAAGCATCGTAGTCCCAGGCGAGCACCGTAAAGCCGGATGTAGTCAGGTTTATGATGGCCTTGCGGCTGTACAGCGGAGCTACTGTTCGGGTGAACGCGGAGACGGCGCCTTTCAGGACCGGAGCTTCGGCAATGCGCGTAGCTCTCATGGCGATCGGACCGCCAACGTCCAACCTTTCGATAACGCCTGGACTGGCTGAGTTGGGGGCGGTCGTGCGGAAGCCTCCGCGGTCCAGAAAAACATATCCGGAGGATAATCCGGTGGCGGAGCTGAATTTCTGCATCGGATAAAGAGACGCATTCAACATCTGGTGGCCGACGGCGTACACGTCATAACTGGAAGCCGCGTAGCCTCCGGACAATGAGGTTTCATCCTTTCGGGAAGCGATGAAGCTATCTACGTTCGCGTTGTAAAGCATGATGGTTCCGTTTGCCTGGGCCACCAGGATCGCAGAGCCGTTAGGAGAAGCGGTCAGGACTGTGTCGGCGTCGACATCGTTCTTATAGATGCCGAGGCTGGGGAGTTCGACAGCCCTGCGAGTGCCCAAATCGACCCGGTCGATCGTATGTATCGGGCCGGCAACTCGCGAGGCGGCAAGAATAGCATTCCCCGAAGCGGCAATGGAGCGTGGATAGTGCCCCGTAGGAAATACGATGGGCTGCTGCGGCTCCAATGTTTCGAGATCGAAGACATTCGCAATCTGTGAGTTGTCGTTGCCAACAATCAAATAGCGCCGGTCGAAGCTGATGGCCATCTGTGTTGGCGTATTGCCGGTTCTCAGCGTATGCACCAAGCTGTAGTTGGTGCCGTCATATACAAGGACCTGGTTCTTATCCTGGCGCAGCACGAAGAAGCGGTCCCGCTCCGGATCCGTCACAACGTCCACCAGCTTGCCCGGGGCGTTGATTACCGTGCCGCGCTGATCCGGGTCGCGCAGGTTGACGAGAACACGAACTGTCTCCGGGATGTTCACCGCGGCGGAAGACGAGATTGTCAGGGTGGCGGTGATCGTGCCTCGCTGGCCTTGGAATGAGCCTGCGTCCACGCGTACGCGGACCGTCATGGGAGTCACTCCGGATGAAGGTGAGACCGATACACCCGGGCTCGAAGACGTAATCGCAAAGGGTGTTGCTCCGCCGCCGGGGTCGGAGATAACCAGTTCCTGCATCTGGGTACGGCGATCGCAGGCGTTGCTTTGAAACAGGAGATCCTCGCGTTGCGCACGAACTCGCCGGTATTGATCGAGCGAGCCGACGGGCAGCACCAGAACTCCACTGTCGGATACCGCATACATCGTTGAACCATCTGCGGACAACACACTCTTGCCGGCGAGGTTTTCGGGCAAAAGCAACCTTTCCCGCACCGTCAGGTTATCCAGGTCGGCGACGAGTAATTCCGGTGGATCCGGTGTTGTGGAGACAACGGGCGTGCCGGAGGACGACGAGTCCGAGGGCGAAACCGGCGCTGCGCGCGGGACCTGGCCGTAGAAGATCGAACGCTCGGAGTCAATCGCATGACCTCCGACGTTCAGCGAGCCAGATGCATCCCGAAACTGGGCCATCAGAACATCGGAAGCACCCACCGGCCGGAATACAGCCCATCCCGCGGCGTAGATCTGACCATCACGCGATACACTTACCACTCGCGGCCCCAACGGCGGTGTGGCCGTATATCCAAGTGAAATGACCTGTTTCATGCGGACGTCGTAGCGGAAGCGGATCGTATCGGTCAAGCCGAAGACCATCGTATGGTCCGCCGACGCGGCAACCGTGGCGGCGACGATCTGCGGAGGAAACTTCGGAGGCGGCACCGGCAGGGTATTCGCCGTCACACCCTCTACTGTGGCCAACACCTGCGTAGTGCCCAGCAGCGGATCAAAGAGGATGAATTCATTGGTCGTGACGATCAATGCGAGGCCATCGATTCCAAACGCGACGCCCAGCGGAGGGTTGCCCATGGCGAACGTCTTCCGGTCATTCGTTTCCAGGTCGATGACGGTCAGCGCATTCGAGGAACTGCCCGGCGCCTGGAAGTTACCGTAATGCGTGACCACGAGATACCTGCCGTCTGGTGACAGCGCCATCGATGCTGGTTGTGGAGCCACATTCATCGAAGCCGGCTCGAGCGAGCGGCTGGCCAGAGACATAATTTCAATCCGGTTTGCTCCGAAATTGGCAATGTACAAACGCCCTCGCGCCTCATCGAGCGCAAGGTCTGCCGCGTGTCCTCCGATCACTACAACTTTTCCGAAGGTTCCGGCGGATGCCGCCGCTACCAAAAGCAAACCGAGCATCAAGAGCTTCCAACACCCATTCGTTTTCATACAAGAGTCCCCTGTTACCAGCCGGCACAAAGTTTCATTTGTGGGGGAACAGGCGGCAAGCCTCCAATGCTCCCCCGAAAGATCGTTATTCGGTGCGCCTTCTGCGACGCAGAATAATGAGTCCCATCAAAACGGCCGCCAGCACAGCGCACACAATTCGAATCGTCGTCGGATCCATACGTCATTTCTCCTTTTCAATCAAATACTTAGATGCTATTCATCATCGGGATCAACTCCCGGACGATTTTGACTGCCATCGGACCAACCGTCACTACGAACAGGGACGGCAATACGCAGAAAAAGATCGGGAAAAGCAACTTCACGCCCAGCTTGGCCGCCTTCTCCTCGGCAACTTGTCTCGCCTGTATTCGCATGTAGTCGGCATGCCCACGGAGACTTTGTGAAACGCCGGTTCCGAACCGGTCCGCCTGAATGAGTACCGCTACCAGTTTTTTGAGATCTTCCACGGCCGTCCTCTCCGCGAGGTTTCTTAATGCATCGGCACGACGGTTGCCGGCCTTTAGTTCCAGATTGACTAAACCGAACTCTTCGCTGATCTCCGGATGGGCGTGCTCGAGCTCCTTCGCGACTTGCAGGATCGCTTGGTCGAGTCCCAGGCCTGATTCCACACACACCACCAACAGGTCCAACGCATTTGGGAGCGCTCTACGGATCTGCTTCTGCCTTCGTTTGGCTCGCATGTCGACATATTTGTTCGGCGCCAGGAACCCTGCGCCGACACATGCCAGCAGGGTCAGCATGCGGTTCTCCGACTCAGAAGACGTGACCAGAAAGCCGATTACCGGCAGTACTCCAGCAAGCGCAACTTTCATTCCATAAAAGGTCTTTAGCGCGCTGGACGATCGTATTCCCGCCCGGATGAGCCGCTTTTGCACCTTCCCGGCATCCTTGGGAGAGGCGGGCACCATCTCTCCCAACCGTTTCACAACATCCCGGAAGACCAGACTCGGATGTACAGGCGCGGCGTCGGCGGGACTCACCACCCCTACGCCAGCAACCCGGTCCATTGCTTGCTTTGGCCGGACCCACAGCCTAAGGCCCAGTACGGATACGGCAATTGCGACCCCGGCAAAAATGAAGGCACTGACAAGAAGCGGCATTTCAAACCTCGATTGCGATGATCTTTTTGATGATCAGAAAGCCCATTGCTTGCAGGCCGATAGCCATGCCTGCCATCATTTGTCCCGCAGGATCGCTTAGAAAGAACCCAACGTAATCCCGGTTCACAACGAACAGAAGCGCAGCCACGCCCGCAGGGATAGCAGACAGGGCGATTCCCGTCATACGCCCGTGGGCGCTCACTGCACGGATCCGTCCGCGAAGCTTGAAACGTTCCCGAATGACATAGGCAAGCTTGTCGAGGATTTCCGCCAGGTTGCCGCCGGTGCGCTTTTGCAGCAGGACGGCGGAGACAAAGAAGTGCACATCGAGGGACGGTACTCTTTTGGACAGCTTCAAAAGCGCCATATCCAAAGGCAACCCGAGATTGTGCTCATCGAAAGTCCGTCGGAACTCTCCTGCGAGCGGCTCCTGAAATTCCTTCTGAAGCATCTCGAGGGCGACCGAAAAGGCGTGGCCCGCCCGCATCGACCGGGCGACGAACTCGAGGCTGTCCGGAAACAGCTCTTCAAATTTTTTCAGCCTGGCGTTGCGTTTTCTGATGATATAAAACACCGGCGTACAGGCTAATGCAGCGGCGATAATGACAGCGAAACCCCGGATGGAGTCCGTACTGAAATACCACACGAGGCAGAAGGACCCGAGAAAAAGTCCCAGGCAGGCATGTGCAATTCTGGCTACCTTCCACTTCAATCCCGCCTGTTCGAGTAGAATACTAAGCCGCTCGATCAGGTCAAACCGGTGCAGCAATCGCAGGACGACACGGCCGGTGCTGTGATCTTCGGTTTCGATGAGCGCCGGACCCTTTTTGTTGTCACCTCCACCGGCCCGCTTCGTGCTGCCCGCCAATCGGGCTTTGAATTTCTGAGCATCCGAGGATCGGGCGGCTTTCGACAGCAGCAGCCACGCCAACATGGCTACTATCCATGTGCACACTGCCATCGTTACAAAGAGTGCCATTCAGACCTCCAGAACTTCGTCGAACAGTGCGGGGGGAAGCCGGATTCCCGCGGCCAGCAGCTTTTCGTGAAACTTCGGGCGGATTCCCGTTGCCGCAAAACGCCCCACAACCCTGCCTTCGGGTGTAAGGCCACGCTTTTCAAAAACAAAAATGTCTTGTAGCGTTACAATCTCGCCTTCCATTCCGGTTACTTCGGTGATGTTGACGACACGCCTTGAGCCATCGCTCAATCGTGCGGCCTGAACCAGGATGTGAACAGCACTGGCAATCTGCTGGCGAATGGAAATGAGCTGCATGCTCGCATTCGCCAGCGACACCATCACTTCAAGGCGTGAAACTGCATCGCGAGGGGTGTTCGCATGGATTGTGGTGAGCGAGCCGTCATGGCCTGTATTCATGGCTTGAAGCATGTCCAGCGCTTCGGCTCCGCGCACCTCGCCCACGACAATGCGGTCCGGACGCATTCGAAGGCTGTTCACCAGCAGTTCCCGCTGCCGTACGGCGCCCTGGCCCTCCAGGTTGGGCGGCCTGGTCTCGAGTCTCGCCACGTGCGGCTGCTTAAGCTGCAATTCAGCGGCATCCTCGATAGTTACGATTCGTTCTTTCGGATTGATGAAATAGGACAGCGCGTTGAGAAGCGTGGTTTTGCCGGCGCCGGTTCCTCCGGCGATGATGATGTTCAGCTTGGCCTTGACGCAAGCTTCGAGCAGATCCATCATCCCGGTGGACATCGCCTTCCTCTGCACGAGGTCGTCGGGCATGAGCTTATCGGCGCTGAACCGCCGGATGGATACCAGCGGTCCATCCACCGCGAGCGGCGGGATAATGGCGTTGACGCGCGAGCCGTCGGTAAGGCGGGCATCGACCATCGGTGTCGATTCGTCCACACGCCGGCCTACCTGGGAGACAATCTTGTCGATGATGCGCAAGAGATGTCCGTCATCGCGGAAGGTGACACTCGTCAGCTCGAGCAGGCCTTTCCGCTCCACGTAGACCTGCTTGTGCCCGTTCACGAGGATGTCGGACACCGTCGGATCCTGTAGCAACGGTTCCAAAGGACCGAGTCCGAACACCTCGTCCAGCACCTCGTCGCAAATCTGCTGTCTCTCCATCGAACTCAACAGCGTGGGTTCGTTATCGATCAGCGAGATGAGGGCCTGGCGGACCTCAGCG
Source organism: uncultured Acidobacteriota bacterium (assembly GCA_900696665.1). Taxonomy (GTDB): domain Bacteria; phylum Acidobacteriota; class Terriglobia; order Bryobacterales; family Bryobacteraceae; genus CAADGY01. The sequence continues at coordinate 12,256 of CAADGY010000067.1, forward strand.
CGAACCCGGTGGTTGTCGATGGATGCCAGGGCCTCCATGTTGATCTTGTCGAGCAACTTGCGATGGAGGGTGAACTTGAATTCCTGGTATTCGGGCTTCGCATTCACCTTGGGCCGGGGTTGGTTCTTGAGCAGCCGTTGTTCCCAACTGGGATTTTCTGCCGGCTTCGGTTCATTAGGAAAAATCATATTGACGTGCTTTCAAACTAGGTTTGTGAAAGTGCGGGTTCCATCCCTGGCGCCACACCCTTCCGTTCCGTCCGGATACTGCCGCAGATTTGAGCAGCCAAGCCTTCGACAGCTCGGCCGAGCGCCGATTCCCGCCCGAGCGGCTGGCCAAGCGCCAGCGCCCTGTGCGTTGATATGCAGTCGTCGGGTAATGTCGTGCTCACCGGACAGCTAAGAATTTTCTCCAGCTCCGCTCCACGCATTCCGTGCCTTGTCGTGGCGCGGTTCAGAACGAGTTGAAACCTCTGTTTCTCGATACCGAGCTGAGCGAGAAGCATCGCCGCTTTCCGCGCCAAGTGCAAACTGGGAAGTTCCGCGCTCGAAACCAGAAATGCCTGGTCCGATTGCGAGAACGTGATGAGGCTGATGCGATGGAAAATGGCCGGTAAATCGATGAGCACCCAATCATAGGCGGACCGGGCCGATTCGATGATCTCGTGCAGCCGGGAAGTATCGGGAGGTTCATCGGGCGGAATGGCGGGCGATGGCAACAGGTCGAGTCCGGCGTGTGTTGCCACAACGCCTGGCCAGAGCGCGGCTGGTGCGGAATCTCCAGTTGCGAGCAGATCGGAAAGCGAGTATTCGGGAGCGATCTTCAAACAAAAACCGATAGTTCCGCCCATCACGTCAAAATCGGCCAAGAGGACGCGCTCTTTGGTGAGAGCCTGAAGCGAAAAGGCCAACTGTGCCGCCAGCGTCGACGCGCCGGATCCGGGTTTTGCACTGGCAAATGCCAGCACGTGTCCCGGCGCAGGCCTGTTATCGCTCTGCGGCCGGCGCACGCGCCGCAATCGGGCCAGCGCCTCTTGCTGCACTTGAATATCAAAAGGTGCCGCAAGAAACTCCGTTGCGCCGGAGCGCAGCGCACTTAGAACGAGTTCCGGTTCACTTGCAGAGTGTATAGCGACAACATGCGTCTGGTGAGACGTCGTGACGGCAAACCGGATCAGGTCCGCTGCTGTGCCACGATTTGAGCCCACATCCAGCACGACGAGGTCGGGCCGTATCTGGCGCAGCCTGATATCCAGGGTCTGCCGGGAAGGATAATTCTCGAGTTGGCTGAGAACCTGGAATCCATCTCTGGCGGCGGCTTCCAGAAACTGCGCCGCAAGCGCTCGGTTTGGGCAAATTAACAGGGCCGTGAACGGGTCCTGTTGGGTTTTTGCGGGCCAACTCATTCCTGCCTCTCGAATTGAACACTCACTTCCGCTCCGGCTTCCGCTGGTCTGGAGGGAGGATTGTAAACGTTGTTCCGTTGCCGGCCGTTGCCGGTTCCATAAACTCCCGCGGCATGACCGGCATCGGCTTCGGATCTTTCACATCCAATGGATGTACGATTTCCGGCGTCACCATTACCACTAATTCGCTCTTGGACTTATTCTCCTGACGGCTCTTGAAGAGCGCTCCGAGAATAGGGATGTTGGACAAGCCTGGGATTTTCGATGCACTCTCTGTCACCCGGTCGTCCATCAGGCCGCCAATCACAAAGCTCTGTCCCTCCGCCAGCTCGATGTTCGTTTCCATGCGCCGGGTAGCCAGGGCTGGTATTGTGAATCCACTCAAGGTGACGGAGTTGGCGATGTCAATGGTCGACACTTCCGGCTTCACATGCATCTTGATGGTGCCGTTCGCTGTGATAGAAGGCAGGAATGTAAGGCGAATGCCGAATTCCCGGAACTGCACGGTAACGGTGCCCATGCTTGCACCGCCCTGCACAACCGGCACGGGAAACTCGCCGCCGACCAGGAAGCTTGCCTCTTTGTTGTTTACCGTTACGAGGTTCGGTTCCGCCAGGATTTGAAGCAGGCCCCGAGTCTGCAAAGCTTTTATGAACGCCGAGATATTCAGATCGGGACGGAATGCAAACACGTTCAGAACATCGCTGATATCGAATTCAGAGACGGTGCCCGCGGCCGAACCGGGTATCGCGCCTTTCAGCGTGCTGGCGGATGACGACGCAAACTGGCCTGTCGAAATCTGGCCCGGGGTATTCCCGGCGCCGGTCGAAACGAGATTGACCCCGAGCGAGGATGCCGCGGTGCGATTGAGCTCGGCAAACCGCACCCTGAGCATAACCTGCCTTTCAACGGGCACGGCGGCGATCTCGAGATTATTTACGACCGCTTTCGAAAAACCGGCGGCCAGCGCGGCAGCACGATCCGAAACCTCTTTGCTGCTCACATGACCGGTCAGCGCGAGTGAATCTTTTCCCGATTGCACCTTGATGCTTTCACCCGGGAAAGTATTCCGCAGCATTTCACGCAGAGGCTCCACATTCTGATCGACCGTGATGTTATAGAACGTACGTTGTCCGTTCTTGGCCCAGATGACGACTGTGCCGGCGCCTTGTCCTTTCCCGTGCAGAAGAATCTCTCGGGTTGTCACGGCGACGGCATCCACCACATCGGGGTTGCTGGTGGATATCTGCCGCACATCGGCGGGATAATCGATCACCATGCTCCGGCCAACCGGAATCTTGAGTTCCTCCGGCGCGGACTGCGCGGACGCCGCCGCGGCGGCGCCCAAAAGCACAAACGAAATTGCAGCACTCCAGACCCGGATCATTTTTCTTTTCCTCGCGGATTCACTACTTCCACCGTCCTTGCCGTCCCACGGATGACAATCACCTCATCAGGAGGCGGCGGCACGTTTTCCACCACCCGAGGGGTAGGGGGCGCCGAAGGCTTTGGCACGTGTGGACGCGATGGGCCGTCTTCGGAAGCTCTATTTCCTCTCCTCCCGTACAACTGAGAAATCGTGCGCCCTGGTGTGACTTCCACTTCCTGGTCGCCGCCATTGCGGAGAACGAGCTGTATACGGCCTTCGTTGCCTGCCAGCGTAAGGATCTCCGCCTGTTCGGGACTCACCAGCAAGGTCACGTTCGGGGCGTTAATCGCCTGGCCCGTGGTGTCTGCCTGAATCGTTTGTCCAGCGGAGAGGACCAGTATATTCTGGAGGACCGTCGACGTAATGGTGTCATCGCTCGACGGTGGCCGTCCCGTCACCAATACATCCACCCGCATCCCGGGTAAAACGAACCCGGCGACGCCGACCACGTCATTCACCCGTACGGATACGGCGCGCATCCCAACAGGAATAATCGGCGCGAGGCCAAGTCCGCTTCCACGTGCCGCAAGCCTGCCCTCGAGGAGAGGTTCCTCGGGAAGGATATTGCTCATCACCGCGCGGTCAACAACCTCGTCCACTCGTGAAAACCCGCCTTTCGGAAATTGGTCCGCCGGAATTTTGGCAATTTTCACGTGGTCGGGCTTGATGCTGACTCCTACTCCGAGCGAGCCTTTTGAAACGACAATATCCCGCGTGGCTTGATTTGTTGGTTTTCCTGTTGCAGCGCGTGTCGTCATCTGATAGAAGATGCCCGAAACCACGAGCGCGAAGACCAGGCTCAGAGCCAAGACCGTCAAAAATCTCCGATCCATTTCATCCTTTCCGCCTCACAGCTTGCCGCATAGCCTAATGCCCCAGAATCGCCATCAGCGTCCCGGCGAATATAGCGGGAGCGTACGGAATCGATGCGTCCTCAGTCTCCGCCCGGTGCCGTCCGGTGAGCGCCCTTTTCAGCGCACGTAAGGCAAGCACCACCAGCGCGAAACCGGCACCCGCCAGAAACACCAGGACCAGCGCCAATATGAGCGAACCAGCGCCCGCAACCGCACCGAATCCTGCCATCAGCTTCACGTCGCCGCCGCCCATTCCACCCAGCAGGTAGAACAGGAGTAGACCGGTGAACCCGCCCACGGCACCGCCGGCGGCATTCAATAACCCCCACCACGAACCCATCCATGCGTGCAGGAGAAGTCCGGAGACGACTGCGGCGGCCGGAATCCAGTTCGGGATCTGCCGCCTGCGCAAATCCTCCACGCTGGCAGCAACACCCAGCAGAAGAACAATTACTAAAGCGATTGTCATTTGGGGCCACTCTCCGCGGCGGATCCCACCGCCAGTTCCTCGCCGGCCGCTAAAGGTCCTATCAAAGCGGGCGCGAGAAAAGCATGATCGAGAGCGAAGTCAGTGATCCGCTGGCCTGAGGGCAATGTCCATCCGGTGTCATCCCATCCGGCTGTTTCCACCAGTGCACTCAAACCGTCTTCCAGGGTTCTGTTGCCTCTGCCGCGCGGTTTCGACTGTCTCACAACGCGTCTCTCCCTCACAGGATTCTTCGGCAGCCTCGGTACTTTTCATTAGCCCCTGCCGCGGAGTACTGCCAATAATGTTGTTGAATTGGGGGAAGTGCTGAAGGTAGAGGAGCAGACTATTGCTGAGTGAAAGGGATACTGGCGCCTGGCTGGGCCGCTCTAATCCGGCCAAGCGCCTCAAAACAGGAAGGTTCAGGCTTTGATGTCGTCCCTGGCAAAATCCCACTCGACCATCTTGTTATCTTTGGCCGAGCGATTCACCATATGCGCGCAGGCTGCCGCATGGTGGCCAGCTGCGGCATCTTCCCAATAGGGCTTTCGAGTGCGGATCGAATCGATCCAGTGGGAGAAATGAAGAACCGTCGCCTCGGGGCCCTGTTGCCGGAGTTGCTGGTTTCCTTCAAGAACATCGGGTTTCCAGGTGGAGGGCATCTCCGCCTGCCGTACTTTCGGGTCACGGTAATACGCCTCTTCCAGGCGCTTGGGCCAGCTTTCCACAATCCACCGGTTGTCTTCTACCGCGACTTCCGGATAGAGCGTGGCCCCGCCCCACCCCAGATTCAGGCTTCCCTCCGTGCCCAGAAATTCGAAACTGCTCTCGGCTGAGGTCTGGTTGTTGAACGTGGCACTGAGATTGACGGCGAATCCCTCTGGATATTCGAGTACTGCGTTGAGGGTGTCCGGCACCTCTCTGCTTTCTTTCCAGCGGTACAGTTGCCCGAGCGCCATCACCTTGGAAGGAACCTTCGCACCCATCAGGTAATGAATGGTCGTGCAGAGATGGACAAAAAGGTCCGTAGCAATTCCGCCGGAGTAGTCGTCATAGCAGCGCCACCGGAAAAAGCGCTCGAGGCTGAAAGGCCGTTTCGGGGCGGGTCCGAGGAACATATCCCAATCCACGGTCTGCGGCGATGCGTCCGGCGGAATCGGATAGATCCAGGCTCCGGAAGCCGTATTGCGATTGTAGGCGGCACGGATCAAAGTTACTTTGCCGATCTTGCCCGCTTGGATGATCTCCCGCGCTTTTTTCTGAATGGGAGAGCTCATGCCCTGGCTGCCAACCTGGACGATCCGCTTTGCACTCTGCGCGGCCTCAATGATCTCGACACCTTCGGCCGAACGGTAAGTCAGCGGCTTCTCGCAATAGACATCCTTTTGTGCCTTAATGGCGTCCAGCACCATCTGTTTATGCCAGTGATCGGGTGTCACCACCAGCACGGCGTCGATGGAGGGTTGTGCGAGCACTTCCCGGTAGTCTTTGAAGGACCTGGCTTTCCCGCCGACCCGGTCCAGGGCGCGCTCCACGCGTCCCTTGTAAGCATCAACGACAGCGACGATCTCGGCCTGCGGCAACTGCATGAGCGCATGCATCAGCTCATGAGAGCGCGCCCCGCATCCGATGACACCGACCTGTATGCGGTCATTGGCGGATACGCTTCGATTACCCTGGGCTGCCGCCAGTGCGGCGCCGCCCTGCATGAAGTTTCTACGGCTAAGTTCCATGAGCTGTCCCTCCCATCACACTAGCGGGCGATGGCGGAATTATACAAAGGGGGTCTTCGCGTATGAAACTCCGTTGCCCCTTCGAGCGCCGCGCCCACCCTCAGGATAACGCCTTCTTCAAACGGCCGCCCTACGATTTGAAGCCCGAGCGGAAGCCCCGGTTCCGTGAAGCCGCAAGGCATGGACAGAGCGGGATAGCCCAGAACGTTGATGCCCCGCACCAGCCTGGTTGTCGCCAGCCGCACATCTTCCTCTTCACCGTCGAACATCACCTTACTCTGCCCGATTCGAGGGGCCGCCATCGGCGTCGCTGGAGTAAAGAAACAGTCGATGCGGCTCCACAGCGCGGAAAATTCCGCACAAAGAACGCTACGCAAACGCTGTGCATTGATGTAATCGGTCGCCTGGAGAAGCCGGCCTTGGTCCAGCAAAGCCAATACGTCCGGACCGAACTGATCGCGTTCGGCCATGCGGTTTTCCATGATCGCGGAAGCTTCCGCCAACAGGATCACCCGGCCCACGGTGTTCAGGGCCTGAACATCGGGGAATGGCAGCCGCACCAGGGACGCGCCAAGCTGTTCGGCTACTTTGCCCATCGCCTCGACAGCCGCGGCACATTCCGGCGCGACGCGCTCGAAGTAGTGGTTTTCCGGCAGGCCGATGCGAAGGCCGGCGATGGAGCGGTTGGCTTCGGATAGATAATCCGCTACGGGAGCACGGCTGGAAGTCTGGTCCCGGGCGTCGTGTCCGGCAATCGCTTGCAGCACGGCGGCGGCGTCGCGCACGGAGCGGGTCATCGGACCCATATGATCCAGGTTGTAGCCGAGCGGAAAGACGCCATAACGGCTGACACGTCCGAAGGTCGGCTTCAGGCCGACAGTTCCGCAATAGGAAGCGGGAATACGAATCGAACCGCCTGTATCGCTCCCCATGCCCACGAAAGCCATTCCGGAGGCCACGGCTGCGCCCGAGCCGCCGCTGGAGCCGCCCGGAATTCGTTCCGGATCCCATGGATTTCGCACCGGGCCAAAATGAGGATTGCCGGACGTGATCCCATAAGCCAGCTCGTGCAAACCTGTTTTGGCCAGGAGTACGGTTCCGGCGTCCCGGAGCCGTTCCGTCACAGTGGCGTCGTGAGTGGGCACATGGTTCGCAAAGAGTTTCGACCCGCAAGTCGTCCGCACGCCTTTCGTATAGAAGTTGTCCTTTAGAACGATAGGAATTCCGTGCAGTAATCCCAAATCCTTCCCCGATGCCAATTCCTCTTCGGCCTGTTTTGCGCGCCGAAGAGCTTCCTCCTCAAGCACCGTGAGGCAGGCATTAAGCCGGGGATTGAGTTCGCGAATGCCCTCGAGACATTGGGAGGTCAGATCAACCGGGGACAGATCGCCCCTACGAATCGCCGCGGCTGCTTCGAGGGTGGTCATTGGGTATCCGGACCGCATCCAAATGTAATGGCTGGTTCCTTCCCGGGAGCAAGCCCGCGTAGGACGGTGCAATCCTTTTCAAGCCGTTCCAGTGCAGGGAAAATTTTCTCCAGTTCGGACGTGGGGATTCCCAGGTCGAGCCCTTCAGCGATGAGCTTCCAGTTCTTCATGAAAATTCATTCTACGGTGTTTCGCGGAGCGGCGCCGTTGAATCGTCCCGGCAGGGATGACATCATTCAAGAAGCCATGTCCACCGATATCGAGCCGATAGAGCCCTCTCCGCTTACACGGCTGAGCGAAGAAGAAGAGGGTTTTCGTGCCGAAGTCCGCAGGTTTGCACGGGAGCAGATCGGGCCGCACGTCCGCGATATGGATGAAAAGGGTGTTTTCCGCAAGGAGATCATCCAACAGTTTTTCGAGTTGGGATTGATGAGCATCGAAATTCCCGAGGAACTGGGCGGACAAGGGGGGACATTCTTTCAGGCGGTGCTGGCGGTGGAGGAGTTATCCGCTGTAGACCCCTCCGCCGGCGTCATTGTCGACGTGCAGAACACGCTCGTCAACAATGCGCTGATGCGTTGGGCGAATGACGAGCAGAAGCGCGCCTATCTGCCCAGACTCGCCGGCAATGCGGTCGGTTCCTATGCGCTTTCCGAAGCCGGCGCCGGTTCGGATGCTTTTGCGCTGGCGGCTCGCGCGGAAGAAAAGGGCGAGGAGTATGTCCTTAGCGGCCGAAAGCTTTGGATCACCAACGCCGCGGAGGCGGAACTATACCTCGTCTTTGCCACGCTGGATCCCGGCGCCGGGTATCGGGGTATCACCTGCTTTCTTGTAGAAAGAGGATTTCCTGGTTTCGAGGTTGGCAAGAAAGAGGACAAACTCGGGATTCGGGCATCGTCCACCTGCGAACTGATTCTCGATGCCTGCCGGGTACCGAAATCGAATGTCATCGGCGAGCCTGGTAAGGGATACAAGATCGCGATTGAAACTCTAAACGAAGGCCGGATCGGGATCGGCGCGCAGATGGTGGGGCTCGCGCGCGGCGCACTGGATCACGCTCTGGCGTATGCAAAACAAAGGAAGCAGTTTGGGGCGGCTATTGCCGGATTTCAAGGCGTGCAGTTTGCGCTGGCGGATATGGCGACGGAGTTGGAGGCAGCTCGCCTGCTCGTGTACAATGCCGCTCGTCTGCGGGATGCCGGAGCGCTATTTGTCCGGGAAGCCGCCATGGCGAAGTTGTACGCTTCGGAGGCGGCCGAACGAATCGCTTCAGCAGCAGTCGAAGTGCTGGGTGGAGTAGGTTTTACGAAGGATTACCCGGTTGAGAAACTGTATCGCGATGCGAAGATCGGGCGTATTTACGAGGGCACCAGCAACATGCAGCGGCTGACAATCGCCAAGCAAATTTTGGGGAAACCCGTTTAAATTCAATACGTCTTAGGAAGAAAGAGGGACCTATGCGCCAGCTTCTCACTGCCGCGACGCTCTGCATGCTTCTATCCGGAATGGGTATGGCTGCCAAGACTGACCTGAGCCCGGCCGAGGTAGATGAGATCATCGCCAAATTTGCCGCAAAAGAGGCTGAATTTGCAAAAGCTCGGGAGAACTACACCTACCGGCAGACGGTTCGAATTCAGGAACTGGACGCTGCTGGAAATGTTCAGGGCCGGCATGAGATGGTTTCCGACATCATCTTCTCACCCGATGGCAAGCGCACCGAGAAGGTTGTCCGGGCGCCGGTCTCCACGCTCAAGAACATCCTTCTTACGCCCGAAGACGAACAGGATCTGCGCAACGTACAGCCGTTCGTATTGACGACGAAGGATATCCCGGACTATTACATCCGTTTTCTCGGCAAAGAGACTCTGGACGAAATTCCCTGTTACGCATTCGCCGTGAAGCCGAAGCAGATGGAAGCCGGCAAGCGGTACTTCCAGGGAATTGTCTGGGTGGACGATCGCGACCTGCAGATCGTCAAGACCTACGGGCGCGGCGTCGGTCTTCTCAAGAAGAACTCCGACAACCAATTCCCCAAATTTGAGACCTTCCGGGAACAGATCGACGGCAAGTACTGGTTTCCGACCTATACGTCAGCCAACGATACGCTCTATTTTCAAGCTGGTCCGCAGCGGATCCGGATGATTGTCCGATACCAGGATTACAAGCAGTTCAAGGCCGAAACGACAATCAAATTCGGCGAAGAGGTGGATACGCCGCCTTCTGCCGAAGAACCGAAAAAACCCTGATTTCACCGTTCACAAGGTAAAACGCACAGGTCGAAACACTGTCCTGCACCCGGGTGGTCCCCTTTTCGTACAATAGGGATCTGCATCTATATGGGAACAAGGGGGTTGACCTTTCGGCGGCGGGTGCGGGCGATCTCGAGGCGGGCGCGCGAATTGCGTATGATCGCCAAAGGGGTTTTTTCCACGGATCATCCGATCCTTGCCCACCTGATTCCAATCCGGCGCTGCAACTTGTCCTGCAAGTATTGCAATGAGTACGATAACGTCTCCAAGCCGGTGCCGACGGAAATCATGTTGGGGCGGATCGACCGGCTTGCGGCTCTGGGCACCACGATCATCACCATCAGCGGCGGCGAGCCGCTGCTTCATCCGGACCTGGATCAGATCATCACACGGATTCGCCGTCGCGGAATTCTGGCGGGCCTGATCACGAACGGTTACCTGTTGACTGCCGAGCGAATTCGCCGCCTGAACAAAGCCGGGCTGGATCACCTGCAAATCAGCATCGACAACGTCCAACCGGACGAGGTCTCGAAAAAGAGTTTAAAAGTGCTGGACAGGAAGCTCCAGTTGCTGGCGGGCGCCGCCCTGTTTCATGTGAATATCAATTCGGTGCTTGGCGGCGGCATCCGGAATCCCGAAGATGCCCTTGTGGTTGGGAAGCGAGCCGTGGAATTGGGCTTCACCTCAACGATCGGCATTATTCACGATGGCGACGGCCAGTTGCGGCCTCTGGGCAGGCGTGAACGCGAAGTGTACCACCAGATGAAGCGGCTGGAGAAAAGCAGTTACGCTCAGGTCAACTATTTTCAGGATGCCATCGCGGAAGGGCGTCCGAACCGTTGGCGTTGCCGGGCGGGCGGACGGTATTTGTACATCTGCGAAGACGGATTGGTGCATTACTGCTCACAGCAGCGGGGCTACCCGGCCAAGCCTCTGATGGAATACACGGTCGACGATATCCGGAGAGAATATCTGACCGAGAAAGGCTGCGCCCCCAACTGCACGGTTTCTTGTGTTCACCAGATCTCGTATTTCGATTTCTGGCGAGGCAAGCAGACGATTCGCTCTGCGGAGGCGGCGCCGGAAACCGCTCCGCTCGTGCA
>CAADGY010000068.1 GCA_900696665.1 uncultured Acidobacteriota bacterium
GCATCAAGAGGGTTGGTCTACACTACATCGTCATTTCAAAAAATAACGATTGAGGCTAAAGCACTTCCCTTCATGGGAGCGGCCAAAATAGCTTGAAACGACGACTGTCGTGACGAACTTGGGTTAACCCGGGGTTAGGGCCGGCTAGGGTATCGTTTTCAGTGGCCCTGCCAGAATGCGCCTTGAACTCCGGTCGAGGCCTGTGACTTTGGTCACATCGATTCGAGCGATCGGGAACTACTCTTGACGCTGGAGACTCAGCGGCCCAACCGGGTTGGAGAAGCTTGAGGTGGGCGTGCGTGCGATTGTCTGTGGGCCAGGCAACTGAAACCAGGTCGAAACCACTCTACTTGCAAATGTTGGAGCTTGCGACCGGGCATTTCCGGTCACAAGCGATATGCACGGCCGCCGCTCTTGGGATTGCCGATCTGCTCAAAGATGGCCCGAAGAGCAGCGAGGAACTGGGCCGCACCACCGGCGCACAACCGCAAGCATTGTACCGGTTGCTTCGGGCCCTCGCCAGCATTGACGTGTTCCAGCAAGACGAGAAGGGCGATTTTGAACTGACTCCTTTAGCCACTACGCTGCTGAGCGATAGTCCAGATTCGGTTCTAAAGGCCGCCTTGCTTGCTCATGCCGCCTTTCACTGGAATTCCTGGAGTCACCTGCACCACGCGGTCTTGACGGGCAAGTCTGCATTCGAGCATGTGCACGGCACGGAACTGTTCGACTACCTCCGGACAGATCACGCGGCCACGCAAGTCTATGAAGCCTGGATGACGCGCTTATCGGACATGCAGGTGCCGTCGCTTCTCGCCAGCTACGAATACGCGAAGTTCCCGACCATTGTCGATGTAGGCGGCGGTCACGGCGCTCTGCTCGCGGCCATCTTGAAAGCCAATCCCGGCGTCCGCGGTGTGTTGTTCGACCTTCCGGAGGTTCTCGCGGACGCCCGGATCGTTCGCGAGGCCGGTGTCGAATCCCAATGCTCGGTCATGCCGGGGAACATGTTCGAGCGGATACCTCCGGGCGGGGACCTGTACCTCCTCAAGACGATCATCCATGACTGGGACGATGATTCGTCAGTGCGAATCCTTAAGAATTGCCGCGAAGCGATGACGACCGAATCGCGGCTTCTGCTCATCGAATCAGTTGTTCCCGAGGGAAACGGTCCACACCCGAGCAAGTTCATGGATCTGAATATGCTGGTCCTTACCCGTGGAGGCCGCGAGCGGACTACGGCTGAATACCATGCCCTCTTCAAAGCGGGTGGTTTCGAGCCTACGCGGATCATAGCTACGCCATCGCCGATGAGCCTCCTCGAAGCCCTACCACAACAGCCCGGGAGCCGCACCAAACTCGGTTAGGTGAGGCCGCTTCTAAGAACAGCCTGGTTTGAACCACCCGCCCGCCGCAGAAATGGAAGCACGCGAGGCCGAGACCTTCCTGTTCGGTGGCGCGCGACATCAAGGAGATCCTGGGATCGTGCGGCCGGTCTTATTCTCGTTTTGACCGGAACCGTAAGCAAACAGGATTAGCGCGAACTCATCAGCGCGGGAGAAAAGCGAAACTGCAGCACCACCTCGCTGTCCACTTCTTTGTCTTTGATACGGGCCGGACGGAAAGACCATTTCGCGGCAGTGTCTTCCGCGAGGCGCACCAGGCTCGGAGGTAACGGCTCTTCGGTAACCAGCCTGGTTTGAAAAACCCGGCCCTGCTCGTCTATGGAAACACGCAGGTCGATCGGAACGGTGGAATGAATCGTACTATAGAGCGACGGTGGGAGCGTCGGGCTGGGTCGTTTCAGCGGTACAGCCGGTTCGAACTCTTCCCCTCCCCTGTAGGCATTGCGCTGGAGTTCCCGGATTCCTGGAATCTTTTGCAGAAACCTGCGCACCACCGAAGGCTCTACCGGTTCCATTGTTACTGTGACGACCGGCGGCGCTTCCCGAGGCTGATCCAAGGCCGGCGCCTGGACCCGATTGAGCTGACGGCCCATATTCACAGCAAGCATCGGGGGCGGATCGAGAGGAGTGTTGGAACGGGAAGTTCGCGCTCTGTCGGCGCCATCCATGATTCCGGGAGGCGGTTCGAGCCTCCGAACCTCTTTCCGGCTCTGCTTCGAAACACCTGGTGGCTGCACCGGAGGGGTAGACCGCGTTGTCTCTTCAACAACTGTGCCGGGCGGCATGCTGGCAACCGCACCGGCCGCGTCCGGTGTGCCGGCGCTACCGGCGCCGCCGGCAATCGCACGAACGGACTCGGAAACAGGAGCCTCCGACAGAATGTCCAGTTGAAAATTCACATCGTTCGTGGCTGGGTGGTATATCACACTTCCCATTTTCAACTGGCGGGCGTCCAGATCGATCCGGTGCTCCTTGCGTCCATCGGTGATCCACAGAACACCACGCGCGGCTTCCTCTACGCGCGGATGATTCCGATTCCAGGTCACCCGGAAGTTCTCACCGTTTCTTGTTGCGGAGAGGCCAATGTCCGATTGGCGCGGCGTGGCGTTGCGTTCCCCGGAGAGGAACCAGGCGACCGTCATAAGAAGTGCGAATACCGAAACAGCGACAAAGGCCGTCAGAGCAACCGGCTTGAATAGCGCCGCTTTAGGCCAATTAACTTTCGGTAAGGTGAACGCCGGCAGCCGGTTCGCCTTGGAAGCGATTTGCCGGGGTGGACGAACAGGAGGCGCGACAGTGGGGGCCACCTCCCGAATCTGGTATTTCCCCGATTCGAGCCATGTGCGGTCAAACGGGAAAGGAAGATAGCTGGAACGGCGTTGGATATCACCCTCTTCCCAGAAGAAAAACCCACCACGGCTCATCCCGCCTGAATCCCGTTTGACGATCAGGAACACCGAAGCCGGCCCTGGAAAAAAGGTTTGCGCCAGCCGGAAATCGTCCTGATCGAGAAACAAACCGGGGCGTGCGTGTGCGCGGAAGAATCCGGCTACCGGCCGGGATTCCAGTTTCTGTTGAAGTTTGCGCCTGTCGGATCCGGCCAACGCATAAGCGATACCACGCGGGTGCTCAAACGGGATCGCTTCGAAACCATCGATGGTAATCTGCCAGCCCGTTTCCGTTTCTTTCGCCGAACCCAGCAGTACACCGCCAAGTTCTGTGGCACGCTCGGATACAGGCCCAATCTCCCGCTCCAGCATCTCGCTAATGCGCTGGACCACGTCCAGGTTCAGAAGCACACAGAACCGCTTCTCCTGAATTTCCCAGACATAGTAGTGCCGGCCAGCGGAAACTTGGGCCCGGCGATTGACAGAGGCCCCAGACATTTTTCCTGTTTCCTGACCCTCAAGCGGGCTGGTCCATAGTATAACCCGATACACTGCCTGGATGCGGGAAGGCGCTTACTAGAGCGGTGGCGGCACGGGTTGTGCGGCGCCTTCCACCGGCTTCGCAGGCACTACAGCGGGGGCTGGCACGCGAGTCCACTCACCGATCCAATCCAGGAAAGTGCGGTACCAGAGCAGCGTGTTCTGCGGTTTTAAAATCCAGTGACCCTCATCCGGGTACAGCAACAGTTTCGAAGGAACCTGCTGCATCTGAAGGGCGGTGAACAGTTGCAAGCCCTGCCCGTAAGGCACACGAAAATCCTGCTCGCCGTGAATGACGAGCGTCGGCGTCTTGAAGTCTTGAACAAAAAAGCTGGGCGACCACTTCGCGTAGAGATCCGGGTTGTTCCAAGGCATACCCCGAAATTCCCAGAGCGGAAACCAAAGCTCTTCCGTCTCGCCAGCCATACTTCGCAGGTCGAACACGCCCGCATGGGAGACAAACGCCTTGAAGCGTTGTGTGTGCCCGAGCATCCAGTTCACCATGTAGCCTCCGTAAGAGCCGCCGGCCGCTGCCATGCGCTGCGGATTCGCATAGGGTAAGCCGGCAACGTGATCCACCACGGCCATGATATCGTCGTAGACTTTTCCGCCCCAATCAGAATTAATTTCATCCGTGAACTTCTGTCCATACCCGGTTGACCCTCTGGGGTTTGGCATGACCACAACAAATCCGGAAGCGGCGAAAACCTGCGGATTCCAGCGATAACTCCAACTCTCGCCCCAAGCGCCCTGTGGTCCGCCATGGATCAGGAACAACACGGGATATTTCTGGTCCGATCGAAATCCTGGCGGCTTCACCAGGAAGCTGTGAATCCTCGTACCGTCCGGGCTTTGCACCCACATCTCTTCAAATGCAGGCAAGCCGTACCGGGAAAGCAGAGCATCGTTGATGCGCGTCAGCGGAACCGCCGCGCCGCCGCTTGATGCCACCGTGTAGAGTTCGACCGGACGCGAGCCGCTGTTCTGGGAATAGACCATGATCTTGCCGCCATCGGCGAACTGTACGTCGTCGACGTGTGCGGGTCCGCTAATGATGCTGCGTGCGGCGCCACCGCTGACCGACATCATCTGCACCGAAGTCCGCCCGCGATCCTCGATGGTGTAGAAGATGCGCGTGGAGTCGGGCGCCCATGTGAAGGCAGTGACCGAACGATCGAGAGTTTCCGTCAGGCTTGTAGGCGCGCCGCTGGCACGGTCCATAACAATCAGGCGCCAACGGTCGCTTTCATATCCGGCACGCTCCTGGGCACGATAAGCGATATATTTCCCGTCGGGTGAGTAAGAGGGTGAATTATCAGCGCCGGCGCTCACCGTGATTTTCACCGGCTCGCCGCCCTCGATAGGCACGGTAAAGAGGTCTGAATTCGTGCTGAGCGCAAGGTCCGGATCGGTCTTTGTCACGTAACAGACTTCCGTTCCGTCGGGAGAGATGGCGTAATCGTCCGGACCCCCAAGTGAGAAAGGCGGCACATCGCGGTTGCCGGGAGTGAGGTCTTTCGGAGTGCCCCCTTCCACTGGAACCACCATCAGGTGCTTCACACGCCCCGACTTCCAGCTCGCCCAGTGCCGGTACAGCAGCGATGTATAGATGCGGGCCTTTACCTTACTGGCTTTCTCCGCCTCCAGGCGTGCGGCGTTGCAGGCAAGGTCAGGGCAGTCCGGATAAACGGCGCTGACAAACAGAATATTCTTTCCGTCAGGCGAAATCAGCAGCCCTTCGGCCTCTGTTGCCAGAGAGGTGATCTGCCGCGGGTTGGCTCCGTCGGAATCCATCATCCAGACCTGCGAAGAACCGCCGCGGTTGGACAGGAAGGCGATTCTACGGGAATCGGGCATCCAGCGAGGCCGCTCGTTCGTGGACCCCTCGTGCGTGATCTGGCGTGGCGTTCCTCCATGTACGGGTACCACAAAAATCTGCACCGGTTTGGTGTTGGCCCCGGCGTCCACGGTCTGAACGGTGAAGGCAACCTGTTCGCCGTTGGGTGAAACCTGCGGGTCGCCGATACGCGAAAGCTGAAGAAGAGCGTTCACATCAAACGGCTTGGAATGAAGCGGTGCCGGGGATTGTGTGGAAGCAGACAACGCCGCCAATAGCAGGATCGCGCACAAAGCGGGAAGCATACACAAATTCTAACAAGTGGCCGTGTTAGCATAATGAAATCAACACGCAATGATTCGTCCCTATCGCGGCGTCCTACCCAGGATCGCCGGTTCAGCTTATATCGACGAAAGCGCGCAAGTGATTGGTGATGTGGTCATAGGAGAGCGCTCCAGCATCTGGCCGAATGCCACCGTTCGCGGCGACGTCCACTACATCCGCATCGGCGACGATACCAGCGTGCAGGATAACGCCGTGCTTCACGTGGAAGCGCAAGTGCACCCGCTGCTGATCGGCAATCGCGTGACGGCAGGCCACGGCGCGGTGCTGCACGGATGCACCATCGAAGACGACTGTGTCATCGGCATCGGCGCCATTGTCCTGAACGGCGCCAAAATCGGCAAGGGCGCTATCGTCGCCGCCGGATCGGTGGTGACCGAAGGCATGATCGTTCCGCCGGGCAGCTTGGTTATGGGATTGCCAGGCAAGATCCGCCGCGACCTGACGCCGGAAGAGCGTGAGCGTTTCCGGCTGAATTCCGCACGATACGTCCAATTGGCGCAAATCTACAGGGAAGAGCAAAATTGATTCGAGCAGTTAAAGGAATGCGCGACATTCTGCCGCCGTCGAGTGCGGTGTGGAATCACGTGGAAGAGACCGCGCGGAAGGTGTTTCGCAGCTACAATTATGGCGAGATCCGTACGCCAATCGTGGAAGAGACGGTGTTGTTTGCGCGCGGTGTCGGACAGGATACCGACATCGTCGGCAAGGAAATGTACACCTTCGAAGATCGCGACGGAACCACGCTCACGTTGCGTCCCGAGGCGACGGCATCTGTCATCCGGGCTTATCTCGAACATCGCATGGATCAGGTCCCGGGACTGAGGAAGCTGTACTACATGGGACCCATGTTCCGCCGCGAAAGACCGCAAAAGGGACGCTACCGGCAGTTCTTCCAAATTGGTGCGGAAGCGGTCGGGTCCGATTCCCCGGCGGTGGATGCGGAAGTGATCGAGATGGTGATCGAAATTTTGAGCCGTACCGGTATAGCGGGGTTCACATTGCTGATCAACTCGGTCGGATGCCCTGTCTGCCGCCCGCAATTTGTTGCCCGGCTGCGAGAACGGCTTAAAGGCGTGGTGAATCGCATGTGTGCCGATTGCCAGCGGCGCGCGGAAACGAATCCATTGCGCGTGCTGGATTGCAAGGTCCCCGAGGACCAGCCAATCATCGACGCTCTGCCCTCCATCCTCGATGAGCTGTGCGAGGAATGCCGCAGCCACTTCGATTCGGTGAAATCCTATCTCGCCGGACGCTCTATCGCGTTTGAAGTACGGCCACGGCTGGTGCGCGGCCTGGATTACTACATGCGCACCACGTTCGAAATTGTCCACGGCGCGCTGGGATCGCAGAACTCCGTACTCGGAGGAGGCCGCTATGATGGGCTGGCCGAAGCGCTGGGATCGAAAATTCCCGCTCCGGGGATCGGCTTCTCGATCGGGGAAGACAGGCTGGTGATGATCGCCGAGGAGGCTGGCGCCGATGTGCGGTCCGGCGTCGATCTGTTCATCGCGCCGCTGGGCGAAACGGCATTCCAATACTGCGCGCTGCTGGCGCGCGAGTTGCGGCAGCAGGGTGCGGTGGTCGAGGTCGCGGCAAACGGCAAGCTCAAGCGATCCATGGAACTGGCCAATAAACTCGGTGCGCGCTTCGCCTTGATCGTGGGAGACGACGAAATGGCCGGCGGGCGCTACGGGTTGAAAGACATGAATTCGGGCGTTCAGGAACCGGTGACGCGAGAGGAACTGCTGCGGCGGTTCGCAGCGCACAGTTGAATATCTATGAAAGAGTCTTCTGAATCACAGCAAGCAGTCCCACTGGATTTTCTGGGCGATTTGCGCCGGACTCATAGCTGCGGCGACCTGCGGGTTTCCGGCGCGGGCTCCCGGGCGCTTCTGATGGGGTGGGTTCACCGGCGGCGAGACCTCGGCGGCGTCATTTTCATTCATCTTCGCGATCGCGACGGCGTAACACAGATTGTTTTTCACGCGGATGGCGAAGCTAAAGTGCACGAGAAAGCCGAACTGTTGCGCGCGGAGTACGTGGTCGCTGTCGAAGGAACCGTACGAAAGCGCTCCCCGGAAACGATCAACGCGAATATTCCAACCGGCGAAGTGGAACTTGTCGCGGAGAAGCTCTGGATCCTGAATGAATCGCGCACGCCGCCGTTTCCGATGGAAGAGACCGTCGACGTCAGCGAGGATGCGCGCCTGAAGTACCGTTATGTCGACTTGCGGCGGCCGCGGATGCAGCGTAATATCATGTTGCGCTCGCAGGTATCGTTCGCCACGCGGGAGTTTCTGTACTCCCAAGGCTTCCTCGAAATTGAAACGCCGTTTCTGACGCGCTCGACGCCGGAAGGCGCGCGCGACTATCTTGTGCCCAGCCGCAACCAGCAGGGCTGTTTCTACGCGCTGCCTCAATCTCCGCAACTCTTCAAACAACTGCTGATGGTGAGCGGCTTCGAGAAGTATTTCCAGATCGTGCGCTGCTTCCGCGATGAAGACCTGCGCGCTGACCGGCAGCCGGAGTTCACACAGATCGATATCGAAATGTCGTTTCCGCAGCAGGTAACGGTTTTCGAAGCGATTGAACCGCTGCTCCAGCGCATTTGCGCCGTGGCCGGATATCAAATCGAAATTCCCTTCCAGCGCCTGACCTATGCAGAAGCGATGCGCCGGTACGGTGTGGACAAACCGGATCTGCGCCTGCCACCATTCTGTCCGGTCGAAGACCTGTTTCCGAATGCCGGCCTGACCGCTGAGGGGTTGCCACTGGTCGCTATCAGGATTCCAAAGACCGGTGCACTTACCCGAAAAGAGCGCGACGAACTGAAAGCCTACGGTGCGGAGCGCGGCCTGCGTGTTTACGACGACGTCAAGCGCCTGGAGCGCGACTACCCGGAACAGCTTGCCGCAGTGCGCGAACGAACCGGCGCCTCCGAAGACGACCTACTATTGATAGCGGGATGGCCCGGGGCGCCGAAAGGACAGCGGCCGGACGAGAACGTCTACATGGCATGCGGGCAGTTGCGTCTTTTCGCCGGGCAAAAGTATAACGACCGGCATAAGCTCCTGAACCCGAAAGATTTTCGTTTCCTGTGGGTAGTAGACTTTCCGATGTTCGAATGGGACGAAGAGGAAAACCGCTGGAATGCGGCGCATCATCCCTTCACTTCCGTTCATGACGAAGACCTGGAGAAATTGACAACCGACCCGGCGCACTGCCGTGCGAAGTCCTACGACGTCGTGCTGAACGGGGTCGAACTCGGATCGGGCTCCATTCGTATTCACCGGCGCGACGTGCAGTCGAAAGTATTCGAAGCGCTCGGATTCAGCGAGGAGGAAGCCCGCCGCCGCTTTGGCTTCCTGCTGGAAGGGCTCGAATATGGAGCGCCGCCACATGGCGGCATCGCTCTCGGATTGGACCGGCTGGTGATGATCCTGGCGGGAGAGAATTCCATCCGCGAGGTGATCCCATTTCCGAAGACCGCGCGAGGTACAGACTTGATGTGCGATGCGCCTTCGGCCGTGCCCGAACGGCAGTTGCGGGAATTGGGAATTTCGCTTCGGAAAAAGTGATGTGGCGGGCCGGCTGGAAAACCGGCCCTGTTCTCAGAAACGTTCAGGCCCTGACGGGCTTGTCGACTACTTTGAACTTCCTCTCGTCGAAGTACAGCACCTTGCCCTCGCGGAACGACTGTACCGACATCGTAATCAGCACCTGGGCGCGGGCAGCGGTCTCTACATCCAACGTCGGCTTCTGCCGTGTACGCATGCAATCGAGGAAATTCTCTACGTGGGTGATCATCGGATCGCGATCCTCCACCGGGATCTTGATTTCCGCGGCACCCCACTTGGCGGCATATTCGGGTGGGACACTGCGCTCACGGAGTTCGCGGTTATAAACACGCTTCTCGGGCTTCACGGTAATGTAAGGCGCATAGCCTTCAAACCGGCCATGCTCCACCATAATGAGCGAAGCGTCGTGGCCGCGGATGAGGCCGGGGATATGCTGCGAGTTCGCCATCGAAGAACTGAGCACCACGGAGTGGCCTTTCGAGTATTCGGCGATCAGGTGGAAGGTGTCCGGCACCTCGCGATCGTGGAATACGTAAATTCCGCCACCGGCCATCACCTTGTAAGGGAACTGCGCCTCGCCCCAGCAGATATTCATGGGGGCAGCGACATGGAAAAACAAGTCCGTCGCAATGCCGCCGGAGTAGTCCCAGTACTTGCGGAAACGGAAAAAGCGGTCGGCGTCGTAAGGGCGCTTCGGCGCCGGACCGAGCCACATCTTCCAGTCGATGTAGTTCTCGCCCTTGGCATCGGGCCCAGCCTGTTCGTCGATGGGCCAGTTCCATTCGCCTTCCGTTGAATTCCGGTGGTAGGAACCCTGGCTCATGATCATCTGGCCGATCATTCCGTCGGCAATGGCCTTCTTCGCCTTATGCCACTGATCGCCAGAAGTGGTCTGTGAGCCCACCTGGAGGACACGCTTCGTCTCCTTCACGGTATCGATGAGCTGTTTGACCTCCTCGATGGTATGGCACATCGGTTTCTCGAGATATACGTCTTTGCCGCGGTCCATCGCTTCCAGCGCGATCTTGGCATGCCAGTGGTCGGGTGTGGCAATGATGACGGCGTCCACGTCGTTCCGGTTGATGATCTCGCGGTAGTCGAGGTAACCATCGCATTTGTGGAACTCTTTGTTTTCGTCCACGCGCTTCTGATACACGTCGCAGACGCCGACAATCTGTGCGTTTGCCGGACCCTGACCGGCTTTCGCGAAAGTTCTCGCAACGTAGGTACCGCGTCCGCCGACGCCAATGGCCGCTACGTTAATCCGGTCGTTTGCGCCAAGCACACGCCCGGCAGCCATTTTGCCCGGCTTTGCCAGCGCGGTTCCTGCTAAGCCAAAAGCGGCCGACATAGCACCGGTGTTTTTAAAGAAATCTCTGCGGTTGAGAGAATTGCCTGACATCCTTGGTCCTTCCTGATGCCGCCGCAAACTTTGGCGCACCCACAGAATTCGGATTGAAAATACCTATTCCAGTGTACTCCTATATGCGGGTGAATCAAAGATTCAAGCATCCGGGTATAAAGGAATTAGAAATGGCGGACGCAGACGCAGCCGTAGCAATCCTCCATGCGCGGAACAACCGGGAATCGGTTCTGTTGATCCGGCGGGTGGAACGCGAGAAAGACCCATGGTCCGGACACTGGTCGTTTCCCGGAGGGCGGTGCGATCCCGGCGACCGCGACCTGCTCGACACCGCGCTACGCGAACTCGAAGAGGAATGCGGCATACGGCTGGAGCGCAACCACATGGAAACCGCGCTTCCGCTGGCAGTGGCCCGGCGGAGGGGGGGCCGGCCCCTTCTGGTAGCTCCGTTCGTGTTCCGCATCGACGACGAACTGCCCACCGCTCTTCAGGAGTGCGAAGCGGTGGAATCTCGATGGGTGCAGCTCAGCGAGTTGCGCGAACCGGGCCGGCACCGGTTTGTATCTGTTCCCGGGCGTCCTGTCGAACAGCAGTTCCCAGGCATCGAACTCGATCCGGTTCCGCTCTGGGGGTTTACCTACCGCCTGATCACGGATTGGCTCGGGCTGGTGCAATATTCGGGACCACTATCGCACGCCGCATTCGAAACAGCATCCGCGCTGCTAAGGTTGCTGCTTGCCAATGGTTCTGTCTTGACGCACGGCTGGGCGGAGCGCGCCGTGCATCAAACCTGGCTTGGACAGCAGACCGTACGAATGGCAGCCATTGAAGATGAAATTCCCGTACCGTCGGTTCTGGCCTACTTCTCCACCCCGCAACTTCGGGTCCCGGCGTTGAACGCGATCGAGATCCGCCGGGAGTTCCTGCGCCTCGCCGGTCTGGCCTACGAAGAATACTGGATCTGCGGCCATGGCGGGCTGGGCTGCGGCAGCCCTCTATTGGACAAAGAACGCGAGCCCCTCGCCGCCACCACGGATGAAATCGTGGATCTACAGTAAATTTGGAATCCGCAAGCGGCGCCGGCGGGATATATTTATGAACGATGCGCATTCTGCTGCTTCTCACTCTGGTGTTATCCGCCGCCGCTCAGCCGCTCGAAACCCGCATTCGTCAGCGGATCAGCACGTTCCCCGGCTCCGTATCGCTCTATGCAAAGAACCTGGATACCGGAGTCACCTTCGGTATCCGGGAAACCGAACCCACCCGTACGGCTAGCACCATCAAGTTCCCGATAATGATCGCTGTGTTCGACGCAGTGGCGCGGGGAAAAGCCAAGTGGACTGAGCCGTTGACCCTCACCGCCGCCGAGAAAGTCTCCGGCAGTGGAATCCTTGGCAACGAAATTTCCGATGGAGTTCAGCTTCCGCTTCGGGACGTGATGCACCTGATGATCGTCGTAAGCGATAACACCGCGACGAACATGATTCTGGAGCGCTTCACCGCCGATGCGGTGAATGCTTATTTGGATAGGATCGGCATCCGCACGACCCGTTCACTGCGAAAGGTCCGCGGGAACGGCAAGCAACTGAAAACCGCCGCGGGCTGGTCCGCTGCAGGTAAATTGCCGGAAAACGAAAAGTACGGGTTGGGTGTTTCGAGTCCGCGCGAGATGGTGACTCTGCTCGATCGGCTCGAGCGCGGCGAACTGGTCAGTGCTGAAGCTTCCGCCGAGATGATCGCGGTTCTCAAACGCTGCCAGGGCGACACGGGCATACGCCGCCGTTTTCCTGGTGTTCCCATCGCAAACAAGACCGGCTCCTTGGATACGTTTCGCGCCGATGTGGGCATTGTTTATTCGAAAAACGGCCGCATCGCGATGGCGCTCGCGGTCGAAGGAATTCCAAAGGTGGATTACGGCCCGGACAACCTGGGCTCCATACTCATCGGCGATCTCGCCGCGATCCTGGTGGATGGCCTTGCGAAGCCGTGACGCCGGGCCGGTAGACTGAAACTCATGAAAACCGTCTGCGTATTCCTGCTGATTCTCTTCGCCGTAAGCGCCCAGGAGTTGGAAGTTGCGACGACTGTGGCTTTTACGGAAGGTCCAACGGTGGACCGCGATGGCAACGTGTACTTCACCGAAACCATGTCACACCGCATTATGAAGCTCACGAGCGATGGTGTGCTGTCGACTTACCGCAAAAACAGCAATGGCGCCAACGGGCTGGTGATCGATTCACAAAACCGCTTGATCGCGTGCGAAGCAGGCGCCCGGCGGCGTGACAGCGGCCAGGCCGGGGGAAAACCCCGTGTGACGCGTACCGATCTCGCTACAGGTGAAGTGGAAGTGCTCGCGGAAAGTTTTGAAGGGCGTCCTTTCAACGGACCCAACGATGTGACGCTGGATGGGAAAGACCGGCTCTATTTCACCGATATGCCCGGGCAGGCGGTGTATCGTATCGACGCGCCGGGAAAAGTGGTCCGGCTACTGGCGGCTCCCGAGATCCAGAGACCGAACGGGATTCAAGTAGCGCCGGACGATCGCACGCTGTACCTCATCGAAGCAAATGGCGCCGAGGGTGGCGCCCGAATGATTCGCGCTTACGATCTGCTGGCCGATGGAAGCGTCCGCAACATGCGCGTACATTACAACTTCTATCCGGGTCGCAGCGCGGACGGGATGAGCATCGATGTGGACGGGAATCTGTATGCCTCGGCGGGGCTGCACCGGCGCCGGGGCACCAGCGAAACCCTCGACACGAAGTGCGGTGTGCATGTCATTTCTCCGCGAGGAAAGCTTCTGAAGTTCATTCCGGTCCCGGAAGATACGATCACCAACAACGCGTTCGGCGGCCCGGATGGGAAGACGCTCTATATAACAGCAGGCAAAACCTTATTCAGAGTGCGGGTGGATCGCCCCGGTTTGCCGCGCTAACTTAACTAGCGGCTATCCCCAACAATCGGACTCCGTATTCCCCTCTCCAGGCTATGCCGCCGCTTCGGCTTCCTGCCGCATGCTTATTCCAGCGGGGGACCGAACCCGGACCTGCTCAAGAAGGAGAAAACAAACATGACACGCAAGATCTGGATGGCGGCTGTCCTGGCACTCGCCATGGTGGGCGGAACGTTTGCACAGACGCCGCCTTCCCAGCCGGAGAAGACCGTGAAGACTGAAAAAGCGAAGAAACACAAGAAGGTGAAAAAGTCGGACAAAAAGCCTTCGACATCATCCACACAATAGTCTGGACCGGGTCCCAAAGCGGCACACCTTGGAGGATGGAAGACATGAGGAGAAATCAGGTGGCCCTCCCGGAGACCGATTCGCCGCCGCCGGCCAGAAGTGCAGCGACCTCCCCGATTAAACGCTTGGCTGCGGCGGTGGCGGTCGCGGCGGCCGGCGGCAGCGGTATCCTCAATCTTCTGTCTCTCCTCGGTGGACCGGCGCCAGCGGAAAACCCGAGATGGCTCTGGAGGGTTCTCCCGTTTGATTTCGTTGGGCTTTCCCGTTCCCTTACGCTACTGCTCGGGTTTATCCTCATCCTGACCGCACTCCACCTAGCGAGTGGAAAACGGCGGGCGCTT
Organism: uncultured Acidobacteriota bacterium; assembly: GCA_900696665.1. Classification (GTDB taxonomy): domain Bacteria; phylum Acidobacteriota; class Terriglobia; order Bryobacterales; family Bryobacteraceae; genus CAADGY01. The sequence goes on from CAADGY010000068.1 coordinate 14,040, forward strand.
CAACTCGCTGCCGGCCTGGCCGGCGCTTCCGGAATCATCCACCTGATCAGAATGGAGCTGCCCGAACTCCTCTCGTCGTCGGCAATCATCGCTCTGCTGCTTTGGGCTCGCGACCGGTTCACGGCTGGAAGCGGCCGGCCGGTTCTGTGGCCTGCGGCACGCCGCGCTCTTATTGCGCTTGCGGTTCCCTTTCTTTACGGTGTAGGCGGGTTCTGGCTACTCGAGCCGCACGAGTTTGGCAGAAATTTCCACTGGTGGGACGCCATCGGGCGAACCGCCCGGCTGCTGGTATTTCTCGACGATAAGACACTGCTGCCAAGAACCGCCTACGCAGCCTGGTTTCTCGATTCGATCACGCTGATTCTGCTTGCATCGTTCCTCTATGCATGTTTGATTCTGTTCCGGCCCGCAGCCTATCACTTCCGTCTGAATCCTGTCGAACAGGATCGTGCCGCCGCCATCGCCGAGCACTATGGACGTTCCGCGCAGGATTACTTCAAGCACTACCCGGATAAGAGCTACTTTTTCTCCAAATCGGGAAGAGCTTTTATTGCCTACCGGGTAGCGGGGAACTTCGCGATTGCACTCGGCGATCCGGTCGGCCCGGAAGGCGAATTAGCTGAGATCATCGGAGACTTCGCAGGCTACTGCCGGGAGCGCGGTTGGGGCGTCGCTTTCCACCAGGTTTTTCCCTATCGTCTTTCCATGTATCGGGCGCTGGGATTCCGGCGGCTGAAGATTGGCGACGACGCGCTGGTGGATCTTCATTCCTTCTCGCTCTCCGGCAGTGCGGCGAAGGAATTCCGGAACACCGTGAACCGGTTGAAGCGGTACGGCTATCGCGTCGAGCGGTTCGATGCCCCAATCGACAGGGTGCGAATGGAGGAACTGCAGAAAGTCTCCGAAGCCTGGTTAACGTTGCCGCGCCACCGGGAGCGCCGGTTCACACTCGGTAAGTTCGATCAGGATTACGTCCGCTCGACGACGGTATACGCCGCGCTGGACGGACACGGGCATGTCGCGGCATTCCTCAATCTGGTGCCGTCCTATTGTCGCGGCCTCGCCACGGTCGACCTGATGCGGCGCCATCCCAACTCTCCCAACGGGATCATGGACTTTCTGTTCACCGAAGTATTCCTGAACCTGAAAGCGCGTGGGTATTCGCAGTTCAGCCTGGGAATGGTGCCGCTCGCACAGCACAGTGAGGGTGAGGGTCTGACAACGGCGGAACGGCTGCTCCGCAGGCTCCTGGACAGAGCACCCTGGCTTTTCCGCACCGGCACGCTCCAGCGGTTCAAGGCAAAGTACGCGAGCCGGTGGGAGGCTCGCTACAGTATGTACCGCAATCCGCTCGATCTGCCAAAACTTGCGTTTGCGTTGAGACGCGTGTCTGAACTCGAACACGTCAAGGAACCCGCATGAAGTCCGCCGTCTTCGTTTTATTTGCAGTTGTGACCACCCAGGCGGCATGGGGGCAGCACGCGCCCGGGATCGAATTGTATCATCTCGCTTCCTCCCGGAGCCGCCAGCCGGTCAGTGTACTGTTCATTCCGGGTGATGGAGGGTGGCGTGGTATAGCCGTCAAAATGGCGCAGAGCATCGCAGGCTGGGGCTATGATGTGTACGGGCTCGACACGAAACGATACCTGGAGGCTTTCAGCCGCCGGCCGCAGAAGTTGACCGCTGATCAAATGTCGGCCGATCTGGCAGAATTTGCGCGGAAGCCCGGAGGGGGACGTTCCAGTGTCATCATCGTCGGTTGGTCGCAGGGAGCATGCATGGCCGTTCTGGCCGCGGCACGAAAGGAAGCAAAGCCTTACATCAAAGGGATCGTAACGATGGGACTCCCCGAATACGGCGTGCTGGGCTGGAATTGGAAAGATACACTCTCCATGGTGGCCGGACGTCCGGCGGAAGAGCCCCGGTTCTACGCGAAGGACTACCTTCCTCATATCAACCCTATTCCCCTCTTCGCGATCTATGGGACGAACGACGATTACACTTCGCCGGCAAACGAGCGGCAGATGCTCTCGATGGTAGGCCGGCCTGTGCAACTCCGGCTGATCGAAGGCGCCAATCATAGGTTCGACGGGCATCTCGATGCCTTATTTGAGACATTGGCGGAGGCGTTGCGTTGGGTACAACAGGTCTGACGGTAGACCGGCTGAAGCCGCAGGCGGCGCCGTGGAAGCTAGGCATGCGAGTCATGTGGTTCGCGGTTGCCGCGGTCTGCTTCTGGTGGGTCGTCCGCGGCATCGATTTCAACCGGCTCCGGAGCCAGATCCTGCATGTCCATTCCGGCTGGCTTACGCTCGCGGTAACATGCGATGTACTTGGCTATGTGGTACAGGGCGTGCGATGGCGGCTCCTGCTGGTGTCCGTAGGAGACCTGCCGGTCCTGACCGCGACGAAATTCATCTACGCTGGACTCTTCGCCAATGAGGTGCTCCCGCTGCGGCCGGGAGAGATCCTGCGCGGATGGCTGGCGGCACGCGAAATGTCGGTCAGCCCACTCGCTATCGCCCCATCGATCCTCGCCGAGCGGCTGATCGATGGTGTCTGGCTGATGGCGGGACTGCTTCTGCTGGCTCACTTTGTCCGGCTGCCCGCCGGACTCTCCCACGCAGTCGGCCTTTTCTCGATCCTCATGTTGTGCCTGTCCGCAGTGGCCGCTGTGGCAGGTCCGGCATTCGCGACTTTGGGAGCGGCTCAACGGTGGCACATCTTCGGAAATCTCCGTTTCGTTCCCGGCAGTCTTCCTGTAGCCGGAGCGTGGCTCAGTTCCGCGGTGATGCTCATTTTGCAGGCTTTTTCTTTCTGGTTCACGATGAGCGCTTGCCAGATCGGCCTTTCCTGGAACAAAGCGCTCGGCGTCCTGCTCGTTGTGCGTATCGGGACGCTGGTCCCCGGAGCGCCGGCCAACCTCGGAACCTACCAATTGGCCGTCGTGCTGGGCCTCATGCTGTTCGGCATATCCAAAGATGTAGCGGCTCCGTTTTCGTTGATCCTTTTCGCCGTGCTGACGGCTCCTCTATGGATACTCGGCGCCGGCGCGATTGCACAAACCGGTGTAAGCCTGAGCAAAGTACGCTGCGGGGCGGCCGGATAGGGCCATACTGACGTTTGACGCTCAGTTCCCCAGGATGATCCGGGAGCGTCAGGTGTGTCCTGGCAATTACACTAGGAAGGGAGACAGTCTTACGGGCACCCTTCGCTCACCGATGCCGCGCCGGATCAGCGAACGAAACGTCCTTCAAGGCCTCGCGCTCGGCTTTTCCATCGTCATCCTGCTGCTGGCCGCTTCCGCCATTATGGCTGTTCGCCGCTCCCACGTGATCCGCGCCGCCGCCGCCGAGCTGTTGCGGGAACAGAGCACGGTGGTGGGGATCATAGACGAGCTGCAACTGACGCAACAGCGCATGTCGACGCTGCTGCTCGATCTGTTTGACGACGAAAGCGGTTCACTCCATTTGCGCAAAAGGAGTGATGATCTCGCGGCGGATATCCTTCGGGTGAGTACGGAAGGAGCGCGCGTCGAGCCTCATCCGGCCTGGTCAAAACTGAAGCGAACCGGAGCGCAGTTCGCGTCCACAGCCCGCCAGTTGCTGGAGACGCCTTCTTCAAAACGAGAGCCGTTAGAATACCGCCTCGAGGAATTACGCACGCAGTTCCTGTCGTCGTGTAATGAGGTGGCGCGGTCGCAGGCGGAGACCGCCGCGGGGCTGGAGGGGCAGATCGAACAGCAGTCGATGGGTCTGACCCGCGAATCGGTCTGGCTGCTCGGAGGATGCCTGCTGCTGTCGCTTGTCGGCGCTGCCGTCACCATCCGCATCACCCAACGTTCTTTCCGGACGATGGCGTGGCAGGCCGAGGAGCTCAACCGCGTGTCCTGGCATATGCTGCAAACCCAGGAGGCGGCCGCGCGCCGGTTTTCGCACGAAATGCACGACGAACTCGGCCAGGCGCTGGCCGGACTGAAGGCGAATCTGATGGCGGTCACGCCGGAAGAATATGCGCAGCGGCGGCAGGATTCCATGCACCTGCTCGACGAAGCAATCAGCAAGGTACGGGAGTTGTCGCAGTTACTGCATCCCGTCATTCTCGACGACTTCGGCATTCAAGCCGCCCTCCGGTGGCTGATCGACCGGTTCAGTGAGCGGACTCACATTGAAGTCGAGTACGAATCGGACGTCCACCGCAGGCTCTCCGAAGAGATCGAGACACATTTGTTCCGCATCACCCAGGAAGCATTGACCAACATCGCGCGGCATTCCGGCGCCACGAAGGCCTGGATTCGCTTCACCACGCCCGGCAACAGCATCCTGTTGACAATTGAGGATAACGGCTGTGGTCTGAAGCCAAAACTTGTACGCGAACCCGGCGTGGGGATGGTCGGCATGCGGGCACGCGCCCGGCAGATCGGCGGGGAACTGACCGTCGGTGCGAGTGCCGCGGGAGGTGTGCGGCTCGAGGTGAGAGCGCCGCGAAAGGAAGCGGAAACGGATGACTCCCAAGAAAACACGCGTGTTGCTGGCTGACGACCACTCCATTGTCCGGCAGGGTTTCCGCATGATTTTAGCCAGCCAACCGGATTTCGATGTCGTTGGAGAAGCCGCCAACGGCCGCCATGCCGTTGAACTGGCCGCGGAACTGCACCCCGACGTGGTCGTGATGGACGTCTCCATGCCGGAGTTGAACGGCATTGAAGCGACGCGCCGCATCGGTGAAGTCTCGCCCCGTACGCGTGTGATCGCCCTGAGCATGCACAAAGATGCGGTGTACGTTCGCGAAATTCTCCGGGCTGGCGCTCGCGGCTATCTTCTCAAGGACTCCATGGACACGGACCTGATTGGCGCCGTTCGCGCCGTCGCCCGCGGGGAGGGCTATATCAGCCCCGCCATATCCGATGCGGTCCTGGACGATTACCGGAAGCACGTCAAAGATCCCCTGGATCTGCTTAGCAGCCGCGAGCGCGAAGTGCTCCAACTGATCGCTGAGGGAAAAACGAACAAGGAAATTGCAAACAGTCTCAAGCTGAGCGTATACACCGTAGAGGCGCACCGCGGGCGCATCATGGAGAAGCTGAACCTTCACAGCGCCGGCGAAATGGTCCGGTTCGCGATTCGAAATGGACTGATAGACTGACTACCAGCCGATATCCCTCAACAGCGGAAAAGTCAAATCGACCGGCGGTGTGAGGCTGAGGGTTATGTCCGGCGTCGCGAACGGCTCCATCAGCTGATTCGGGTCCAGGGAAACATCCCAGTGAGAAACGGACGACCCGGGCTGGAACGGGTTCGGCGCAAACATGCGCGGATAACCTGCTGTGGTTCCGGACCTGAGCGACGGGTTTCGCTGTAGCGAGACTTGGACGGGACTCACCGCACGGCCGCGGAAGCGTAGCTGTCCGCGAAGAGTCTCTCCCAAAGCCTGTGTGATACCGAGAGACGGAATCGTGATAGTGGGGTCGCTGCCGCCCATGGCAGGCAATCCTGTGGGAACGTTGTTGGCGATGAGCGCGCCGATGGCGCCGGCGTTCTGAACATTCCGGACCTTCACGGTAAACGTACAGCTTCCACGATCGACCAGCGCAATGCGCCCATTGACACTAAACGCGCTTTGCGGCGTCAGCGGTTCACAGGCATCGAGCGTAGAGGGTCCAACCGCGTCGATAGCGGGCATCAGATATCCGGAGACGCCTGTTGGGGTGACGGGCGGCCCAAATGATGCCGGCTGTGCTTCGAATGCCCCTACCGGCCGTCCAGGCGGCAGGATTTCCACCTCCGGCCTCAGGCTCAGGACCGCCGTAGCAGCGGACAGAGACGTGCCGCCGGACCACACAAGGTTATGGGTGTTCACGGCGGAAGCCCGGCGTTCGGCATCCGTCATGTCGAGCCAAATCTTGCGCGTCCTTAAATCGCGCAGATAGACCTCCCAGATGGAAGGAAGACCCGAGGCACGGGCACCGGTCGAGGCATTGGTGGGTCCCACGGTGAAGCCCAGCCCGTGCGCAAATTCGTGAAGAACCGTCGTCGCCAGGTTGATCAATCCGCCGGGACTGGATGCATCCAGTCCGTAATACCAGCCGCTGCCCTCGAAACACCCCGTTCTACCCAAGTCGCTGTTGAAAAGAGCGATTACTTCGAAGCGATCCTCCGGCGGCAAAGCAGGGCCAAAGTCGATATCTGCGAGCTTTTCCGCGAGAGAGATCGGGTACCACGTGTTGGACATTCCCGCGCCGAAGTTGGCTACGGAGAAGTAAGGCGCCGCCGCCCCCAGAACTGCCGAGTTTACATCGCAGGGAAGCGCATCGAAAAAGGCCAGCACTCGAATAGTCTGGCTGCTGGTGAGAGTGCTGCCCCAGATATTCGCCACGGACCGGAAGACATTCAGTCTTTGCTGTCCGACCGTGGTGCCGGTGTTGCCGCCCACCGGAACTGCAGGTGTTGGGTCGTTAAAGCCTTCGCCCGGCGCATCACCGGAAACAATCACTACGCCGGCCGCACCGAAAGCGCATACCGGCCAGCCGGTCAGGACGATCGATAACAGCAGACGGCTAGCGGTCAAGTGCTTGCTCCTTTCCGGCCTTTATTCCTTTCTGCGGCTTGCGTGCACACGAATAGGAAAGGCTTCCATCTTTACCCCGCGTGACCATGAGGAAATCCATCTCCTCGAGCGGAGTCTGTCTTGCCAGGGCGCCATTGGGCAACTGTCGCATCACCACAGAGGGTACTCGCCGCTGCGCCGCGCCGAACGAAGGCGCGAGTTCCGGCGCTTCCGGAGGACGCATCAGCCCGGTGACAGGATCACGAAACACCCTTCGTCCGGATGTCTCGCGGCTTTGCTCACGCTTTGTGGCCTTCTCCGGCGAATCATTTTGCGGACCGGCGGGTAACACCATGCTCCCGCATAAGCCGAGAAATAGAATAATCTGTCCGGTAATTCTCACAACGATTCCTCTCTTTGCTGTTTGCTCCTGGCCCTCAAGGCAAAGAAAAAGCCTAACCCCGCGCTGAGTAGAATTGCCGATGCCGGTTCGGGGACGATCCACACCGAATCAAGACCAATTGTCGAGCCGTTCACGGTGTTGTCCGGAACAAAATAGCGGAATCCGATACGGCCTTCTAATGGTGAGCTCAACGCGGAAAATGCATAGCTGTATTCGGTCCACACGGTGGGATATCCGGCATCGTCCAGAGTGGGATTAATGGAGAGCAGCAACGTCGCAAAGTCCCCGGCTGAAAATGGCGTCGAGCCGACGTTAGTGCTGGCGCCGCTACCACTGAGGCGCACTTCCAGGCGGTCCGGGAACCCGGGAACATCCTCGCCGATAGTCCAGAACCGGAGAACGCTTTGGGGCTTCAGCGTCAATACGGGAGTCAACAGCCAAGAACTGATATCTCCCGGATCACCGGCATTTTCGAAATTCGCCTGGGCATAGGAATCGGGGGATCCGGCCTGCGCCGCGAATACGCTCGTGCCCTGGAACCACCCTTCCGGCGTCGCGCCACCAGCGGTGCTATTGTTTACGATGACCCACCCTGGTAGGTTGTCGAGATCGGCAAATCCTTCCACCAGAAATGGCGCTGCTTGTAATGAAACACTCAGGCCGAGATAGAGTGCCATTCTTGAGAAAAAGTTCAATGTACACCTCCGGGATTTTCTGCTCCAGCATTCGGCGTTGGTCCATTGTGAAGTGAGATTTCATATCTGTCAACGGGTAAAGGGCACAAATTCCCCGGGAATGTGCAGTCAATTTCGGGAGCGGACCGGCAGCCGCCTCAGCGCCAGCGGAAGATTCGGAGGGCGACGAAAAAACTGAGCAGGCCCCAGGCGGTTATGATTGCGAGTGGCCAGAACATACCGGCGAGCGGCGTTCCCTGAAGCATATTCGCCCGCAGCGTATCGATCACCGCGGTGAGCGGCAGCGCGCGGATGAACGGCAGCACCGATTCGGGAAAGCGTTCTGCCGAAAAGAACACGCCCGAGAGAATCCACATCGGCAGCATGACGAAGTTCATCAGGCCGGAGGCGGCTTCGATGGTTTGCGCCCTGGAAGCGATCAACAGTCCCAACGCGCTAAACATGAGCGAGGCAACCAGACACAGCAGAGCCAATTCCCCCACCGATCCGCGCAGCGGGACATGGAAGATCCAGACAGCGAAGCCCACCAGCGCCGCCACCTCAAACGAGAGCAGAACCAGGCGGGAAAGCAGGAACGACAGCAGATATTCCCAGCGCCGCATGGGTGAAGCCACCAGGCGTTTCAACAGCTTCTTCCGCCTCGCATCCACCACAGCGAACCCGAGACCCCATATACCGCTGCCCATCAGGTTCATTCCCAGGAGTCCCGGCACAACGAAATCGATATAGCGGGAACCGGGCTCGCGCACAATGTCGTCGGATGTCTGCACCAGGTCCGCGGCTCCCGCGGCACGTTGCAATGCCCGGTCTACCAGAAGACGCGCGGTACGCGCTTCGGGATTTGTATCGTCGTAGCGGTAAACGACGCCTTCTTCGCCAGGCAGGACCAGAAGCGCAATCCTCCCGGTACTCAGACCGGTTTCGCCGGTGGAGCGGTCCATGATTTGAACCGACAAGCGCTTCTCACGGCTGAGCGCGGCGGATACCGTCGCTTCCACCGCACCGACTTTCAGAACTTCCGCCGGCTGGTTGCGGAACGCTATTCCAAGCCCTCCCGTTAGCAAAACCGGGAAAACGAAAACCCAGAAAACCGCCTCCGGCTCGCGCCAGAATTCGCGGAACCGCACCATAGTGAGCTGGACGAGAGACCGGCCGGCAATACCCTCGCCGGATTGGGGCACGCCGTTCACCGCAGTTGCTTTCATCGATTCATTCATCCCGAAGGCGTCTTCCGGTGAGCGCAACGAAGACATCTTCCAGCGTGGGAGAATGCGTGCGCAATTCACTGAGCTCGATGCCCTGCCCCGCCAGATGCTCGAACAACGCCGGAACGGAGCGGTGAAGTTCGGATACGGACAACCGGTAAAGCCCGTTCTCCGCGTGCGCGCCGCGAACGCCTTCGAGCGCCGCCAGCGTGGAAAGCTCCAAAGGCCCAGTAACACCGTTGAACGCAAATTCGACGACGTGGCCAATTCCGATGGAGGCGATGAGTTCGCGCGGTGTTCCCAGCGCCATGATGCGGCCGTGATCGATAATCGCGACACGATCGCAAAGGCGTTCGGCTTCCTCCATGTAGTGCGTCGTCAGAATGATCGTCCGGCCGGAGTGCTTCAACTGCGCGACCAGTTCCCATACCTGCCGGCGCGCCTGCGGATCGAGACCGGTTGTCGGTTCGTCGAGAAATAGCAGATCCGGGTTGCCGGCCAAGGCGCAGGCCAGCGCGAGGCGCTGCTTTTGCCCGCCGGAAAGTCCCATGACTCTCGCCGCGCGCTTTTCCTCCAGGCGGACGGCTGCAATCAGGTCGAAGACGGAAGGTCCGCTGCGGTAAAAGCTTCGGAACAGGCGCAACGTCTCCTCCACGGTCAGCTTGTCCGAAAACTGTGTCTCCTGAAGCTGGATGCCGATGCGCTGGCGCAATTCATCTGCATTATGGCGCCAGGAGAGGCCCAGAAGTTCCACTTCGCCGGCGTCCGGCCGGGTAAGCCCCTCGCAGATTTCTATCGTCGTGGTCTTGCCGGCGCCGTTCGGGCCGAGCAATCCCAGGCATTCACCATTGGACGCGCCCACGTCGATGCCGTCGACGGCGACGACGTTCCCGAACGATTTCCGGAGCCCGCGGATAGACAGTGATAACGGTGTGACCGGCGCCTCCATAAGCCAGTATTTTTCCAGGTGGAGCCAACGTTCAACCGGGGGTAAACAAAAAGTTCACGCCTTGGCCAGCTTCGACCGGTGCGCCCATACCTTCTCAAAAGCTTGAGCGTATTGTTCGATTAACTCGGACGCTTCATCGTGAAATACTGGAAGGCGCACCGCCTGCGCGTTCACTTGCGTGGTGCCATGCAGGTCCTGGGGAATCACGACGGGGTGGTGCCACCACTTCGCTTCGGAATAGAGCTTATAACGATGCTGCTCGTCGTAGGCGCCGGGGCTGGCTTGAACGCCTTCGGCCCGCAGTGCTTTGAGCAGTTCCGCTTTCGGTGCGCCGGCCTTCTTTTCGTCTATGAAAATCATGTTGCTCGCCCAGTAGACGCGTTTAGCATCGGGGCGAGTATGTGGATAGGAAACGCCCGGCAACTCCGACAGGCGCCGGTTCAGCTTCTGAAGCTGCCCATCCACCAGGGCATTGTGCCCGTCCATTTTGCGTAACTGCCTGCGGGCGAGGGCCGCGGCCAATGGATGGATGCGCAGTTTCGGACCCATGCCTGTGCCTTGATAGATGCGATAGGCGCTGTCCGGTGGAAAGCTGTTCGGGAGTTCGTAATTCCCGAACATGGTGGCGCGTTCGTAGTGCTCGCGTGTTTGGTACACCCCGGCTCCGCCTTCAATGGAGGGTAGGATTTTGCTGCCCTGGAAGCTGAAAACTCCGATCGAGCCCCATGTCCCCATGGGCTTGCCTTTCAGCGAAGCGCCCTGCGCCTGTGCGGCATCTTCCACAACGATCAGCCCATGCTGCTTGGCGAAATCGGAGATCTCGTCCATGTCGCAGGGATTGCCAAACGAGTGCATCGGCAGAACAGCCTTTATCCGGCTGTTCAGACGCTTCCTGGCATAGGCAAGATCGAACGTCATCGTGCGCGGGTTGATATCGACGAAAACCGGAACGTAGCCGAAGAAGTGCATCGGAGCAGTTGTGGCCCAGGCCGTGTAGGAGGGCGCGAGAATCTCGCTGCCAGCAGGCAGGCCGAGCGCGAAGAACATCGACATTAGCGCGCTGGTGCCGTTCATGTGCGCCTTGACGTACGGCGCGCCCAGATGCTGTTGCAGTTCTTTTTCGAGCGCCGGAATTTCGGGGTACCAGCCGTTACTGTCGAGCAGGTCTGCCACCGCTTTTTTCTCTTCCGCGCCATAACGGGGCCATTTGATGATGGCGGCAGTCTTTTCAGACGGAAACGTCACAGCCTTCGGACCGCCCGAAAGCGCGAGCGTTTCATGCGACCGCGCGTTGAGCGATTGCGCTCCCAGCCCCGCCGCCGCGGCGGCCCCCGCCTGAACAAAACTCCGCCGCGTTTTGCCGCGCCGATCGAATTCCTGCATGCCGCTTGCCTCCTAACTATTCCTAACGCTATCAATAGCCGCGCCCGGTGACAAGCCCAGCAAAACCGAAATCACCCCTGGTCAGGCCATTGTTTGACACGTATTCTCGCCCACCCTTACACTGAATCTTGATTTAGAGGAGCTGATCCGCTCACAGATGCTACTTGCGAGAGAGTTTATCGCCTACCTGTCCCGCCAGATCGTAACGAAACTAGCACCGCAAATTTTAGAAGTTGCCTCCGCAGAGTCCGCCGCGGCCATGATCGGCGACATCATCACTGAAGAGCTCGCAGTAGAAGACAAGCTCAACGACGAGGTCCGCGAGATTCTGAGCGAATATAGCGAATATATGCGTCGCGAAGGCGTCAGCTACCAGGAGATGTTCCGGCGCATCAAGAACACGCTCATCACGCAGCGGAAGGTGATACGGGCCTCAGGCCGGGATACAGGAGACCAGATGAAGCTGTCACGGGACAAGATCAACGATCTTTCCCACAAGCTGGTAACCGCCATCCGTAAGTCACGCGAGTTCCGACTGAAGCGCGACCCCAATGAGGTCCGGCTGGAAATTGTCCGCGCCGTCTCCGAGCTGCTTACCGTGGAAGAGAAGGTAGACCGTGCGGCCCGGCAGAAAATCCGTTCTCAGAAGCGGGAGATTCCCGAGGGCACGGAGGAGTGGGATCTGCTGCACAAACGCTACTATGCCGAGGAGTTGAAGAAGTTCGGCATAGAACTATCCCGATGAAGCCTATCGTGTGCGTCGTTGGCAGCCTCAACATGGATTTTGTCGTGAAGGTGGACCACCTTCCGGCTCCCGGTGAAACCGTTCTTGGGCGGGACTTTCAGATGTTTCCAGGAGGCAAAGGCGCCAACCAGGCGTGTGCCGCGGGAAAACTCGGCTCCTCGGTGGACGTGCGGATGGTGGGGCGGGTTGGCTATGACGCCTTTGCCGATCATCTGAAGGCAAGTCTGTCAGCAGCCGGCGTCGACGTCACCTACGTGCACGCCACACAATCCCAGCCCACCGGGATAGCCCTGATCTGGGTGGAATCGGCCGGGCAGAACTCTATTGTGGTGGCTGCAGGCGCCAATAACGAACTCGCTGCCTCGGAAGTGGAAGCTCTGCGTGCGGCAATGCGTGATGCCCGGTATGTGCTGTTTCAACTGGAGACGCCCCTCGATACGGTGGAAGCCGCGCTGAAGCTGGCCCGCGAGGAGGGAGCAAAAACTATTCTCGATCCGGCCCCGGCGCAGCCCCTCTCCCTCGATTTGCTGCGCCTGGCCGACATCCTCACACCCAATGAGACCGAAGCCTGTATCCTGCTCGGGCGCGCTGTTAGACACGTGGAATTAAGCGATGTGCCCGTCCTGGCGAACCAGCTTCGCTCGATGGGCCCGCAGTCGGTGGTGCTGAAGCTGGGGGAGAAGGGCTGCTACTACGACGACGGCGTCAAACAGATCCACAGCCCCGGCTTTCCCGTGAAAGCGTGCGATACAACGGCGGCTGGTGACACGTTCAACGGTGCCCTGGCCATCGCGCTCGCGGAAGGCCAGCCTATCGAGACGGCACTGCGTTTCGCCAACCGTGCGGCGGCCATCTCTATCACGCGGATCGGCGCCCAGGCTTCCATCCCCTCACGGATGGAAGTAGACCAGTTTTCCGGCTGATCAGCGAATGCGGTAAACAAGAAACTGTTTGTTCTCGAACACCGCGTGGCGGTCCGGCAGCCGGTGCTCCGGCTTCAGCACCAGGTACTCAATTCCCAATCGGGCGAACTCCGGGATGCGGGTGGGGTCAAATTTGGAAGCCATGGTCTGGCGCCATCGCTCCCACCACTCCTCACCCACGTTCTTGTGATAGTTCACCTGCCCACCGGCTTTCCAGCATACATAGACAGGCCGAATCGCACGCGCGCGAAAGATACCCGGGGCGAGACCTCTCGCAGCATCGGCAAACAGGAAAATCGAATTCTTCGCCGTTTCCTTGCGCGCCCATTGGGAGAGTTGTTGCAGCGCTTCCGTGTGCAGGGCCGGAAAATTCACCGTGTGCGCATAACCCGGCATGGCCCGGAAGGGCGCACAGCACAACAGGAGGAGTACGGCCGAAGCCCATTTGCGCTTCCGGGCATCCGCCCAGGCTGCCAAAACACCTATCGCGGCCAGAACGATCATTACAGTGAATCGTCTCAGCAAGGTGGCGTTCGAGAAATCGGGCCACAGCAGATCCAGCACACGCGTGTTGAGCGGCACGGCGTAAGCGGCCGTAAACCACAGGAAGCTTTCCCACCAGATGCCCTTTTGAGCCGCATGAATCGCCGCAGCCGAAGAGAGAATCACAGCAAACAAGGTCACAAACAGCACGGCGCGGGCAGGCTGGTACTGTGGAATCAGAATCCACTTCATCTTTTCGAGCAGCAGGTAAGACAGCGGGATTGACAGGATGCCCAGCAACGGCAATCCAAGCACAAACGGTTTTGCAGCAGGGGCGATAACGGAATGCAGCCGGAAATACGCAGCCGCAATCACCGCCAGGAAGAAAAGATATTGGCTGTACCACTGTCCGATCCACAGCGACACCCAGTTATAAGGCGCCCGCAGCCGCTGTAAGGCTTCGAGTTCCGGGTCGATGCGGCCCAGAAAGACCTGTGGTTCCGTGACTCCGGGCTGCAACCGCGACAGCAGGAAAATCAATAGTACCGCAGCCGTCAATGGAGGCAGTGCGGCCATCCTGCCGCGCATCACCTCTGGCTTGGAAGGCCACAGGATCACGAGAAAATAGATGGCCCAGAACGGGACCGTAGTGGGAGCGTGGTAGAGGAATGCTATAGACCCCGCAACACCCGCCCAAAAGTGCCGCTGGTGGGCCGCCAGGCCGATCGCCAGCAGCAGTAACGGAACGGCAAACCCTCGCGGTACCGGTTCGTACTCAAACGTCAATACAGCGGGACCGGCTATCGTGGCCCCCAAACCAGCGATAGCTGTTAAGAGCAACGACATAGGCAAAGAGAGTTTCAGTGCCCGGCCGATCAGGAAAAAGCCCAACAGGCCCGAAATCCGCCATAGCACTTGCTGGAGTTGCAAGACGTACTCAAAATCGAGGCCCGTCAGCCGCCGCATCCCCAGAGAAACTTCGTCATAGATGGTGAAAGACAGATGAGGCCGGACTGCAATAATATCGCTTGCCAGCATGGCCGGATTCCACAAATGCTCAAACATCGGTATATAGATCTGTGTATCCGACTGCAGGTAGGTATGGCCCGGAAAGAGGAAAAAACCAAGCAGCGCGAGCGCGACGATGGCTGAGCCGGCTAAGACGTATCGTTGCATCTACCGGGCCGGCGTCTTTTTCAGTTGTTGTCTTGCCCAGATTCGATTGGGATTTAACTCCAGCGATTTCTCAATCGCTTTTCTTGCCTCTCCGTTTTTTCCGGCCTTTCTAAGCGCGATACCGAGCCACAGGTAAGCGTCCGCAAATTTGTGATCCATATCGAGGGCTTTCTGAAAATCCCGTATCGCCGGCTCGACACCTCCGCCAAAACTCGCGGGCAGATAATAATTGCCAACCCCACGGCTCAAATAAGCGGCGGCGGAGTGGGGATTCAACTCCACGGCTTTCTCAATCTCTTCCTGCGCACACCTGCCATAACGAAGACCAAGCAGAACGTTTGCGGGAATCACTTGCCCGCACAACGTACCGAGAATGCGGTGATGCTCGGCGTTTCGCGGGTCCAGCGCAACGGCCCGGCGCGCTGGTTCCATACCGGCCTCCGCCGCTTCGCGCGCTTTCGTTTTGTCGCGCATCTCCATGGCGACTTCCGCAAGGTAGGAGTTTGCCAGCGCCAGGCGATATTGCGCCTCGGCATTGTCCTGCCGGGTCCGGGCGTCAGCCGCAAATCGCTCGATACTCTTTTCGAGCGCAACCCGGTCCTGCCGGTTCCTAGCGGCTTCCAACCCGGGGAGACCGGCGTCAGCCATGAGCAGGCGCGATAACAGGAAGATCGCCAATGTCATTCGATATACCAATTCTACAGAGTGGCCACCCGGCGATGCACCAGCAGGAAGTAAAGCCCGAGAACGGACAAAAGAATTCCCGCCGCCGCCAGCACTACCGGCGCCGAAAAAACCGGCACCAGTGCGCCGGTCAACAGACTTCCTATGGGCATGCCCCCACGGAAAGCGACGTTATAGACGCTCATCACACGGCCTCGCATTTCGTCTCCGGTCAGCAATTGCACCAGAGAGGTAACCAGCGCAAAAACGGCGACCAGCGCCGCCCCATAGAGGAACACAATAAGGTAGCTTGCTGCCAGCCATCTCGAAAACGCGAACCCCACCACGAGGGCCCCCAAGCCGGCAAGCGTCACAAGCGCGATTTTACCCTTATTGCCTACATTGCCTATCGCGGCCACCGCCAGCGCCCCGGCCACGGCGCCAGCGCCGTTGAAGCTCAAAAACCGGGCATAAACTTCTGAGCCCTGGTGGAATACATCGCGGGCAAACACCGGCAGGAAAACCACCAGCGGATATCCCAGTATCGTCACCGTGAATGCCAGGCCGATTAACGCCACCATTGCACTCTGCCGGGTGACGAAGGAGAGCCCCTGCTTCATGCTCGTCATCATCGTTTCCCTGCTCTTTACCGGGATATAGCGGATGTTCAGCATCAGCAGCGAAATCATCACGGCGATATAGGAGGCGCCGTTCAGGGCGAAGCACCACACGGCCCCCAGGTGGGCCAAGGCCAGCCCTCCCAGCATCGGTCCGATCATTCTCGCCAGGTTGAACTGGATGGATTGCAGAGCGATCGCGTTAGGAAGATCTTCGGAGCGGACTAGCGTCGGAATCAATGCCTGATAGGCGGGTCCGCCGAACGCCTGCGCAAGACCGACGAAGAACGACAGCGTCAGAATGTGCCACACCTCAACCACCTCAAACGCGATGAGGAAGGCGAGTAGAAAGGCGCAAGTCATTTGAACAACCTGCGATGCCAGCAGAAGATTTCTGCGGTTCTGCCGGTCGGCTACGACTCCGCCCACGAGAGAAAACAAGAAGATGGGAATCTGCCCCAGAAAGGCATCCAAACCCAGCAAAAACGGCGATTTCGATATCTCCAGCACCAGCCAGCTTTGCGCCAGTTGCTGCATCCAGGTGCCCACGCTGGACGTGAAGGCACCGGTCCACATCAAGCGAAAATCCCGGTAGGTAAAAGCCTTAAATGTGCGGCGGAGCAAAGGGCTGACCGGCTTAAGGAAGCGGTTTCTGGCGGTGTATCAAGTGGACCAGATTACCGTCCGAATCGGTGAAGAACACCAGGCGGTTGCCTTCCAGGTTGGCCGGTGCCCCAATGAACTCCACGCCCCGGGTCCGCAGCAAGTCCATGGCGCCGTCAAAATCGTCGACCGCGATTGCGAGGTGGCGAATGCCAGGCGCCTTCATGCCTTGGGTTGCGCGTTCTCCGTCGGAGGGGATAATTTCCAGCATCGAGCCGTCTTTCGCCTTGACAAAGACGTTCCCGCCGTAACGGTAATTGATAACGAAGTTCAATGTCTCTACATACCAGTTCGCCAGCCTTTCCGGATCGGGCGAGGCGATGGCGGTATGTTCCAGTCCTTTGAACATAGGGGGATTGTAGCAGATGCGCGCGGGGAGTCACGGCCCTGTTTGATAAAATAGCGGTTTCACTGTTTCCCTGAGACAGCATAGCGTTAGGAGCTTTTCAGCCGATGGTTTCATCCACACAACTGCGCCCCGGCATGGTGATCAAGTTCAACAACGAACTGCACTCGGTCTTCAGCGTCCATCACCGTACCCCAGGTAATTTGCGGGGGTTTGTGCAGGCCAAAATGCGCAACCTGCGTAGCGGATCGATGATTGAACACAGGTTTTCGTCCGAGGACCGCGTCGAGCGTGCCGTGCTTGAAGAACACGAGATGGAGTATTTGTACGACGACGGCGAATACTACTATTTCATGAACACTGAAAATTACGAGCAGATGCACTTGACAAAGGACCTGCTGGGCGACGCGGTACAGTACCTGATCCCGCAACTCCGCGTCAACGTAGAGTTCTACGAGGGCAAGCCCATGAGCGTGGAGTTGCCGGCCACGGTGGAATTGACGGTGGTGGAGACGGAACCCGCTCTGAAAGGAGCCACCGTTTCCAACGTCACCAAACCGGCAAA
>CAADGY010000069.1 GCA_900696665.1 uncultured Acidobacteriota bacterium
ACCGCCATGTGGCTGTAAGCATTATACTCCTAACTCCCGTGGATGCAAATACGAATCTTCTCCCTTGCGAATCTCCTGCTATCTCATTGAGCTACTTAAGCATCGGGCCGACTGTGCGAAGTTCCTGTACCGATGCCCGATTAGCTCTCCGGTCCGCCGCCTATCGCACGATTCCCCGGCGGACGGCGCTGAGCACCAGCTCCGCCGCGCTGTGCACATTCATTTTCTCCATGATGCGGGTGCGGTGCGTTTCCACGGTGTGCAGGCTCAACACCAGCAGGGAGGCAATATCCTTGTTGCTCCTGCCTTCGGCAAGTAGTTGATAGATCTGCCGTTCACGGCTGGTCAGCAGATCGTAACGATCTTCAACGTGACCCGGGACGGAGGCGGACGCCTGCCGTTCCGCCAGCACCTGCGTGATGGCCGGGCTGAAAAACGGCCGGTCTACGCAGACGGATTGAATCGCCTGCACCAGGTCCTGCTCCACGGAATCCTTGAGCAGATATCCTTTAGCCCCCGCGTTCAGAGCACGGACGATATAGCGTTCGTCGCCATACATGCTGAGGATGATTACCGCCGTTCGCGGAGAATGCCGGACGATCTGCGCGGTGGCGTCGATTCCGTTCAACTCGCCCATCGCGATGTCGACGATGGCGACGTCCGGCTGATGCTCACGAGCAAGTTCCACCGCCTGGCGTCCGGACCCGGCTTCGGCCACGATGATAAAACCGGGATAGCTTTCAAGAATCCTGCGCAATCCCTGCCGCAGGATGCAATGGTCGTCGGCCAGGAGAATATTTGTGGGCATTCAGTTTTCCGCCGTCTCCGCTCCAACCGGCGCAGTCCTGGAGCCCGCCTGGTCGCCTAGCGGGATCGTCAGCGACAGTTTTGTTCCTTCACCGGGCGCGGATGCAAGGGTTAATCTACCTCCGAGCGCAGCCACGCGTTCCCTCATGCCGATCAATCCGAGCCCGGGGCCGGAAGCCGCTCCGTGCCGGTTCACTTCAAGCCCCACACCGTTGTCCTCGATCTCGACGGTCAAAGAGCGCTCGTCTTCAAACGCCCGAATGCGAACCCACGAGGCGCCCGAATGCTTTTCGCAGTTGTTCAGCGCCTCTTGGACAGCTCGGTACACGCAAGTTTTAACAGCATCCGGCAGGGTGTCATCCAGCCTCGCCGGTTCAAAGGTACAGCGAATCCCGGAGCGGCGGCTGAAGTCCTCCAACTGTTGCTGAAGCGCGGGTTCCAATCCCAGGTCGTCGAGTAGCGAAGGCCGGAGCAGCAACGAAATATCGCGTACCGTATTGACGGTGCGTTCCGCCAGGAAATGCGCCTCGTTCAACCTGGTGGAGAGTGAAGGCGAACCGGCCAGCCACGCATCACGGGCATGAGAAATTTCGATCCGTAATGCGGTAAGGGTCTGGCCGATCTCATCATGAAGCTCGCGGGAAAGCCGCCGCCTCTCGTCCTCTTGGACTTGCAGCAGGCGCGCGGAAAGACGCGCGAGTTCTTCCTTCGCCTGCATCACCTCCTCAAACCTGCGGATGCTCTGCGCTTCCAGCCGGGAGACATGGCCGACGCTGGCATGGGCCACAACTACGCCAATGATGATACAAAGCACGAGCATGATGGACAGGCGTGTTGCGGCGGCGCGCCAGGAGGCTGCGAATTGTTGCCGGCTTGTTTCGAGGAACTGCTGGTTCACCCTCATGAGTTCCCCTAGCACGCCGCTCACCGCGCCGCGGCGCGGCGCAATCTCGGACTGGATGAAAGCGAAGCCGGCGGCGGCGCGCTGTTTGTCCGGCCAGGGAAGTGTCAACTCAACAGTGCCCAGGAATCCATTGATCTTTTCGCGCAATTCGCCCGTCTGCCGGTGTCCGATGGAGTGCTCGAGCGTTTGAAGGGACTGGCGGGTCTGAGCGGCCATATCCCGCAGTTCCGAGCGGAGGGCCGCCGAGCGCACAGCCTCCTTGGAGAATAGATAATCCCTGATGATGAGGGAGGCGGAGAAGAGCAACCGCCGCATATGCGATAGCTGTTCACCGGTCTCTACAAAACGCTGATAGATAGCCGCCGTGTCCCGGGACGACTGTTCCTGGATACGGTAGCCTTCCACGGCCGAAAAAACGAGCAGCGCCACCATGGCTCCGAACCCGAGTTTCAATACCGCGAGCTTGCTCATGTTCGGGCGCTTGGGTCGCGAATAGAACGGACGCTTCACCAGGGACCCTCTTCGACAGAGACTACCAGAATTCCAGGCGGAGGTCTTACGAACGGATAAACTCGAGCTCCACACGATGCGGGATCAGGCCGGCTTCGTGTCCCATGTCCAGCAGTTTCTGCGCGGCTCGCGGGACCAGTTCCCCGCAATCGACGGTGTAGTGGTTGACGTACATCCCGATGAATTTTTCCGCCAGGCCAACGTCGAGACTTAACTCGCGGGCGAACTGGAGCGCGTAGTTCAGGGCTTCCTCGTGGTTATCCAGGGAATACTGAATGCTTTCCCGCATCAGGCGGGTGCATTCACGCTGAACGCCGCCGGGCAGCGACCGCAGAAGGGCATTGGCTCCAAGAGGGAGCGGAAGATCGAAGCTCTTCTTGAACCACCGGCCGAGGTCGACCACCTGGTGGAAGCCGCCTTTGGCGAAGCTGAGTTGCCCCTCGTGAATGACGAGGCCCGCGTCAACCGCGTGCTCCCTAACCGCGTCCAGAATTCTATCGAAGGCGATTTCAACGCACTGAAAGTCAGGCTGAAGAAGCTGGAGCGCCAGAAAACCGGTGGTCATTTTGCCCGGGATGGCGATCCGTTTGCCTTTGAGTTCCTCGGGCGCCATGGGATGGCTCGATACAAGAATCGGCCCATATCCATCCCCCACGCTTGAACCGCTGGTCATCAGCACATACTTATCCGCGACATAGGGATAGGCGTGGTAAGAGATCGCGGTCAGCTCATAGGAGCCCTGCATGGCTTTCCGGTTGAGCGATTCGATGTCCTCCAACACGTGACGTAGACTGAGTGATCGCGACCGGACTTTCTTCGTGGCGAGTCCATAGAACATGAAGGCATCGTCGGAATCCGGGCTATGGGCACACACAATTTCGGTGACTTCAGTATCAGCCATAAGATGAGCCAAAGACTTACACACTATAGCAGACGGGAAGCGCCGGAGATGCCCACGGGAAGTCCTCAGTACTCGTACCAGTCGGAGTGTGGCGACCAGCGGTGGCACTTCGGACACTGTGTTGAAGTCCACTGCTGCAGGCAGGAAGGACAGACGCCGCCGGTCTCAAAGGTGTTCCAAACGTGGCCGCAAGTGCAGGACCAAAAATCCTGTTCGCCGGGCGACCAGCCGCAGAACGGACAACGTATCCGGGGACCGGAGGGTTTTGTGCTTTTGTCCTCGCGTGGGGCGATCCCGGTCCCGGGTTTCGGCATGACGGCCTTCGGGGATGCCAAGGGCAGACCCTTCCCGCATCATACTACTGCAGCGCGGTTAGCGTTGCGATTTCCGGAGTGAGTTCGTCCAGTGCAGTTTCCAGTTTGCTCAATGCGTCCACGGCATCACCAAGCCGGCCGTTCCGGCCAATGACTTCAAGATCGAGCGCCGCCTGGTACGCTTGAGCGGCTCCGAACGTTCCTACACTTCCTTTCAGGCTGTGAGCGGCAAGTTGCAGAGCTGCCGCATCACTGTCACCGATTGCCTTCTTGATGGCAGCCAACATTTCGGGAGTGTGATCGAGAAAAAGCTGGGCAACTTCCTGCAACAGCGCCAGATCGCCCCCGACACGATCAATGGCCACAGCCTTGTCGAGAACCGCAGTCTCGTTTCGAGCGAAATCTCCGGTATACACGCCCTAGGTATCGGCAGTTTCTGCAGCCGGCTTTAGAGGGGCGGAAACTACATCGGCTTCACCCGGATATTCCGGAACTCGACAAGCGTACCGTGTCCCAGGAATCCGATATGGCCGCCGGTCCGTTTTAACCCGGGGTGTTTGGCCAGCACGGCCGGATCCTTCATATCGTCGAGATTGACATCCAGAATGACAGCACCGTTCAGCGTGACCTTGATGCGCCGTCCGTCGGCCACGATTTCTTCCGAATTCCATTCGCCGGCGGGTTTTAGATAACCGGTTTTGGCGGGGAACACATCGTACACCGAGCCGTGATACTGGGTCGGCTTCAACCTCCCTTTGTATCGCTCGTGGTCGTGATCGAGGATTTGAATCTCCATACCCTGGTAGGCGATGTCACCACTGAGGGGAGCCCGAATTCCGACACCGTTGTTCCCGCCCGGTTCAAAGCGGAATTCGAACCGAAAGACAAAGTTGCAGAATTCCTTATCCGTGAACAGATTGCCGCCGCCATCGGCGGGGCAAACCAGCAAGCCATTTTTAACGATGTAGCCAGGGCCTTTGCCGTTCACCAGTTGTCTGCCGTTCAGGTTCTTACCGTTGAACAGGGAAACAAAGCCGGGCTCGGCAGAGAAAGCGAACACGCTGAAAGCACCGGTCAGCAAGGCTGTCCAAAAAATCCGCATGACAGTTACTTTACTCAATTCCGGAGGATGCGGGGCAAGGCGCCGGCGGCGGAGTTTCCTACCTTGCGTTTTTGGGTTTCCTCCCAAGCCGTGCGCACAGGCTCGGGGAAATCCGCAACCAGAGTCTCCGCGCGCGCCAGAATCGTTTGCACTACCTGTGGGTTTTCCTGAGCCACATCGTAGCTCTCACCCGGATCGAGGTCGAGGTTGTACAGTTCAGGATTCTTCAGAGGCAGGTTCACGCGGCCGTTCGCCGGCGCCGGGTTGTAGGCCATCACGTTGTATCTGGCGATGTGCAGTTTCCAATTCCGCCAGCGTACACACTGGAGATGATAGTTATCGAAGTAAAGCAGCGCTTCCCGATCGATGCTTTCCTTCTCTCCGCTGAGCAAAGGCCAGATGTCGATGCCGTCGAGCGGCTTTTCGGGCAGCGGCGCGCCACATAGCCGGGCCACCGTCGGCAACACGTCCATCGTCGATGCAATGCCGTTTGAAATGCGGCCCGCCGGCACGCGCCCGGAGAAGCGCGCGATGAACGGTTCGCGCACGCCGCCTTCATAGGTGCTGCCTTTGCGGCCCCGGAAGATGCCGGGACTCCCCTCGTACCATGGGCCGTTATCGGAGGAAAACAACACGAGCGTGCTTCTGTCCGCGCCGGCCTTGCCGATGGCGGCCAGAACCTCGCCCACGCTCCAGTCGAGTTCCTCGATGACATCGCCATAGAGGCCCAACTTCGATTTCCCACGAAAGCGCTTGGATGCGTGAAGCGGTATGTGGGGAAAGGTGTGCGGCATGTACAGGAAGAATGGGCTGTTTTTGGATTTCCTGATGAACTGCACAGCCTGTTCCGTGTAGCGCGCGGTGAGCGTGTCCTGCCGGGCCGGTTCTTCGATCACCTCGGTGTTGTGCATCAGCGGGCAGGGGACCATATCGTTGCTGTAGGGGATTCCGTAATACTCGTCGAAGCCCCTGCTGGTGGGCAGATACGCCGGATGATGTCCGAGGTGCCACTTGCCGATACACATGGTCTTATAGCCCGCCGGCTTCAGGACCTGGGCGATAGTCGTTTCCGAGTGCGGCAAGCCCTCCGTATCGCGCGGGAACAGCACTCGTGGCACGCCGGCACGAGTCGGGTAACGTCCGGTCAGAAGGGCAGCCCTGGAAGGGGAGCACACCGGATTGGCGGAGTAGGCATTGGTGAAACGCATGCCCTCAT
>CAADGY010000070.1 GCA_900696665.1 uncultured Acidobacteriota bacterium
CTCACTACCACGGCTTTTGTCCGCAGCAGCGGGACGTGGTTTGGAACCTTCTCCTGCAAGACGGTTCCGAGGGGCCTTCCCTCATCGACTACTCAGTTACGCAAAAGAGGCCTCTGTCGCCGCCTCTTTTGCTCATGGCACACTCAAAACACAAGTTTCAGCGCGAACTGAATCTGCCGCGCCGGACTCGAAAGTCCGGTAATGACGCCGAAGTTGGCATTGCTGACGTTCTGCGCCGGCGAGCCGAGGTTGGTTGTATTGAACAGGTTGAAAAACTCGGAGCGGAACTGTAGCCGCGAAGATTCCGACCATAGCGGAAACTCCTTGTGCAGCCCCAGATCGAAGTTGAAAATCGATTCGGTGCGCGCGACGTTCCTGCCCAGATTGCCGAATGGATCGGAAATGCTGGGTAGAGCGAACGCGGCCCGGTTCAGGTAGCTCGACGCGCTCTTGTCCGCGGAATAGATATCACCACCAAGGTAAATCGGGCGATAGCTCGGGGCACTCGATACCTGGCCCGCCGCCGTGGGCGAATAAGTAATGTTGATGGGCTGCCCACTCGTCATCGTGTTGATTCCGGTCAGCCGCCATCCTCCGAGCACTGCATCCAGAAGGGCGGATGTATTCGATCCCCACCGCCGCCCCCGGCCATACGGGAACTCCCACACTACGCTCGTCGTATTATTGAACGGCTGGTCGTAGGCGCCGACACCTTTCTCCGCACCGACATTCCGGAAGTTCACACGGGAGTTGTCGCCGTTGAACGCTTCCAGGTGTCCGGAGGCGTTGTCGATCGCTTTAGACCACGTGAAGCTGTTCAGCAGATACACACCCGTCGAGTAGCGCTTTTCGATCTTAGCCTGAAAACCGTGGTACGTAGCGAAACCGCCGCCGTAGGAGATCTGGATGTAATCAAAGCCGGAAATGGGCCGGCGCTGCGCGATGGTCAGGTTTTCACCGGGATTGTTCGGGCGAGCCTGGTTATAGTCTCCAAGAATCATCAGTCCGTTGGAGCGATTGCCGATATAAGCGAGATCGACGACAAGGTCCCTCACAACCTCGCGCTGCACAGTGAAGTGCCAGCTCTGAACGTAGGAAGTGCGATAGTCGGCCGGCGTATAATTGGTGCGGGTGGTTGCCGTCGAGAAGTTCGCTGGGTCCACCAATCCGGGCGGATAGCCCTGTTGTGTCAGGCGGAAACAGTCGCGGTACTTGTCGCCGGTGCAGAGCGGCTGCGCCGCGATCTGATTGATGGTCAGATTCACGATGCTGGGACCGTTGTAGCCGAGCAGGTTTTCACCACCGAGACGGTTGAAGTGAATGTAGCTGATACCGTAGCCGGACCGCACTACCGTCCGGGGCGTCAACTGGTAGGCGAGCCCGACACGCGGCGCCCAGTTGTTCCGGTCTGGATGCACAAGCGAGCGGTCATAGATGCCACCGTCGCTGGCCTGGATGAGCACATTCGCCACCGGGTCGTAGTTGGAGATGCGATTCTTATCCTCCCACTGCGGCGTAGCGAATTCGTAGCGCACCCCAAGATTCAACGTGAATTTCGAGTTTACCTTCCAGTCGTCCTGGAGATAGCCGAAATGCATGCGCTGGCGGTAATTCAAAATAATCTGATTATTCAGACTGTAGGAAGACCGCGCGCCGAAAAGGAAGTCAACCAGGTTGAATACGTTGTTGGAGCCTACTCCCTGCGGACGCGAGAATTGGCCGGAATAGCTGTCCTGGCCGTACTGCGGGTTGAAGTCGAAAATGTCGGTGTTGATGGCCTGATATTCGTATCCCATTTTCAAGGAATGCCGGCCGGCGATCTTCGAAAAGTTCACCTTCGGATTGATAGTGGTCGGGTCCTGGAATTGCGGGTTCGAAGACTGCCGGCCGAATGCGGTGAAACCGCTGACCGCCTGACGGGTGAGCCCTCCGCCAATGACCGGGTTGTCCGGCAACCCCGGAATCCCATATTCCTCTAACATGTTCGGGCGCTCAGAACCCAGTGCGAACTTCCCGCCTTCAAAGACCGAAACGGCTAGGCGGAAATCAATCAATGACGTGGGAGAAAGCGTGTAATTAAAGCCTCCGGCCACCTGTTGGTTAAAAACGCGCACATGGCCGTTGGCATCGCCGCCGGAAGGACCTGGGATAACGTGGTTTTCCGTGCGGTTCAGCAACCGGTGGCTGTAGCGGGCAAACGCGTTCAACTTCGGGGAAAAGTAGTGATCGATGCGCCCGTCACCTTTGTTGTCCACCGAGGGCACCGGGGTGAGGAAGTCCCAATTGTTGGAAGGAAGAGCGCCAAGCGCGGTGGCGCGAACCGGAGTGGGAAGATCGCCGAGCACGCGGCGCGCAAACGGAGTGATCAGACTGGCGGGCACCACCCCGTCAGCATAGACCTCGCCGGTAAGGGGGTTACGAACCGGCCTTCCGAAATTTCCTTGCCGCTGTTCCATCGAAGGCAGCGTCCCGAACCGTAGATTCCGTTCGACGCGGCGCAGCCCTTCGTAATCCGCGAAAAAGAACGTTTTGTCCCGGATGACGGGGCCGCCGAAAGAGCCGCCGAACTGATTCTGAACCAGCACGGGCTTCACACCAGTTGATGGACGGAAGAATCCAACGGCGTTCAATTTGGTATTCCGAAGGAACTCCCACGCGGAACCGTGAAACGAATTGGTTCCGCTGCGCACGCTGGCATTGATCACCGCGCCGCCGGCGCGCCCGTACTCGGCAGAGAAGTTGTTGGTGACGACACGGAACTCCTCCACGGCGTCGGGACTGAGTTGCACAACCTGGTTGGAAAATCCCTGATTGGAGGTTCCGTAAGCATTGTTGTCGACGCCGTCGACCATGAAATTATTGAACGAACTGCGCAGACCGTTCACATTGAACGAAGCATCGCGGCTGGTGATATTCGACTTGCGGACTCCCGGCGACAGCAGCGCCAGATCCGCATATGCGCGGCCGTTCAGCGGCAGATTCACGATAGCTGCGCGTTGAATTACCTGGCTGCGATCGCTGGAATCCGTTTCAAGGGTCTCGGCGGTTCCGGTGACCGCTATGGTCTGGGTGACGTCGCCCACTTCCAGGGTGAGATTCACGCGCTGGCGGGCATTCACAGTCAGGGTGAAGGGAGCCGAACTGACCGGCTTAAATCCCTGGGCCTCAGCGAGCACGCGGTACTCGCCAATCCGCTGGCTGACAAAAACGTAATTGCCGGTTGTGTCGGTGGTGGAGGTCTGCTTGACTCCCGTCCTGACGTTCTCGAGAGTGACCCTCACTCCGGAGACAACAGCGTCGGTGGGATCGGTGACAGTCCCCAAGACAGATGCGGTGTCGTACTGGCCAAACGCCGCCAGAACGAAGACTAACCCCAAAAGTAGTAAGCGATTCATGTGCGAGTTGTAGCCTCTCGTTCGTTACATACGAATTACCAGTTGCTTACAATTGGCTCCTCCATCCGGTCTTGAAGTCCCCAAGCTACTTCAGATCCGGATTCGGCAGCATAACTTCGCGTATCAGCACAGCCAGATCCGTGCATGCGCCACTAAACTGGCGAAGCGTGCGCCGCGTCGAACCGAAAGTATCAAACTCGTCGATGGACAGCCCGTCTTCCATGTACGCGCGGCGGAAATCGGCAAATCGTTTCAGCAGATCTTCCACGATACGGCCGGAAACGGGCGTATCGATGCGGGAGATAACGTCGATGTCGCTGGCATTGTACCTGCGCTGCCAGGCACACGGCGGTGAGATGACCACATCGCCGCCGATGAACTCGCTCCAATGCATGTGATTGCGGAACGCGGCGGAGAGAAGACGCAGGCGGTATCCCCGCTCGCGGAAAATCGCATAGGTCTTTTTGAATACCGCAACACCGGCCCATTCCAGGTACCCCGGATCCGTGCTGATATTCTCCTTGTCCATTACGACTTTCAACCAGTCGTCGAGCCGGCCAACCATGATGGTGCAAACCGGTCCCATGGTAGAGATGCTCTTCCCTTCGCGTTCTCTGCGCGTGAGCCCGCGCTCGACGGCCTCCGCCACCGCGATGCATTGCGGCAAAGTGAAGCATACCGTGGCGTTGATGCTAATCCCCCGGTACGTAGCTTCCTCAATCGCCGGTATGCCGGCGCGCGTTACCGGAATTTTGACAATCATGTTCGGCGCCAGTTCGTTAAAGCGCACGGCCTGATCGATAATCGCCCGGGTATTGCGATAATTGCGTGGATCGGTCTGGATAGACAACCTGCCGTTGCGTCCGTTTTGCGCGCTGAAGATGGGTTCGAGCAGCGCCGCGCCTTTGACCGACATCTCCTCAATGACGCGCCATCCGATCTCATCCTCCGTTGCGGCAGGCATTTCATCCAGCAACCCGAGAATACGGGGCCGCCACTGTTTCATCTCCGCTTTCAGGATGGAAAACGCAATGACGGGGTTGCACGTTGCGCCAACAGCGCCGTGCTCGATTGAATAAGACAGCTCCTCCAAAGATGCGGAATCGTTCCACAGGCACGTGGGTGTCGTTTGCGTCATCCGGTGAAGAGGGCTTTTAAACGACACGGATAAAGACGCATCAGTCATGGCGGCATCCGACCAGAATTGAAATGAGCACGTGTGCATAAATCGTAGCCCCAGACGCCCCTTCCGTCAAGGCCCAAAATTGTCAATTTTGCTGAAAATCTGCTTTACAAGCCGGCCAAGGCCGAATAGAATCGTAATGCACACGTGTTCAAACGGCGCCAACAGAGGCAACTACTTCCGTGAGGAACGCGAACAAGCCGGCTTCCATCAAAGACATCGCTCGCATTGCGCGCGTTTCGCATTCCACCGTATCGCGGGCACTACGCGACAGCCCGCTGGTGAATCCGGAAACGGCCGAGAAGATTCGCCGCATTGCAGCGGAGAACGGATTCAGAACCAGCGCCATCGCGCGCAGTCTTGCTACTAGCCGGAGCAGTACCATTGGCGTCGTCGTAACCAGTATTGCCGATCCGTTCGTAGCCGAAGTCGTCAGTGGAATCGAAAGCGAAGCGATTGCACACAACTACTCCGTTTTTCTTGCCAACTGCAATGCCGACCCGTCACGCGAACTCAAGGTTGTGCATTCGTTTGAAGACCGCCGCGTCGATGGCATCGTAGTAACCGCATCGCGTGTAGGTGCACTGTACGGTTCTCTACTTGAGCAAATGGCGATCCCGATCGTGCTGCTGAACAACCAGCATCCCAGCCACTTCGCACACTCCGTGATGATAGAGAACTTCGAGGCAAGCCGCAGTGCGGTGAACCTGCTTGTCGAACTCGGGCACCGGCGCATCGCTTACATCGGAGACCGCTTCGGATACAGCTCGGACTCGGAACGTTTCAGCGGCTACCGGTCGGCCCTGGATGAGGCCGATATTCCCTTTCAACCGGATCTCGTGGTTCATGGCGACGGCAAAGCTGAAGGTGGAAGCACCGCGATGGAGCGGCTGCTGGCTGCGTCCGAGCGGCCCACCGCTGTATTCTGCTACAACGACATGACCGCTATCGGCGCACTGAAGGCAATCCGGACGCACGGGCACAAGGTTCCGGACGACATTTCGCTGGTGGGCTTTGACGATCTGCCGCTGGCGCTGTATGTCGACCCTCCGCTTACGACCGTGCGCCAGCCCAAATATGATATGGGCCGCCTAGCGATACAGGTTCTATTAAAGCTGATCGCCGGTGTGGATGCTGAACAGGACATTAAGGTCACCGGCAAGCTCATCGTACGTCAGTCCACTGCGCCTCCCAAGGAGAAGACCGAATGCAACTGCTCGTACGCCCCCAAAACGGGACGCAAGCGGAAACGCATGGCTTTCAGTTCCTCGCCTTCAGCAACCGCAGGCTGAAACCGGGCGAGCGCATAGAAGCGGACACGGCGGACCGCGAACTGGGCCTCGTACTGCTGGGCGGAACGTGCTCGGTCGCTTCATCTCGTGGTGACTGGACCGGCATCGGGCGGCGGCCGAACGTGTTCGCGGGAATGCCTTACGCACTGTATCTGCCGGTGGCGACACGCTATACCGTAGTAGCCGATACGGAATGCGATCTCGCATTCTGCTATTCGAGAGCGGAAGAGTATCATCCGCCCACACTCATAACACCGGCCGAGACAGAAGTGGAGATTCGCGGAGGCGGGAACGCAACACGGCAGATTAACAAAATCATCCGGCCCGAGTTTCCGGCACACCGCTTGCTGGTTGTCGAGGTATACACGCCCGGCGGAAACTGGTCGAGCTATCCTCCGCACAAGCACGACGTCCACAATCCACCCGGAGAGGTTGACCTGGAAGAGATCTACTATTACCGCGTCGATCGTCCCGAGGGCTATGCCATCCAGAAAGTCTATACGCCCGACCGGCGGCTGGATGAGACCCTCACAGTTCGTGATGGCGAGATGGTGCTGGTTCCGGAAGGTTACCATCCGGTGGTCGCCGCGCACGGTTACAACGTTTACTATTTGAATGCCCTGGCGGGTTCCGCGCGGTCGATGGCCGCCTCGGACGATCCCGACTACATCTGGGTCCGGGACACGTGGCGAGACAAAGACCCACGCGTGCCGCTGGTCACAATGGAAATGGAAAACTGAGCTTTCGAGGTCTCAACGGATGCGAACACAACGATTAACCATGGCCCAGGCGCTGGTCCGATTTTTGAAAAACCAGTACGTGGAGCGCGACGGGCAGGAGCATCTGTTTTTTCACGGCGCCTGGGGTATTTTCGGCCATGGCTGCATTGCGGGCCTGGGCCAGGCGCTTCAGGAGAATCCGGATTTTCGTTACTACCAGTCGAAGAACGAACAGGCGTCGGTGCACATCGCGACCGCGTTTGCAAAAACCAGAAACCGGCTCGGAACGTTTGCCTGTATCTCATCGATAGGTCCTGGCGCCACGAACATGATCACCGGAGCCGCGGCGGCCACCATCAATCGCATCCCGGTACTGCTGCTGCCGGGCGACCTGTTCGCGCGGCGGAATGTGGCTCCCGTGTTGCAGCAACTCGAATCCGAGCATAGCCAGGATGTTTCGGTGAACGATGCTTTCAAGCCCGTATCGCGTTACTGGGACCGTATCAACCGTCCGGACCAACTGATTTGTTCTGTGGTCGAAGCAATGCGGGTACTCACTTCCCCGGCGCAGACCGGCGCGGTAACTCTCGCGCTGCCACAGGACGTTCAGTCGGAGGCGTGGGATTACCCCGAAGAGATGTTCGAGAAGCGCGTGTGGCATATCCCGCGCGCAGAACCGGACCGGGCGATACTTGCGCGAGCCGCGGAGAGAATCCGGTCCGCAAAGCGGCCGCTCATCGTCGCGGGCGGCGGCATACTATACAGCGAGGCGACAGAAGCCCTGGCGCAATTCGCGGGACAAACCGGCATCCCTGTGGGAGAAACACAGGCCGGGAAAGGATCGCTGCCATTTGATCATCCGCGGAACCTGGGCGCCATAGGCGTTACGGGAACGCCCGGCGCCAATATCGCTGCGCGCGATGCCGACCTGGTGATCGCCGTTGGCACGCGGCTCAGCGACTTCACCACCGCGTCCAAGACAGCCTTCCAGAATCCGGGCGTGCAATTCATCAACATTAATGTCGCGGAGCTTGACGCGTTCAAACACGCCGGCCTCCCCCTGGTTGCCGACGCTCGCGTCACGCTGGAAGCACTTGGCGCCGCACTGGACGGATACCGCGTGAAGGACAATTTTGCGAAGTGCATTCCGCAATGGAAAGACCGCTGGGAAAGAGAGACCGACCGGATTTACGGCTTGCGGCACGGCCCGCCCCTCAGCCAAGGCGAAGTCATAGGGATAGTAAACCGCTTGTCGCGGCCCCAGGATATCGTCGTTTGTGCAGCGGGCAGCCTGCCCGGCGATCTGCATAAGCTCTGGCGGACGCGCCAGCCGCGTGGTTATCACCTCGAGTACGGCTACTCGTGCATGGGTTACGAAATCGCCGGCGGACTCGGGGTGAAGATGGCGGACCCGTCCCGGGAAGTCTACGTTATGGTCGGCGACGGCTCGTTTCTCATGATGTCGTCCGAGATCGCCACCTCCGTTCAGGAAGGGTACAAGCTCAATATCGTCGTGCTCGATAACCACGGTTTCTCGAGCATCGGCGGACTGTCTCAGGCGATCGGCTCACACGGCTTTGGTACGGATTACCGGCACAGAACGAAATCCGGCCAGCTCGATGGAGCGCACGTGCCCGTCGACTTTGTCGCGCTGTGCCAAGGACTCGGTGCGCGTACTGTCCGGGCCCGCACGCACGAAGAGCTTGAGAGCGCACTCGAAGCAATGAAGCGCGACGAACACACCACGGCGGTGGTGATCGAGGTGGATAAGGAGATGCGCGTTCCCGGTTACGAGTCCTGGTGGGACGTGCCCATCTCGGAGGTTTCCGGGATCGAGAGCATCCGGGCCGCCCGCGCCGCCTACGAAGAAGCGTTGAAGAAGGAGCGGCATCACGAAGTGGCTGCTGGTGCAAGATAGAACAATGACTGGAACAAATGAACTTCGTGGCGAGGTACTGGATTACATAGGAGGGGCCTGGCGGCGGCCGTCCTCCGATGCGGCGACGGAGGTGCTGAATCCGGCCACGGGAGATGTGATCGCCCGCGCACCCGCCGGTTCGGCACAGGATGCCGATGCCGCCGTCAAGGCCGCATCGGCCGCGTTTCCGGAATGGCGCTTGACTCCCCCCGCCGACAGGATTCAGTACCTGTTTCGCCTCAAACAGCTTCTTGAAGACCACTTCGAAGAGATCGCCCGCATTACTACAACCGAAAACGGCAAAACCTTGTCCGAAGCTCGCGGGGAGTTGCGGCGCGGCATAGAGAACGTGGAGGTAGCGTGCGGCATCCCCATCCTGATGCAGGGCTACAACCTGGAGGACGTCGCAACCGGCATCGATGAGTCGATGTTCCGCCAGCCGCTGGGCGTCGTTGCCGCGATCACACCCTTCAATTTTCCGGCGATGATCCCGCTGTGGTTTCTGCCATACGCAATCGCCTGCGGGAATACGTTCGTGCTGAAGCCGTCCGAGCGCGTGCCCTTCAGCATGATCCGTATCACCGAACTGATCGAGCAGACAGGTCTTCCCAAGGGAGTTGTGAACATCGTCAACGGGGGGAAGAATGCGGTAGACGCCCTGCTCGATCATCCCTCCGTACAGGCGGTAAGCTTCGTGGGATCGACGGCCGTGGCGCGCTACATTTACTCGCGGGCGTCGGCCGCCGGCAAACGTGTGCAGTGCCAGGGAGGAGCGAAGAATCACGTCGTCGTTCTTCCAGATGCCGACCGGGAAACAACTACGCGAATCATCGCCGACAGCGCATACGGCTGCGCCGGGCAGCGGTGTTTAGCCGTTTCCGTGGCGGTGACTGTCGGAGAGGCAGGTGAATGGTTCCCGAAATCCATTACGGAAACCGCTGCCGCCCTGAAGGTGGGCTCCGGACTCGAAGACGGCGTGCAGATGGGTCCCGTCATCACGTCCACCAGCCGTGAACGCATACGGAGTCTGATCACACAGGGCGCCTCCGACGGCGCACGACCCATTCTCGACGGCCGTGACATAAGCCTTAGCGGATGGCCTCGCGGCAACTTTGTTGGCCCGACGGTACTCGACGGTGTGCCGGCGGCAAGCAGTCTGATGGAAACAGAGATCTTCGGGCCGGTCCTCAGCGTCATTCATGCTTCGGGTGTGGACGAAGCAATGGAAATCATTGCGCGGAACTCTTACGGCAACGCCTCGTCGATCTTCACCACAAGCGGTGCCGCGGCGCGCAAATTCCGCAATCAGATTCCCACGGGCAACGTGGGCGTGAATATCGGAGTGGCCGCACCGATGGCGTATTTTCCGTTCAGTGGCTGGAAGGGCAGCTTTTTCGGCGTCCTTCACGCACAGGGACGCGACGCTGTCGAGTTCTATACCGGCGAGAAGGTCGTCATCGAACGCTGGCCGAAGGAGTGGAGCCGGAGGTTTTAGATGTCAACGGCAGTTGAGAGCAACGTGGTAATCCTTCGTGTCGGGAATGCTCCCTGCTCATGGGGGACTCTCGAGTTCGAAGAAGCCAAAGGCGAACAGATCGCCTTCGATCGGATGTTGGACGAACTCGCCGAAACGGGTTATACCGGTACGGAGCTCGGCGACTGGGGCTACATGCCCACGGATGCCTCCGTCCTGAAGGCGGAACTCGACAAGCGCGGGTTGGTGATGCTCGGCGCCTTTGTGCCGGTTGCTTTGAAGGACCCGGCTGCTCATGACCCCGGAATCGCAAATGCACTGAAGACCGCCCGCCTTCTGGCGGCGGTCTCCTCAGCGCCGAAGCCCTATCTCGTTCTGGCCGATAACAACGGGACGGTTCCGGAGCGCACCAGCAACGCGGGACGCATCACCGAGGAAATGGGCCTGAGTGTGGAGGAGTGGCGTGTCTTCGCCGAAGGGGCGAATCGCACCGGCCGCGCGGTGCTGGAAGAAACCGGCTTGCGGACGGTGTTCCATCACCATTGCGCCGGGTACGTGGAGACGCCTGATGAGATCGCACGCTTCCTCGACCTCACCGATCCGGGCGCGATAGGCCTTGTTTTCGATACCGGCCATTTCGCTTTGGGTGCTGGGCACTGCGATGTCCTCCAGGGTCTGGAGCGTTACAGAGAACGGATCCTCTACATTCACCTGAAAGACTGCCAGCCCGAAGTAGCACGGCAGGCGCGGATCAAGGGATGGGATTATTTCGAGGCGCTGCGGCACGGCGTCTTCTGCGAACTTGGGCAGGGGGGTGTGAATTTTCCGGCGGTGTTGCAGTGGTTAAAGAAGAATCGCTATACGGGTTACACGTTGGTTGAGCAGGACGTCCTGCCGGGAATGGGCGCACCCAAAGAGAGCGCACGGCGCAACCGGGAGTATCTCCGGTCGATTGAGAGGGCCTTGTGAAGAAGCGATTGAACTTCGCTTTGATCGGCGCCGGCCGCATCGGAAAAGTGCACGCCGAAACGATCGCATTTCGCATTCCCGAAACGGCTCTGACCGCGGTGTGCGATATTGATGCCGGGGCGGCAGATGCGATTGCCCGGCGTTGTGGAATCCCACGCGCCGCCGCTGGAACGGCCGAAATTTTTGCGGATCCCGCTATCGATGCGGTGATGATCTGCTCTTCCACCAACACCCATGCCAATTTGATCATCGAAGCCGCGCAGGCCGGCAAGCATATCTTTTGCGAGAAACCCATCGATCACAGCCTCGAAAAGATCGACCGTGCGTTGGAAGCTGTGCACAAAGCGGGCGTCAAATTGCAAATTGGATTCAACCGGCGCTTCGATCCGAACTTCGTACGCGTGCGCAGGTCCATTGCCACCGGTGAGATCGGCACACCGCACCTGCTGCATATTGTCAGCCGCGATCCCGGCCCGCCGCCGCTCGCTTACATAAAGGTATCCGGCGGCATGTTCCTCGATATGACGATTCACGATTTCGACATGGCGCGTTTCCTCGTTGGCAGCGAAGTGACGGAAGTGTACGCCGCCGCGGGAGTAAGAGTCAACCCCGACATCGGAAAAGCCGGCGATGTCGATACCGCGGTAATCGTGCTGCGCTTTGCGAATGGCGTCATCGGCACCATCGACAACTGCAGGCAAGCGCCTTATGGCTACGATCAGCGAGTGGAAGTACTGGGCAGTCTGGGTGCGATCGCGACGGAAAACTGCTATCCGAACCGCGCCGTCATCAGCACCGCAGAATCCGTTCGGCGCGATCTGCCGCTGAATTTTTTTATGGAACGTTACGCGGAAAGCTTCGCCAACGAGTTACAGGCATTTGTCGAAGCGATAGTTCACGACAGGCAGACACCGGTGACGGGCCTTGATGGCCGTATACCCGTGGTAATGGCGCTGGCGGCCCGAAAGTCGCACGAAGAAGGCCGTCCGGTAATGCTCGATGAAATTGCCGCGGAGGAGGCCCGCCTTGAAACCATCACTCCTTAAAGCCACGATCACGGATATCCAGTTCTGGCTGCCGGTCATCGTTCTCATATTCGGAATTGTTCTCCTCGTGGTGCTCTCATGACCTTACCGGCAAGAGCCGCAAAGCAATCCACTCATTCCTTGCATACGCTCGGCGTCGCCTCCGGACTGGCGGCCGGCGCGTGGCTTGGAATGGCTGAAGCACCGACGAAACTGGTGACCGTGGGCTACTCACCGTTCCTGATCTCGCTGGGAATGGTGGCCGGCGTCTTCGTCGCACGCTGGACGGTTCCCGTCGCACTGAAAGGAACAACTTACATCTGGGCGGACCTTCGCGAAAAACCGCACCTCATTGTTTGGGCAGTGCTCGCTGGGATGCTGTGGGCCGTTGCGAACACGCTCACTATTTTCGCCATTCGCAATGTCGGGCTTTCCATCGCGTTTCCGCTATGGAATACCAACAGCCTGGTAGGCCTGTTCTGGGGCTGGTTGCTATTTAACGAGTTGCGGGGCGCGGGCGCGAGACAGCGCGCGAAGGTGATGGGCGGAGCGGCAGCGATCGTGACCGGTGCGTGTTTGCTGGCGTATGCCACATCGCACCAATCCTCCTCCGGTCCCTCAGGCGCCGCCACCCTGGGAGTCGCGGCGGCGATTGGCGCGGGTATTTTGTGGGGAACCATGTACATTCCCTACCGGAAGGCGTACATCAGCGGTATGAATCCGCTGTCGTTCGTGACCGTGTTCACGTTCGGCGAATTGGGGACGGTCTTCATCCTTGCAGTCGCATTCGATGGTGGAGTTCAGAACGTCATTGTTGCTCTCGGCCACGCGCGGTCCGCGCTGTTCTGGCTGTTTCTCGGCGGTTTCTGCTGGGTTCTGGGCGATCTGTTTCAGCAGTACGCCGCGAAGTACATTGGTATTGGGCGCGGAATTCCGCTGTCCAACACAAACCAACTTTGGGGTCTCGCCTGGGGCGCGCTCGTATTTGGTGAGTTCGCGGCCCACGGCTTCGCCGCGCAACTGCTGATTGTGGCCGGATCCCTAGTCATGATCGCGGGCGCGGCGGCCATCAGCACAGCCGAGGCGCCGGAGTCGGAACAGCGGTCCTGGCGGGACGCGATGGCACGGGAGTGCGACCGTTACGGCCTTGACCGCGATCGCGTCGCTTCGACC
Organism: uncultured Acidobacteriota bacterium; assembly: GCA_900696665.1. Classification (GTDB taxonomy): domain Bacteria; phylum Acidobacteriota; class Terriglobia; order Bryobacterales; family Bryobacteraceae; genus CAADGY01. The sequence goes on from CAADGY010000070.1 coordinate 13,149, forward strand.
ATGCAGGGCGAAGATCCGCTGGCCGCGGAGCGCCGGCTGCGCCGCTGGTGGGAGTTAGTGATTGTATCGGGAGCGGTGGCGTTGTTCGTCTGGCTCGCTGCCGGCGCGGAGCGTCAACCCATGGATGTCAACATCCCATGGATGACGGTGCTGGTGGCAGCCTCTCTCGTCTTCCTGGTCGCATGCGGGCTGTTGCTCTGGAAGAGAACCCGCTTTTCCTGAGTACGATCTTGGGGACAGAAATTCAGCCCGTCTGTTTGCCGAAAGCTCTGCTGGTGTTTTTCCAGCGGCCCCGGGTGAAATCGGGGAACGGGACCGGCGCGCTGTTCTTCGCGACGGACAGATCGCTCAACGGCCCCGGCGCGCTCCAGGCCGCGGCATCGTAGACATCCATATCCGGCACAATGCCCTCCTTCATGCACTGTATGAGGCGATAGCACTCGATGAAATCCATCCCGCCGTGTCCGCCGAGCTTCCGGGCCGTCTCACCAAGCTCCTTCCAATAGGGGTGTTCATATTGCGCTTTGAAAGAGTCAATGGATCCCCATTCGTCCTTGCCCATGCTATCCAGATAAATGCGCGGGGGGAAATCGCGGAAAATACCCTTGACCCCGGAAATCAGGTTAATCCTGTCGTAGGGCTGTGGAGACGTGACGTCGTGTTCCAAGGTAATGAGCCTGCCCTTGGTGGTCTTGATGAGGCTGATGTTCATGTCGCCGCAGCGATATGTTTCCTTGCGGCGCGGGTCATTTGCCGGCAGCTTCTGATCCCGGAAATAGGCTAGCGAGATAGCCGGAGAACTCATCGACACCATGAACTCAAACTTGTCGCCGCGATTAATGTCCATGTAATTGGCCACCGGACCGAGACCGTGCGTCGGATACAGGTTGCCATTGCGCCTAATATGATCGGTCCGGCGCCACAGTCCTTCGCCGCGGTTCGAGAACAAGAGGCCGCGCAGGTCGTGATTGTAGGCGCAAGCCCCGTGCGTGAGTTCACCGAAGACACCCGCACGGACCATGTTCAGCACGAGAAGTTCGTTATATCCGTAGCAGCAGTTCTCGAGCATGACACAATGCCGCCGCGTTTTTTCCGACGTGTTCACCAGCTCCCAACATTCTTCGATAGTCGTTGCCGCCGGCACCTCCACCGCCACGTGCTTACCCTGTTTCATGGCGTAGACAGCCATAGGAACATGCCAGTTCCATGGGGTTCCGACGCAAACCAGGTCGATGTCGTCGCGCTTTGCCAGTTCCTCGAACGCCCGTTCGCCCTGATGGTAGTAGGTGGGAACCTTCAAGTGGCCCAATTTTTCGAGGATGGCCTGCGCGCGGGGGAGCTTTTCCTTATCGATGTCGCACAAAGCCAGAACTTCAACGCCATCGACCGCCGCGAAGTTCCGCATGACACTCGTTCCGCGCCCGCCCAAACCGATGAATCCCATTCGTACGGTCTTTCTCGGTTCAAACTTCATCTCGTAAACGGTGTCGCCCTGGGGTTTCGGCTGTTGGCCCTGTGAGAGCCCCGCGCCGAGGGTGGTTAAGGACGCAAACCGCAGTAACTCGCGGCGTGAGGTTGTCAGGTCGTTTTTCATATGCAGTTCCTAGCGAAGGTTAACTTAGATTATGGCGCGTTCGTAAAGCTCGTGGGGGATCGAACGGAAGCCGGTACGGTGAGCGACCCCGTGTGCTAGAATCCTGACCAAGATGCAAGCTGCTCAACCGGTTTCCGCCGCAGCACCTCTGGGAGCCGCCGTACCGCCACGGACACCTCAGCCGCGTTATCTCGCTCTGGATGCATACCGCGGCTTCATCATGATCATGCTGGTGTCGGGCGGGTTCGGCCTGGCCGCGCTCGCCGAAAAAAATCCCGCTTTCACCGCTATTGCCAGCCAGTTCGAACACATGCCGTGGGAATGGATTTCGTTCTGGGACCTCATTCAACCTGCGTTCATGTTTATGGTGGGCGTGGCGATGCCCTTTGCATTTGCCCGCCGCATGGAACTCGGAGCGACGAACCGCGACATTTTCCGGCACGTCGCCGCCCGTAGCATAAGACTCGTTCTGATGAGTCAGATTCTAATGTCGATCTCACGCGGCCAAATTCACTTTCAACTCATCAACGTGCTGGCGCAGATCGGGATTACGTATTTCCTTTGCTACCTCATCATGCAACTGCGCTTCCGGTGGCAGGCGGTAATTGCGGCTGCCATACTGATCGGCCACTGGGCATTGTTCGTGGCATTTCCCGGGAGCGAAGGACCTTTCATGTCGAAAACCACCAATATCGGCGCCGTCATCGATAAATTTGTCTTCGGCAGCATGAACGGCGGGTATTGGGTCAATATCAACTTCATCACCAGCACCGCTACCACCCTGTTCGGTGTATGGACCGGAGAACTACTCATGACCCGGAACTCGCACGCCGTCAAGATGCGTACCTTGGGGATAGCGGCCTTTCTGTCTCTCCTCCTTGGATTGGTGATTCATCCGTGGAATCCAATTATCAAGCGAATCTGCACCACATCTTTCACGCTCTATAGCACCGGGTGGGTCCTTTTGATGCTGCTGGCTTTTTACTGGGTAGTAGAAGTCAAGGAATATCGCGCGTGGACGTTGCCACTCGTTGTAGTCGGAGCGAATTCCATCTTCATCTACTCGGTCGATATCGTCCTTCGCGGCTGGCTCAACAGGGCGCTAGGAGTGTTCACGCTGAAGTATGAATGGCTCGGGGACTTCGCTTCGGTGGCGCAAGCCTGCACGGTGCTGCTGGTGATGTGGTATCTCTGCTACTGGCTGTACCGGCGCAAGATTTTCTTCAAGCTATAAGCCGCTTGCGGGGTTCGATAGAGAGGCCGAACGATGCCAACGACCGCTGCTACTGCCACTCCTTTCATCCATTCCCAAACGCCGATGGGCGCCAATCTCATCGAAGGAGGGGCCACATTTCGCGTTTGGGCTCCTCGCGCCCATGAGGTCTACGTAGTCGCCGGCACCGAGGCTGCTACGTCGCGTGAACCGGGCTGGGTGCCACGCTCCTCGGACCGCCTGACGCGCCGTGAGGACGGCACGTGGGCACTCTTCGTCCCGGGCATAGAGGAAGGCGCGCCCTACCGTTTTTACGTGGTGGGCGATGCCGGCGGCGGCTTCAAACGCGATCCCTATGCCCGTGAACTCGGCATACAACCGGGCTTTCCGGAATGCGATTGCCTGGTGAGAGACCCCACAACGTACCCCTGGCACGATTCCACATTCCACGCCCCCGCCTTCAACGACCTGATTATTTACCAGTTACACGTGGGCGCATTCTATGGCGTCGATGCCCAGGGCCGCGACAAACGCGAGCAGGTGGCGGATTTTCTGGACGTCATCACGCGCATCCCGTACCTGCGCGACCTCGGTGCTACAGCGGTTCAGCTTCTGCCCGTGCAGGAGTTTCCTTTCAATACCAGCCTCGGATACAACAACGTCGACTTCTTCTCGCCGGAGATGGCATACCAGGTCGACGACATCGCGGAGTTGAACCGGTATCTGCCGTTGGTGAATGCGCTCCTGTCGGAGCATGGAGCGCCGCCGCTCACCCGGGCTCAGCTCGAACCGGGACCCAACCAATTGAAGGCCTTGGTCGATCTACTGCATATGAACGGCATCGCCGTTATCTTCGATCTCGTCTACAATCACGCGGGCGGCGGTTTCGACGATCACTGCCTCTATTTTTTCGACATGCAAAACCGCGGCGATAACCGGGACAGCCTCTACTTCACTAATAGCGGCTGGGCAGGAGGATTGGTTTTCAACTATGGGGAAGACGGTGTTCGCGATTTCCTGATTCAGAATGCCAAATTCTTCCTTGAGGAGTACCACGCTGATGGCATCCGCTATGACGAAGTCAGTGTCATCGACAATCACGGCGGATGGTTCTTCTGCCAGGATCTGACTAACACCCTCCACTTCGTGAAGCCGGAAGCGATTCACATCGCCGAGTACTGGAACAGCCGGCGGGAACTCGCAGTACAGGCGCCCCCGGGCGGCATGGGCTTCGACGCCGCGCTTGCCGACGGATTGCGAGAACGATTGCGCGCGGCCATCGGCCAGGCAGCCGGCGGCGCAAGCGCGGACGTTAACCTTTACGCCGTGCGGGACGCCCTCTATCCGCCATATGGCTTCAATGAGGCGTGGCGCGCAGTGAATTGCCTGGAGAACCATGACATTGTGTACGCGGACCGCGAACCGGACGAGTGGAAACCGCGCCTTGCCAAGCTCGCCGATTGGAACAATCCCCGTTCGTGGTATGCGCGCAGCCGCAGCCGTTTTGCCACTTCTATTTTGTTGACCGCACCGGGAATCCCCATGCTCTTCATGGGCCAGGAGATCCTCGAAGACAAGAATTGGAGCGACAATCCCGCTTACCACAGGAACACGCTCGTGTGGTGGGATGGCCTGGAGCAGGATCCGGCGATGCGCGATTTTCTGGCCTTCACGCGAGCCCTGATCCGCTTGCGCCGCGACTATCGCGCGCTGCGCGGGCCAAATATGAACGGCTATCACGTGAACCATGCGTCGCGTGTCATCGCTTTCCACCGCTGGATGGATTGGTCCGGTGAAGACGTCATCGTGGCGGGCACGCTCAGCGAAGGCAGCCTGTATGATTACCGGATCGGATTTCCGCAAGCGGGATTTTGGAGAGAGATCTTCAATAGCGACTTTTTCGAAAGCTCCGCCGGACATCGAACCACCGGCAATGGAGGCAGTGTCGCCGCGGACGGGCCGCCGCTTCATGGCATGCCGGCTTCAGCGAGCATCACCATTCCCGCGAACGGTGTCGTCGTGTTCACCAGATGAGCGCCGGGACCGCCCGCGGCTGCGGCTCACTTTGTTAGCATGGTTCTCGAAATGAGACCATTTGCTCTGATCCTTACGCTTTTCGCTGCCGCCGCATTCGCACAATTGCCTGAAAAGAAGGCACAGGAAGGCTGGATCATGCTGTTCGATGGACAAACCACCTTTGGCTGGCAGAACGAAGGCGGTGGCAAGTGGCATGCTGAAGGTGGAGTGCTGGTTGGAGAACCGGAAGGGCCGGATGGGTGGCTGCGCACAACCACGCCTTTCGCGGATTTCGTTCTCACACTCGAATTCAGAAAAGGTGAAGCCGGCAATAGCGGCGTCTTCATTCGATCCGCAAGAGACGGAGCGCCGCACGAGACCGGCTACGAGTTTCAAATCTGGGATGAACACCCGGAATTCCCGACCGGCAGCATGGTGAATCACGCACCGGCTAAGCGGGTGAAGCTTGCACCCGGCAAATGGCATACCTACGAAATCCGGGCGCTGGCGGATAGCTTTCAAGTGAGCATCAACGGCAGGAGGGTGCTGGACGCCAAGGACCCGAAGGCGAAATTCGGGTTCATCGGCTTGCAGCACAAAGAAGGACAACGAATTGAATTCCGCAACATCGTTTTGAGGCCGCTCGGGTTGTCATCTATTTTCGACGGAAGAGATCTCCGCGGCTGGAGTAAGGTAGATACACCGCGTGCGAAGGAACCACCGGTCTGGTCGGTAAAGGGCGGTCTGCTTCATGTGGAAAAGGGTCCCGGACAACTGGAGACCGAAGCCACGTACGATGACTTTATCTTGCAACTCGATGTCCGCGCGAATAGCAGCGGCCCGGGCCACCACCCAAACAGCGGCGTCTTCCTGCGCGGAGACCCGAAAGTGTTCTGGAGCGGCTACGAATCACAGATCCGCAACGAGTACAAGGATGACGACCCCACACAGCCGGTAGACTTCGGCACAGGTGGCATCTACCACCACCAGCCTGCGCGCAAGATTGTGGCGAAGGACAATACATTTTTCACGAAGACGATCGCCGCCAGCGGCCGCCATCTCGCCGTGTGGGTCAATGGCCATCAGGTCAGCGATTGGGAGGATCCGAATCCAGAGGGAAACAACGTGCGTCAAAAACAAGCGAAACTGACACCAGGCACCATCAGCCTGCAAGCACACGACCCGACGACAAACCTCGATTTCCGGAATTTGCGGATCGTCCGCCTGCCCAAGCGATAACGGGCGTCCCGTCGTTTCAATACAGCGGGGCCACGGACACCATGCCAAGTCCGATGACAAAGAGTATCAGCATGAGCGCAAGCAGGAGGCGAACGTTGAGAACGGCGCCGGCAAACTCTTTCCAGACCAGCAGGCCCCAAAGCGCGCTGATCATGGTGGCTCCCTGTCCCATGGCGTAACTCATAGCCGGTCCCACATTCACTTCCGGCGGGGCGCTGGCAGCAACGAAATTTGATATCGCTCCGGCGCACCAGATCAGACCCCCGAATATTCCGAGGAGATGCTGCCGGGCATTTCCCTGGAAATAGTCGCCGAATGATAACGGCTCACCCTCCACGGGCAGGTTCATGAAGTACAAATTGAAGACGAACGTGGAGCCAAAAACGCCGATGGCAAACACGAAGGCGATGGCGTAAGGTCCCAGTCCATAGTCGCCCGCCTTGCCCATTTCAACAAGCGGGTAAAACGAGCCCATCAGAATGCCGCTTACAATGCTGAGCAGAATTCCTTTCCAGAAACGGCTGGCTCCGCTTCTGGAAGCGGAAGAGACGCCTTTCTGCCGCGCGGCCGCGTGCGCGCGGTACGCCAGTGCGTCCACGATAATGGCTACGGTCACCAAACCCGCACCGGCGAAGATCAAGGTGGGGTTGCCTTGCGGATTGATCGAGTAATTCCAGACAACGCCGATGACAAGCGCCAACCCGATGCCTACGGGAAACGCAACCGACAGACCCGCGATGCTGATGGCCGCCACCAGGAGCATGTTCGCGAGATTGAAGACAACGCCGCCAGCCAAACCGAAGGCGATATTGCGGCGCGACGAAATCGAGAGGTTATCCATAAACGAGAGCCCGTCGCCCATGGAACCGAAAGTATAGGCCGCGGCGAGAGCCGTCAGCAGGACACCAGAGGAATAGTCGAAATAAAAGAGCTCAAAACGCCACTTACCCGCAAGCTTCTGCGTGTTGGCCCAAGATCCCCAGCAGATCATGGACACCAGCGTGAGCAGAAGCGCAATGGAATAGGTAGAAGGAAGTATCATTGCACTGTACGAAGCGGAATGTTCCGGTGGTCAGAGCCTTTTTGTGCCGCCTATTTTTCCACCGTCCGATGGCCCGTTCCATCTCCCGGAGATACGCGAACCATCGATGACCATACTCACACGGTAAACCGCCCCCTCAAGTGTAATCTTAAAAGTGAACTCATTGCCATCAAGCTTGGGCTCCTCCAAGGTGTAATCACCCTGTGATGCCGATGCGGTACCGCTCAATTTACCCCCATCGTCCTTTACGACCATCGTCCAGCGCATTTCACCATCCGCGGTGTCCGCCGTAAGATTCCACGTTCCGGAAATCGCAGACCCGGCGGCGAAACCGTGAGTACAGGGGAGTAAGCATATCAGAGCCAGGAAACGGATCGATTTGAACATAGATGAAGATCCCCACTCAAATCCAAATTCTGTATAATAATACACCCGTTCAACATCAATGGAGGGTAAACGAATGAGAGTTGGGGTACTCGCCATTACGTTTCTAGCCGGTACCGTGTTGCTGACCGCTCAGAGGCGGGAATTAACTATCGACGCCGGAACACCCGAGGGTGCGCAACTTCAACAGATCGGCCAGGAAAGCGACCAAGCCAAGAAGCTTCAAATGCTTGAAAAATTTGCCACCGATCATCCCCAGTACGAAGGCATAGCGTGGGTGTACGCACAAATGCAGCCGCTCTATATAAAGCAGGGCAACTTCCAGAAAGCAATAGACGCGGGTGAAAAAGTACTCGCGGCAGACCCGGAAGACGTGCGAATGGCACACGAAACATTGAAAGCGGCGGAAGGGACCAAAGATCCGGATCTCATTCTGAAGTGGTCCAACCGCGGCTCAGACGTGGCCCGGAAGATCGCCGCCTCCACAAAACCTAGCGAGGACGAGGACGAAGAGCAATGGAAGCAGCGGGTGGACTTCGCTAAGCAGTTCGACACCTACACCGAGTACGCGCTATACGCCGCCCTGTTGCGAACTCCTGATCCCGGCAAAAAAGTGATGCTGGGCGAAGCCCTGGAGAAGCGTAACCCGGAAAGCCAGTATGTGCCACAAATGGCGGGCCCTCTATTCTTCGCGTATCAGCAGAGTGGAGCCAAGGATAAAGCGTTGGCGCTGGCCGAGAAGACGCTCCAAAAGGAGCAGACCAACGAAGACATGCTGCTTGCCGTTGCCGACCACTACATGAACCAGAAGGATGCCGGCAAAGTTCTGCTGTATTCCGGTAAGCTTATCGAACTGATGCAGACGAAGCCGCGGCCGGAGGGGACAAACGAAGCGGATTGGGAGAAAAAGAAAGACCTTTCGCTCGGAGTCGGCTACTGGATGCAAGGTATGACCTACATGAGCCAAAATAAGTTTGCCGATGCCGAAAAATCGCTACGGGCTTCGCTGCCGCACATTAAGGGGAACGACCAGCTTATGCCCAGCGCGCTTTTTAATCTCGGCCTGGCCAACCACAAGTTGAAGCGCAATAAGGAGGCGGTAACTTACTTCTCACAATGCAGCAAATACAAGAGTCCCTACCGGGCACAGGCGTTACAAAACTTGACGGCACTCGGCGCGAGATAACCCGCTTGAATATTCTCGTTCCGAATCTCGGCTCAACTTCGCTTAAGTACCAGTTACTGGATATGCCTTCCGAACGCGTGCTTTCGAGGGGGCGGCTGGAGCGGGTTTCTGACTATCACGACGCGGTGAAACAGATCAGCACCGGAGGTCATCCGATCCAGGTCGTAGCCTTCAAAGCAGTCCTGGCCGGGCCGCGCTACCGCGGCACGTTCCTTATCGACGATGAGCTGATGGCCGCAATGGAGGAGTTTCTTCCGGCCGCACCCGCCCATAATGCAATCTATCTCACCGGCATTCGCGCGTTTCGCGAAACGATGCCCGGTGTGCCCCTGGTGGCGGCTTTCGAGACGGAATTCCACACCACAATTCCGGACTATGCGGGCCACTATGGCGTCCCGGAGGAGTGGCGCGCGCGGGCCGGCATTCGCCGGTATGGCTTTCACGGCGCTTCGCATGCCTATATTGGCGAGCGAGTGGCGGAAATGCTAGGAGTCGAGGCGGGCCAAATCAAGCTAGTAAGTTGCCACCTGGGCGGCAGTTCGTCTCTATGCGCGATTGATCGTGGGGTGTCAGTCGATACGACCATGGGTTTTTCTCCGCAATCGGGGCTGGAGAACGCGACCCGCCATGGGGATCTGGATATTTTCGCCGTGCTGTACATGATGGACCGCAACGGCTGGAATACCGAGCAGGTGCGCCGGCAATTGTCTCGCACGGGCGGCCTGGCCGGGATCTCCGGCATCGCCGGGGGCGACGTGCGCGATATAGAAAAGGCGGCAGCAGCGGGCAATGCACAGGCTGCCCTCGCGCTGGAACTCTTCGCCTATCAGGTAAGAAAAACAATTGGCGGTTATGCGGCGGCAATGGGGGGGGTCGATGCCATCGCGTTCACCGGCGGCATCGGCGAAAATTCCGCGCGTTTGCGGACCAACTGCTGCCGGGGTCTGGAGTTCCTGGGAGTCCGTCTGGATCGTGTCGCCAATGAGAGCGGCCACGGCGACCGGGTGATTTCCACAGGTGACTCACGGGTCGCCGTCGTCACTCTCGCCACGAATGAAGAACTGAATGTCGCCCGGCGCGCCTTCAAACTGGTGAGCGCACGCCAGGCGGCGGATTAATGGCGGTCTGAGTCTCTCTCGGAGACGCCGGGGCCAGCAGTTGCTCCTTGCGCCAAATCAGCGTAGACGTATCGTAACTTGCGATTTCGAACCCGTGGCCATGGGTAATGGCGTCGGTCGGACACGCTTCGACGCAATAGCCGCAGAAGATGCATCGTGAATAGTCGATGTTGTAAATCCGTGCGTAGCGTTCACCTCCACTGATCCGAAGCGAATCGGTATTTTCTGCAGCCTCGATATAGATGCAATCAGAAGGGCAGTTCGCCGAACACAGGAAACATGCGACGCACTTCTCCAGTCCATTTTCGTCGCGCTGAAGCACGTGCACCCCGCGGTAACGTTCCTGGAATTTCGGCGGAACATCAGGGTAATCCTCCGTGATGGTAGGAGACATCATCTCCTTCAGGGTGACTCCCATTCCCTTGGCGAGTGCCGCCGCTGAACTCAGCGCGTCTTGAATCTTCGATGCCATCGTTTATTCAGCCTGTCCTATCCTGTGCCTTCAATGCCCAGCTCCGCACGGGAGCCTAGTTTTTTGAACTTCAACCCGCCCGGAACGCGGGCACTTCCTCATCCGCACCGAACGGATTCATGGCAAATCGATGCCCCAAATCCTCTAAATCATGCTTGGAGAACCCCTCCGAAGCCCAGGCGATGGTGCTATCCTGCTCGACCAAAAACATGCTGGGCACCTGCGAGATACCAAATATGTTGCTCACCGGGTAACCGGAAGCAGCCGTATCCAGCAACATGGGCAGCGTAAGATCGAACTCACGCCCGAATCGCCTGGTCGCGCCTTGATCGTTCTGTGAAACGCCGAAGACCTGCAAAACACCGGGGGCCAGTTGGCGGTGGAAGCGCTCCAGAAACGGAAGCGTAAGCTGGCAGACCGGACATGAGATCTTAAAAAACGCGAGCAACGCCGGGCCTCGTGACAAGATCCGCCGCGTACTCACAAACTCTCCGTGAAGGTCGGCCAGGCTGAAATCCGGTGCGCTGGATCCCTTTTCCAGAATTCGCCTGTGCTTCCCGAAGCCCATGCTTTCAGTCTAACAGGCTGCTGAAAAGGGGCAAAAAACGCTTGCTCACGCACCGCGGCCAGAAAGGTGCCGGAGCTACGGCAGTGCTTTCAACAACTGCTGTGCGGCAATCAGAACGGGGTCCCAGACAGGGGCAAAGGGCGGTGCATACGCCAAGTCCAGGTCTTGGAACTCCTCCACCTTCATGTGCGCCTGTATGGCCCCGGCAATGATCCCGATGCGCCCCTCCACTCCGCCTTCGCCCACCACTGCGCCGCCCAGCAGACGGTGCGTGCTCCGGTCCGCCACCAGTTGCACGCTGGTAGGACGGCCTTGAAAATATGAGGCGCGATCGCGCGAATGGATCCAAGAGTCAACCGCCACGAACCCCTCGCGCTTCGCTTCGGCGGGAGACAGGCCCGTTACCGCGACGCCCAGTCCGCAAGCCCGGACGATGGCTGTGCCAGCGATGCCGCCGAAACGTTCCCGTTTCCCCACTGCGTTTGCCCCCGCCACACGGCCCATCTTGTTGGCTGTAGTGCCGAGCGGAATCCACACCGGAGCGCCGGTGACAACATGATGCGCCTCAGCGCAGTCGCCCGCCGAAAATACACCGCTCAGGTTCGTCTCCATACGTTCGTTAACGCGAATAGCGCCGGTGCGCCCGAGTTCAATGCCGGCGTCTGCCGCAAGCTCCACGTTCGGCTTGAGGCCGGCCGCCAGCACCACGAGATCGCATGGAAACTCACCGGCCGCCGACGGAGTGATGCCGCTCACGGCTGTTTCGAGCCGGATATCGATCCGGAACTTCTCCAGGTGCGCCTTCAGGATCCCGGTCAACTGCATATCATTACGAGACAGCAGGTACGGCTTCTTCTCGACCAACGTCACCGCCAGGCCGCGCGAGCGAAGCGCCTCCGCCGCTTCAATGCCGATGTAGCCGCCGCCAACGACAACGGCCGAACGTGGCTTCCGGCTCTTCAGGAACTCGCAGAGCGCTCGCGTACTTTCAAGAGAAACCAGGTGGAAAACGTGGGGCAGCGTAGCGCCGGCAATGTTGTTTGCATCCGGCCGGGCCCCGGCCGCAATCACCAGGCGGTCGTAACGGACACGCTCGCCACCCGCAAGGGAAACCTCCCGCCGCGCGTGGGAGATGGACACCACTTCCGCCGCAGTCCGGACATCAATATTTCTCTCGCGGCGGAACTCATCCGGTGTATAAGCGACAAGGTCGTCGAGCGACCTCACCCGCCCGTCGATGAAATAGGGAAAACCGCAGGCGCTGTAAGAAACGGTATCGCCCTTTTCGAGCACCGTAATTTCACAGGAAGGGTCGAGCCGCCGGGCGCGGGCAGCGGCGCTCATTCCGGCCGCTACGCCGCCGATGACTACCAGTTTCATAGCGGCGGTTATTCCTGTTTATGCTGCTGAATGAACGTGAGGATATCAAACCGCCGGATTTCACGGTTCGGAAAAAAACTATTGACGGCGTCCTGTTCGTCCGCAAAGACCTCGAACACGGTCTCGAGCTTTGTAAGAACCAGCAGCTCGATATTCCGCCGGCTGACGTTCAGCAGCTTCAAATGACCTTGAGCCTTCTGGAAAGTGGTGTAGCAGATGACGAGTGTGCCCAACCCGGTACTATCGATGTAATCCACACCTTTCATGTTGAGCACCACGCTCCGTACGCCCGACGCCGCCATGCTTTTCAGTTTTTCACGCAACTGGCTGGCGGGTTCACCGACGGTGAGCCGGCCCTTAATGTCCAGAATAGTAATACCTTCTTTTTCACGTTGCTCGATTTCAAGGCTCATTTGTTTTTCAACGTAAGCTTATCACTGTCGTGCGGGCTTTCCGAAGTTCGAAGTTCGCGGCCCGCGCCGCCGAAGTCCGCCCAGGTTGGAAGTTGCACTATAAATCGGGTTCCTTCGCCGACAGTACTTTCCACATCAATGCATCCATTGTGAGCCTTGACAATCCAGGCTACAAAACTGAGCCCCAGTCCCAGACCCTCCTGATTGGAATCCTCCCCCTGATTGGAATCCGCAGTGCGCACCCTGTAGAATCGCTCGAAAATGTGTGGGATGTCGGCTTTGGGAATCCCTTGACCGGTGTCCCGAACCTCCAACACGACGTTTGCCGGGCTGCAACGCATATGGATTACAACGCAACCGCCTCGGGGCGTGTACTTGATCGCGTTCGACACCAGGTTCGATACGAGGCGGTCAAACTGAACGCGGTCCACCTGTGCTGTACAAACAGGAGGCAAATCCGTTACCACCGTTACGCCGGCCTCTCCGGCAGGAATATCAAACTGCTCCAGCAGATTCCGGATCGAAGCCGCCAGATCGGTCCTCACCTTTTCGAGCGTTAACTGGCCGGATTCGGCCTGTGCGAGCAGCAGTAGCGATTTAACGATTTGGCCCAGCCGTTCGACATCTTCCATCGCGTTGCCTATGGCTTCGCGGTACTGGTCGACATTCTGCGCGGCGAAAAGCGCTACTTCCAACTGACCCCGAATGGCAGTGATTGGGGTACGAAGCTCGTGAGATACGTCGGTGGAGAACTGCCGGATCTGCTGGAACGACGCCGAAATCCGCTCCATCATACGGTTGAACGCTTCGATGAGCCGGTCCAACTCATCCCCGGCTCCGCGCGGAGGAATTCTCACATCGAGGCTGGATGCGGAGATCCGTTGGGCGGTATCCGCCAGCCGGTTCACAGGACGGAGGGCCCGGCCCGTGATCAACCACCCGAGGACGGCGCCCACCAGGATGAGGCCGGGGAAAATGGGAAAAAACCGCAGTGTAAACTGACGGAGTGTGCTCTGGCGCTCTCCCAAGGAGCGGCCGATCGCCAGGTAGTAGGGCTTCCTCCGCTCATCCCACAAAACTCCGGACCGGACGAGAAAAGGTGTCCCGTCGGCAGTCCTGCGCAAGCGTATGATAGACTCCCGCGATCGGATTGCCTCCCGGATCTGGCCGGGGGATTCGATTCCGAGCGACTGATAAACGGTTGAGACCTGCTGGACAACGCCATTTTCGTCGGTTAGCAAGTAGACGCGCCGGAGCCGTTCAACTGTGTAATTTTCGTCCGGGTCCGCCCGATCGTACACCCACTGGACTTTTCCGCGCTCAATGCGCAAGTAGGCCCGCACCAGCCCCCAGTCCTCCTCCAGAATCTCCCGGACGTGCGTCCCGAGGATGTCCTCGAGCACGGCCCGGAACACAAACCCGGCCGCTACCAACAACAGGGAGAAGAAGACGACATAAATAGCGGTGAGGCGGAATCGAAGGCTTCTGACGAATCCGAATGCCATCGAAGCCGTTTATTGCCCGGCAGGCTTTTCGGCGGGTTGTTCCGCGGACTCCAGCATATAGCCGATGCCACGAACGGTGTGAATCAGCTTCAGCGGAAACCGGTCGTCAATTTTGCTTCGCAGATGGCGGATGTAGACGTCAACGATGTTCGTAAGCCCGTCGTAGTCCATGTCCCAGACGTGCTCGACAATCATCGTCCGGCTGAGCGGCCGCCCGCGATTCCGCATCAGGTATTCGAGGATGCTGAACTCCTTCGGCGCCAGATCGATTGTCTCACCGGCGCGGGAGACTCTGCGCCGGATGCAGTCCAGCACGAGGTCACCCACTTGAAGCCGTTCCGGCAAAGGCTGGCCGCGGCGGAGCAGCGCCCGCACTCTGGCCAACAACTCGACAAAGGCGAAAGGCTTGGTGAGGTAGTCGTCGGCGCCCACCTCCAGACCTTTCACACGATCGTCCACACCACCGCGCGCGCTGAGAATCAACACCGGAGGGCTGGCCTTCCGGTTGCGGATTCGCTCCAGGACCTTCAGCCCATCCGTGTCCGGGAGCATCAAGTCCAGGATGATCAGATCGTAGTCGGTGCCCTGCACGCACTCGATGGCGGACTTGCCGTCGCCCGCGACATCCACGGCGTAGCCGGCACTCTCCAGACCGCGGCTCAAGAACCCGGCGATTCGTTTCTCGTCCTCGACAACTAGTAATCTCATGTGATCCGATGTGGCCGTCGTCCGGGCCGGGCGTTGGCGAATTCCCCTTAGCACTACTTAGTAACTGGGGCCAGCTCGCGGCTGCTGATAATACGGTCGATCATACCGTACTCAAGCGCCTGTTCCGGCTCCATGATATAGTCGCGGTCCACATCGCGGGCCACCTTGTCCACCGATTGTCCCGTCGCCGTGGCCAGAATCTGGTTCAGCGATTCGCGCATGCGAAGAATCTCCTTCGCATAAATATCGATATCGGCAGCCTGCCCCGCCAATCCGCTCATAGACGGCTGGTGGATAAGAATGCGGGAGTGCGGCAGGCTGTACCGTTTGCCTTTCGCACCGGAGGCGAGAAGCACAGCCGCCATCGAGGCGGCCTGCCCTACACAGTAAGTGACGATATCCGGCTCAACGAGCCGCATTGTGTCCAAAATCGCCAGTCCGGCGGTGATCGAGCCACCAGGCGAGTTGATGTACAGGGAAATATCCCGCTCGGAATCTTCCGCTGCCAAAAACAACAATTGAGCGATGATCAGATTGGCGACATTATCGTCGATGGGGGTGCCCAGAAAAATGATGTTTTCTTTGAGCAGCCTGGAATAGATGTCATAGGCCCGCTCGCCCCGGGACGTTTGTTCGACGACCATCGGAACCAATACCGAGTTCATAGCACTCCTCCTCCCAGGCAACGATGCCGGTTAAGCTTTTCTGGAGGATGGACGCTTGGACTTCGTCCTCTTCTCGATGGCCCGGCGCTTCTGATCCAAAGCCTGAGCCAACTCCTCAATTGTCGTCCCCTCCAAATATTCCATAATACGCGAACGGAGAGCTTTCCAGGTATCATGCATTCCGCAAGGCATCTGGTCGTTGCATTCCGCCATACCCGCCGGACACCGGTGAAAGTCGGTCAGCCCGTCGACGGCATCCACAATCTGGAGCATGGTGATTTCATCCGCGGGGATCCTCAGACAAAACCCTCCCGTTGGCCCTTTGCTCGAACGCAGGAAACCCTTGCGAGCCAACTGCTGAAGAATCTTGGCGAGGAAGTGCGCGGGAATATCGGCCTGCTCCGCGATGTTCTTTACCATCGCGTACTTGCCTTCCGGCACTTCGGCGAGTTGGATAAACGCTCGAATCGCGTACTCTGCGGAACGCGAATAGATCATCTGATTTCCCCCCCCAGTAGGATCTTATAAGTTAAATACGCTTTTATCTTAATTGCTTCACACCCCTCATGCAAGCGAAATACCGGGCGAGGGAGTAAAATCCGGCTCGTGCCCCGATCAGAGTACTATGCCGCGAACAAAATGAACAGATGTAAACTCACCCACGATTAGAGAGACGCAAGCTGGGGAGAAACCGGTACAGAGATCTTGATTACTCTCCCTCCGCCTCACCGGGTTCTGGTATTCCCGCCATCAGGGAGATGACTACTCCTAAGGGACTACTGGGACGAGGTACTTCGCTGTTTGTAACTCTTGCAAAGAAACCGTTTGCGCTGCCGATATGAATCTTTGAGTGAGCTGGCAGATATGTCATGCGCGTGTTAATCGCTGAGGATACGATCATTTCGCGGCACCTCCTGGAGGCAACACTCCGGAAATGGGGCTACGACGTCCTGGTTGCCTGTGACGGCGTTCAGGCCAAGGACATTCTCCTCCGGGAGGATTCTCCACGCCTCGCTGTGCTGGATTGGATGATGCCTGGCTTCACGGGACCCGATCTCTGCAAACTGGTGCGTCAGTTGAAACGGGAACCCTACACCTACATCCTGCTGCTGACCTCACGGAGTCTGAAAGGCGATCTGATCGAAGGAATGGAGGCGGGGGCGGACGATTACCTGGTAAAGCCCTTTGATGAACACGAACTGAAGGTTCGCCTTCGCGCCGGCCGCCGCATCGTGGAGCTCAACGCGGAGTTGTTCGAAATCCGCGAATCTTTGCGGGAACAGGCGACGCGGGACTCGCTCACAGGACTGTGGAACAGGCATGCCATTCTCGAAATTCTTGCCCGTGAGCTCGAAAGAACGCGGCGCGAAGCCAAGCCAGTCGGTCTTATCATGCTGGATCTCGACCATTTCAAGCGGATCAACGACGGATACGGGCACCTCACGGGAGATCAGGTTCTGCGCGAATCGTCCGCGCGGATGCAGATGTCCGTCCGGGCTTATGACGCTGTAGGACGCTACGGTGGAGAGGAATTTCTGATTGTGCTGCCGGGCTGCGATGCCGTTGCCACCGAGCAGCAAGCCGAACGCATACGGAGAGTCATTGCCTCCAGCCCCATCCCAACCTGCACCGGCGAGATCCGGTTAACCGCCAGCGTAGGTGCAACAGTCGCCGTCGAATCAGATTATGCAACGAATCCCGAACGGATGCTGCGAACCGCTGACCTGGCCCTCTATGATGCAAAAGGCCGCGGCCGGAATTGTGTAACGTTCCGCCGGCTACATTACGTGCCGGAGCCGGAACCCGAAACGGAAAGCTTCCTCAGCGCGTAGTGGTCTGAGCTACCTCGAAATGGCTCAACGTGGAAGCATACGCCGATAGCCCTTTAAAAATCGCTTCGGCGATCTTCTGCCTGTGCTCAGGCCGCTTCATCAAAGCTTCCTCTCTAGGATGGCTGATGAAACCGATTTCCGTCAGAATCGACGGCATCTGCGCTCCAATTAGCACAATAAAGGGCGCCTTTTTGACACCGCGGTTTTTCACTCTGGAGTTTCTCTGCGATAAAGCGCTATAAAGAGCCTTTTGGACACTGGCGGCGAATTCACGGGATTCCTCGATCTTATCCGTAAGGGCGATCTTCTGAATCACGTTTTGTAACTCAAAGATGGATTGCTGCGATGCCGCGTTCTCGCGTGCCGCCACATCGAGATCCTCCTTTGAAGAAGTGAGATTCAAATAAAAGGTTTCTACGCCGGCAATAGAACGAAGACGCGAGGAGTTGGCATGAATCGACAGAAACAGATCCGCCTTCTTCTCATTTGCGAGAGCGGTACGATCTTCGAGAGCGATAAACGTATCGTCGCTCCGGGTGTACACCACTTCGCTGCCGAGTTTCGCCTGGATAAGCGTGCCGAGCCGCTTCGCGATGTCCAGCACCACATCTTTTTCCATCAAGCCTCCGGGGCCGATCGTTCCCGTGTCGTGGCCGCCGTGTCCGGCGTCAATCACAATACGGGCCACCTTGAGGCCGAGCACACGTGTGAGCGACTGCTGTCCCGCACCACCAACGCGGGCCGGAGCGGCGGATGCCGGCGGTTTCACAGCCATCTCCGCCGCCTCCGATGGAGCCGGCGGGGACGCAGGAGTTGCAGGAGATTCCTGCTGCACGCCAACCGGCTCGGCGGGCGTTCCAGGCGAGGGTTTGCCGGCCCCGGCCGCACGTAATTCAATCATGAGCCGGTCTGGATTGGCTAGCTGAGAGCAGATGAAATCGACCGAGGGCTCTAAATCGAGCACCACCCGCGTGATATTCGGCCGGGTAAGGGCTACGCGGATCTGTTTGAGTAGCCGGTTTCCAACCGGGATGACGTGGGTGCCATGCTTTTGCAACAGGGACTGGGCGCCGAGTATGTCAAAGTACAGCCGGTCGGGGTTGGGTACACGGTCATACCGGTACTCGAACTCGCCAGTGACCTCGATAGCGACCCGGGTGACGTCGCCCAGAGGCCAGAACCGGATAGCAGATACGGCCAGCTCCTGTGCCTTTAGAAAGGGCGCCGGAAGGAAGAAACAAACCGCCGCCAGCGCTTTCAGCCACTTCCATTGCGATCGGTTGGGGGAGGAAACCGATGCCATTACCGTCCTATTCTGTCTTCAGATATAATCTGCCCGAGCCGTCCACAAAGCTGACCACGGGCCGGTAGGCAGCATCCTCAGCGGGCGCTCCTTCCGTCTCGTCCGTCACCGCTCCTGCCGGCCCTGATGTGCCGGACTCCTTTGCACTTCTCGCTTTGCTCAATTTTCCGGCTACCCGCCGGACATAGCTCTGGGTCTCCGCATACGGCGGGACCGTGTTGTTGTACTTCCACACCGCACCCTCACCGGCGTTATAAGCCGCCAGCGCCAGCGTCGGATTCCGAAACAGATCGTGCAGATACCGGAGATATCGAACACCACCCTCGATGTTCTGCTCCGCGCGAAAGGCATTTTGGACGCCGAAACGCTTCGCGGTGGCCGGCATCAATTGCATTAACCCCTGCGCTCCCTTGGGAGAGACGGCAAATGGATCGTAGTTGCTCTCCGCCTGAATCACCGAATGAACGAGCAATGGATCGAGATCGTATTTTGCCGCGGTAAGTTCGACGATCCGCGGAATATCGATGACACCGGAGTTCGCCGCGCCAGCCGTGGTTTTCGCTGAAATCGTGCGCACCGGAGCCCGCTTTACCACCACCCTGCGCACCAGACGTCCGCTTCGCTGATCGGTCTTTACGACCGATGTAACACGGGCGGCGTTATTGTAGTTCGCAGCCGAAAGAACCAAACCGCCAGTACACAACAGCGTCACGGATGCCAAACAATTCCGCATCTCTTTGTTCAAACCGATTATAACCCCCACTTCTTGGTAGCACCAAGCGGCGCCGGTTCAGCCAGTTCACTGATTTTTAGGATATTAATCACCTGACCGGGCTTCGTTATCCCAAATGCTATCATCTCTGCATGCGGCAAGCTGGTTTCGTTCTGGTCGGCGGGCGGAGTTCCAGAATGAGCCGCGACAAAGCGCTGCTCGACTATGGAGGCAAGACACTTGCCCAATATGTCGCCGGAGAAGTTCTGCTCGCCGCCGGGTCGGTGACGCTCGTAGGATCTCCCGACCGGTATTCGCATCTCGGCTTTCCAGTAATCGCGGACGAGTTCCCGGAGACCGGTCCGCTCGGCGGTATCGTCACCGCTCTTGGGTCCTCCACGGCCGAATGGAACCTGGTACTCGCCTGCGATATGCCGGGCGTGCGGGCAGAACTGCTTTCGCGTCTGCTGGACCATGCCGTTGCCTCCAGCGCGGATTGCGTCGTACCGCTCTCTCCATCGGGACGGCCGGAACCACTGTGCGCAGTCTACCGGCGGACTTGTAACGCACCCTTTCGAGCGGCGCTTGCGTCGGGTGTCCGCAAAATTGCCTCGGCGCTCGAAATCGTCTGTCCGGAGCATATCGGTTTTGATGCGGGCGGATGGTTTAAAAACGTTAACACACCGGCTGAATGGCACGCTCATCTCACTCACTGTACCGGGCACACGGATGGCTGAGCAGTATCCTCACTACATCGAGTTCAGGCACGTCTATAAGACGTTCGACTACCCCGTTTTAGTCGACGCCAATTTTTACGTCGATGGAGGGGAGACCGTTGCCATCATTGGGCGCAGCGGCGTGGGGAAGTCCGTATCCCTGGCGCACATCATGGGCTTTCTGAAGCCTGACCAGGGCAACGTCATCGTGGCGCATCAGGACATCACAGGATTCCGGGAGGCGGAGCTGCGTGAAATCCGGAAAAAGGTCACGATGGTTTTTCAGTCGGGCGCTCTTTTCGATTCGCTCACCGTCGCCGAGAACGTCCTCTTTTCTCTGGAGTTGAACGACGACTACGATAAGCAAAACCGGGAGGATGTGGTGATGGGGCTGCTGCGCCTTGTTGGCCTGGAGAATGCCGCAGAGCAGTACCCGAGCGACCTGTCCACCGGCTATAAGCGGGCCGTCGCCATTGCTCGCGCGTTAGCTGCTCAGCCGGAATGCATTCTGTACGATGAACCCACAACAATGGTCGACCCCATTATGTCGGACCACGTGGCCAGGCTCATGCAGCGCCTGAAAGAGCAACTTCATCTGACCTCGGTCGTCGTAACCCATGATCTGGACCTAATGCGGGCGGTAGCCGACAAGGTGGTTGTACTTCATGAGGGCGGCGTCATTTACTTCGGTGCGGTTTCCGAGCTTGCGAACTCTGATCATCCGCATATCCGCGAGTTCCTCGCAATGGACCGTACCCTGTTGAGTTCCAATGGCTAACGGCTACTTACCAAGCCAATGCTTCGTCCTGGAAAACCAGGAGGCCGGCTGGGAAGTGCCGGAAACAGCCGGGGCTGCCGCCTGGGGCTCGGGCACATCTTCCCAGGGGGGAATTGGGATCTGCCATGGCGTCCTTTCCAGCTCACGCACAAGATAGCCCTGAAAGGCAAACTTGCGCTCGTAAACCTGCCCGTCTTTGTCTCTGGTGATCACGGTGAACCCCGGCACGTCCACCGTGCGGCCCCCTTCGGTCACCTTCACCGTCTGTACACGTGTGGGGAAATAACCTTCCAGGTTCCGTTCGATATAGGCGGTCTCATAGCGGTGCCTCCTCAAGCTCCAGATGAAGATTCTAAAGCTATCGTATTCATAAGAAACATTTCTAGCGCGAATTGTAGTCCACAGCCAATTGTGCTTTTCAACGTTTCCATCCAGCACCTTTCCGAGTGAAAAATACGATGTGATGCGCGCACCTTCTGCATACTGAGCGACTTCATTGGGAATCGCCATGGCGAGCATCCGGGACAGAACCCAACCTACCCGGCCATCCGGCACCAGCACCAGGCTCCAGTCTTCCCCGGAAACAGAGGTCTGTTCCGGTTCCGGCTCCGGCTCGGGAGACGAAGGGGACTTCGAGATTTCCAGCCAGTCTTCTGGCGGCCCGGGAGGATCCGGCGTGATAATTGGCGGACTCTCGGAGGGACGGCTCGGCTTCTTCACTGCCTTCGGCTTAGGAGGAGGAAGCAGAGGTTCCGGTTTGTAAGGGCCACGTGGTACGAGTTGGTGGCCGAGAACGGTGACGTGCGTCTTTTCCCTGATCTGATAAAACGTAGGTGATTGCCGGTGTGGCTCGATGTGAACGTTCAAAGTGGCGTAAACGGTCGCGCTCCCCTGCGACGGGAGTTTCCGCAGGCGTTCGGATGCCCGGTCGAGCTTGTCGATTTCGCGCGAGCTCATCAGTTGGCGCTCGTGCACCCACCCTTCGGCGCCCGTTTTCGTCCGCACTCTCACAAAGCGGCGGAAGGTTCGCACGATCTCGACCCGCTCCCCGTTCTGCACAGTGGCGGTGACTGGCGCTTTCGCATCGAGTTCAGCCCGAAGTTTCAGGTCAGGTTGGGCAACGAAGGCATACCCGATCGATTTGGGACGGTCGTCGCGGGAACCACATCCCGCCAGCGACAGCGTTGCCACAATGAGAGAGGATAGAAAAAGACGAGACAGAGACATTCTCGTGCGAATAGGGGGCTGACAACTTCAGTGTATCAGGAAGATCCAGATCCGGCGGCGCCGCAACAGCAAGACCTGTACTGTCCCAAGTGCGCCAAGCCCGTTCAGGAGCCGCTGGTGTGCGGTGACTGCCTCGCAGTGATCTGCCGCGAGTGCGGGACAGCGCTCGAGGCGAGCGACGAGCTGGGTATCGGCTGAGAAAAGATCCCTTCAGACAGCAGCCGGAACGTAGGTGCGCAACAGCACGGCCGTTCCCTGGGGCTGAAGGACGACGGGTTCGTCCACCAGCCACGCTTCGCCTGGATCAAACGCTTGGTTTTCCAAATAACCCGTACCTTCGAGAACCACCAGGATCTCCGGGTTACTCCCACGAAGCCGCCAGGGAACCTCAGTGGAAACAACCGCCTTCTCCGTACAGAAATATTCACAGCAGACCAGCCGGAAGAATCCATCCGGCAGCGGCCGGGGCACTGCTTTCCCGGGATGGGGTTCCGTATTGGCCACGTCCATCGCTTTATTCAAATGCAACTCGCGAGGGCGGCCATAGTCGTGCAAGCGGTAGGTGATATCGGAGACCTGCTGTATTTCGCAGAGCGCGAGTCCCGGCCCGATGGCGTGCACCGTTCCCGCGGGCGCGTAGATGGAGTCCCCCGCCTCGACCGGAACCCAGTTCAGCAGATGCTCAATCTCGCCGGTTTCCGAAACACGGCGCAGCGTCTCCCGGCTCAAGCGCTCGCGGAATCCGAGTGCGATCCGTGCGTCGCCTTCCGCACGTAGAACGTGCCACATTTCGGTCTTGCCCGGGCTGTTCTCGTGCTTGCGCGCGTAGTCGTCACCGGGATGCACCTGAACCGAGAGCCGTTCCGACGTGAAGAGAAATTTTACCAGCAGCGGCAGCGGCGCTTCCGATTCAAACCACACTTCACCAATCTTGGTTTGCTGAACGGGAAACCAGGGGGTGAGGTCTGTTGCGCCCCATACCTTCTCCCGGAAGGAAGGCGTCAGTTTCTGCACCGGCATTCAGATTTTGGCGATGAATTCGTGCATGCGGTCGAGACCGCGGCTCAATTCATCGAGGGACGCGGCGTAGGAAATACGCACATGCCGGTCCGTGCCGAACGCCTCTCCGGGAACAACGGCGACATGGGCCTGCTCTAAGAGCTTCTCCGCGAATTGCATCGGCGTCCGGATACCATTCTTTCCAAGCGCGGCGCCGATGTTGGGATAGGCGTAGAAGGCGCCCTTTGGCTCTTGGATCGTAACACCCGGAATCTGCCGGAGCCGTTTGAGAACGAAATCCCTGCGTGCGCGGTACTCATCGAGCATCACTCCGACGGAGTCCTGCGGACCGCGCAGCGCTTCCACCGCCGCCTTCTGCGCGATCGACGTCGGATTGGAAGTGCTGTGGCTTTGCAGCTTGTTGATGGCGCCGATAATGGACGCCGGAGCCAGGCCGAAGCCAATGCGCCAACCCGTCATCGCATAGGTTTTCGAAAGCGAACCGGCGACCAGTACGTGGTCCTTCGCGCCCGGCATGGCGGCGATGGAGAAAGGATCGCCCTCGTACAGGAAACGGCAATAACATTCGTCGGTCAGCAGCCACACTCCGCGCTGGCTGGCCAAGTGGCAGATCCGTTCGAATTCTTCGCGATCCAGCACGGCGCCGCTGGGGTTGGAGGGCGAGTTGATAACAATGAGCTTCGTCTTACCGGTGATGTACGGTTCCAGCATGGAAGCCGTCAGCGCGAAGCCGCCTGCCTCGTCGGTTTCAACAAAAACACACTTGCCGCCAGCGTAGTTCACCACGTCTTTGTACGTAACCCAGTAAGGCACCGGGATCACCACTTCGTCGCCCTGGTTCACCAACACCTGCATCAGGTTGAAGATCACGTGCTTGCCGCCCACCGAAACAATGCATTCCGCCGGCGAGTACGCGGTGCCGTAATCGTGGCGGTGACGCTCGCAGATCGCCTGTTTCAATTCCGGTGTGCCGCCCGCCGCGGTGTATTTGGTGAAATTTTCGGCAATGGCCCGAATCGCGGCCTGTTTGATGTTTTCGGGGGTGGGGAAATCCGGCTCCCCGGCTCCGAAATCCACGACGTCCACACCTTCGCGCCGGAGTCGGTCAGCGTCCGCCGCCACCTTCATCGTGGAGGATACACTGATCAGAGATACTCTTTCCGCCAGTTCCAAAGCTGCTTGCATGAATTGCTATTTCTCTCCCAGAAATCTGTTCTTCAATCGTTGCTCCACCGGGGGTGGCACAAGTCCCGAGATATCGCCACCCAATCGGAAGACTTCCTTCACCAGTCGCGAACTGATGAAAGAATATGCCTCGCCAGACATTAAAAATACGGTCTCGATCTGCGGACGAAGCCGCCGGTTCATCAGCGCCATTTGCAACTCATACTCGTAATCGGAAATGGCCCGAATACCGCGAAGAATCACCGTCGCGCTTCTCGCCGCTGCATAATCCACCAGCAGTCCGTCAAACGAATCCACTTCCACGTTCGGATAGGGACCCACTACATCGCGCAACATGTCCATACGCTCCTGTATGCTGAACAGCGGTTGCTTGTTCTCATTCCTCAGAATCGAAATGATGAGCTTGTCAACCAGTCTTGCCGAACGCTCGATCAGGTCCAGGTGCCCGTTGGTGATCGGATCAAAAGACCCTGGGTAGATCGCGATTACGCAGGGCGGCTTCGTGGCCAACGGATGCATTGAGATTCCTGCCGGTATTGGTTCAATTGTAGCGGAAACGCGCGCTGTACGGATACTATTTCCATTGCTCCATGCGGCGAAGAATCTCATCTACCCAGTTTTCATCCGCCTTGGCGAATCCCACGGATTGTTCGCGGATCATACCTGAGCCGTCGACGATCCAGGTTTGCGGAACCACAAAGACGGGCGCCGCTTCCAGGGCGTAGTCCCCCGCGGGTATCACCGGAAACGTGTACCCGCCCTCTTTCAGATAGGAATCCACACGGCCGGGATGACCATCCACGTTCAATGTCAGCACAAGAAGGTCCGTACGGTTTTTCACTTTCTCGTGCAGTCTCTGGATGTGTGGGAGTTCGACGCGGCAGGGTCCGCACCAGGTGGCCCACACGTTGATGAGCGCTACTTTGCCTTTGAAATCGTCCGGCGTCCAGACTCGTCCGGAAAGATCCGGCAACCTGAAGGGAGGTAGCGGTTTCAAGGTTTGCCTCCAACCCGTCCCCGGTGTTTCGGCTGTTCCCAAGATGCGGCGTGCTTCACTCAACGCATAGAGAACAGCGGGAGGCGGCCGTGGGCCCTTTGCGTTCAGCCGCGCCACATCCTCTTTCACGCGGTCGCGAACGGTGCTATGCCGGGAAGGTGGAGTAGAGCGAAACTCGATCGACCACAGGACCGGGAATGCTGCAAGGTCGTCCGGGTCCGTACTTTTCTGGAGTAACTCCCGCATCCGCCGCGCACTCCGGCTCAAGAAATTCGATGGCGGAAGAGCCGCCAGCAACCTGTATGGCTCCAGGCTATCCGGCCGCAGGTCCATCGCTCGCCGCAAGTGTTCGATAGCTTCTTCGCGGTTCCGAAAACCAGGGGCGAGGTAGATCCGGCCAAGCGAAAGATGGGCCTCGGCGAACTTGGGCCAACGTTGAACACTGTCCTCAAGGCGCTGGATAGCTTCCGCCGTATTCGTGTCCGCCAGTGCTCGCGCTTCGGCATAAAGAGTTGCCGGACTCTGCGCAAAACCGGTGAAAGGCACGCCGGCCAGCAGAAGAGCAACAGCACGCATGGCCTACCCGTTGCGAACAAACGCCCGCAGTTCCGCCTCCAGCGCCGGAACGCAGGTGACGCAATTTCCTGCGTGGATGCTGCTGCCGCCATCGAAATTGAAGAACCGCGCGCCGGCCTCCTCGCTGATCACCTTCAGCGCTGCCAGGTCCCAGGGCTGTGCGCTGGGTTCAATCCATGCGTCGGCCTGCCCTTGCGCCACCATCACCGCGTCCAGACAACCGCCGAGGCTCCTCACAGACCAATAGCGCGAGAGGAATGGAAGAAGCCTGTCCCGGAAGGTGTGCTTGCCAAGATTATTGAAGCCGTTCAGACACAAGACGGCACGGTCCGCACTGGAGATGGAGGACACGGAGATCCGCTCACCATCGCGGAAGGCGCCCTCGCCCCGTACCGCCCAGAACGTAGTCTTCATGGCCGGGAAATGGGCCACGCCGAGTTCCGCCTCCCCTTCCGCTTCGAGAGCGACCAGCACGCACCAGGCCGAACTCCCTCGCAGGAACTCGCGGGTCCCGTCGATGGGGTCGATAATCCAGCGGCGCCCTGAGTTTCCGGTATGACTGGCGCCCTCCTCGCCGAGGATTCCGTCATCCGGAAAAGTTCCGGCGAGAGCGGTCACCAGCAGCCGCTCCGATTCGCGATCCGCGGCGGTAACCGGCGAAAGGTCGGCTTTATCCTCGGGCGCAAGGCCTTTGCTACGATGGATGAGCGCTAGCTCACCGGCTCGGATCGCGGCATCCCGTGCCGCTTGTAGATCTTTTTCGAAGCGCATCCGGTTCATTTTACATTGTGGGTTTATTGAGCATGTCTTACCGCACGATATACGCGGTCCTGAAGGAAACGGCCGCCCGATACCCCGAGCTCCCGGCGTTGCACCAGCCCTTGGGAGATGACTATTGGACTTGTACGTGGCGGGAATATCTGACGGCAGCGGAAGAAATTGCTTGTGGGCTCCGATCCCTCGGCATCGGAAAGGGTGATGTCGTTGCGCTCGATTGCGAGACCCGCGCCGAGTTTTATCTTGCCGACGTAGGTGTGATGTCGAACGGGTCCATTGCCGCGGCGCTGTATACCACCTACCCAAGTGCCGATCACGTGTGGTATATCCGCGTATCCGAAGCCAGGCTGATCTTCCTCGAAGACGCGGAAATGCTACAGAGGCTGGCGGAGGAAACGGGAGGGCCGCTACCGGCGCCCGTCGTGCTGCTGACGGGAGAGGCCGAGGGGGCGCTCACGCTCGCGGAATTACGCGCCAGGGGGCGGAGCGCGATGACGGAGAACCCAGAACTGATGGCCTCCATCGAACGGGACGTGTGGGCTTCCGACCCCGCCATTCTGTACCTCACATCCGGCGCTACGGGTGAACCCAAAATGGGCATGGTGCCGCACCGGGCGCTGGTATCGAACATCGATATGGGCCCGTCTGTACTCCCGCTCAGCCCGGAGGACAGCACGATTGCATTTCTGCCTTCCGCTCATATCGCGCAGCGCGTGGTTGTCGAACTGCTCCCGATCCGCTGTGGTGCGGCGGTATGGTTTTCCGCTGGACTATCGAAGCTAGCGGGCGAGTTCCGGAAGATCCGTCCCACCTTCTTCCTGGCTCCACCGCGTGTCTGGGAGCGGGTTCACGCGAGTATCGCCACGGAGGTTCGCAAGAGGTCCGCGGCCACGCGCAAGCTGTTTCACGGCGCGTTGGGCTTGGGGCTCGAAGCGGCACGACTACGGAACGAGGGCAAGAAAGTGCCGCCATGGTTAAGAGTCGCCATCAAAGCGGCAGACCGGCTTGTATTTCGCAAAATCCGGGAGCGATTCGGTGGCAGACTCCGCGTAGCGGCATCGGGAGCGGCGCCGCTGGGAAAAGATCTGGCCGATTTCTACAGCGCGATCGGGATGCCGTTGATTGAAGGATACGGACTCACCGAAGGCGGCGTTGCCGCCTTGAACCCCCTCGATCGTCCTAAATCCGGAAGCATCGGGAAGCCTCTGCCCGGAGTCGAGATCCGCCTTACTCCGGATGGTGAGTTGCTGATCAAAAGCCCGTGTCTTTTTTCGGGCTACTTCAACGATCCGGCCACAACGGGAGCCGTACTGAAAGATGGCTGGCTTCATACCGGTGATATGGCGGAAATCGACGCCGAAGGCTATATTTACATCACGGGGCGAAAGAAAGACCTCATCGTTTCCTCAAACGGTAAGAAAATCTACCCGGCACGCATCGAAGGCGTCCTTAAAACGGAACCGCTGATCAACCAGGTTCTCCTGGTGGGCGACCGCCTGCCGTTTGTCGCGGCGCTGATCACGGTGAATGTCGCGGCTGCAGCGGATTTGAAGGGAATGGACAGGGTGCGGGACAAGCGCCCTTCGCATATCGCTACCGCCGCCCCGGTGCAGGAAGAGATTCGTAAAGCCGTAGCACGCGCGAACCAAAAGCTCGCCCCCTTCGAACAGATCAGGCGCTACCGGATACTCCATCGTGACTTCTCCATCGAAAACGGCGAGGTGACACCTACCATGAAGGTCCGGCGCGCGCGTGTGCTTGAGAATTTCCGCGAAGAGGTTAAGCAGTTGTACGCGGGCAAGGAGTGAGTCCGAGCCAATCGATGCGAAATTCGCGTGTGTCATCTCCCGTGCGGGCGATTCGAATTTCGACGCGCTTGTCCGGCATCATCTCAGGGAACCGCTCACCCCATTCCAGCAGCGTGACGGCTTCGCCTTCCAGTATCTCCTCCAGACCGAGAGCCGCCACCTGCCCCGCATTATCCAGCCGATACAGGTCCACGTGATAGACGCTTCCGGAATATTCGTGAATCAACGTGAACGTCGGGCTCGCAACATCCTCAGCGGATGCGGCGCCTAGACCCTCGACGATGCCTTTGGCGAGCGTCGTCTTCCCCGCCCCGAGATTGCCGATGAGCAATACCACGCAGCATTGCGGCAGGTCCCGGGCGATTTCACGGCCTAGCGCTATGGTTTCCTCCTCGGATTCAGTCCGGTAGATATGCGCACTCACGCATCGCCTCCGGCAGGTATTCGAGCAGGTCGGTCGCGGCCAGCGATTTGTCTCCGAGAGCCCGTTCCCCAATCTGCCCGGCCAATCCGTGAAGGTAAACCGCCGCCGCGAGCGCGTTTTCCGGCTCATCCTGAAACTGCGCCAGGAAACCGGCGGCTATACCGGTCAGGATGTCTTCCGTACCGCCGGTGGCCAGGGCGGCGGTTCCGGTCGGGTTGATCCACACGCGCCCATCGGGGAACGCCAGCAGC
>CAADGY010000071.1 GCA_900696665.1 uncultured Acidobacteriota bacterium
CCTTCGCGATTCTCTGCTCGCTACCGGGAGCTTCGACGTGCGTGTGACCGAGGAACCGGCTGGAATTACAGCCCGTACGCTGGCTCCCTACGATGTAGTGGTGTTGGACTACAACGGACCGCGCTGGGGCGAAACAGCGGAGAAGGCGCTGGTGGAGTTCGTACGCTCCGGCAAGGGATTGGTTGCGCTGCACGGCGCCAGCTACGCATTCGGAGGATTGGACACGCTCGGTGACCGTCACGTCCGGACTGGCATCATCGAACCTCCCTGGCCCGAGTACGCGGAAATGATAGGCGCCACGTGGTCCCAACAAGCTCCGAAAACGGGTCATGGTAAGAGGCATTCGTTCCGTGTGAAGTTTGTTGACCCGGACCATCCTATCGCTAAGAGCCTGGGTCCCGATTTTTTAGCGAATGACGAACTGTACCATTCCCTGCGAATGCGCCCGGGTGTAAAGGTGCTCGCCACCGCGTATGACAGCCCCGATATCGGCGGTACGGGGAAGGATGAGCCGATCCTCTGGACGGTGAACTACGGCTCGGGACGGGTGTTCTACACGGCCTTAGGTCACGATGTTGATGCCATGCGTGAAAAAGGATTTGTCGCGACGTTTACTCGTGGAACAGAATGGGCGGCGGGACGCCGGTAACGATCCGCATCTTTAACCACTAAAATTAAGGAGTGTGGTTGTTTTGGCTGACTGTATTGTTCGCGTGCAGCTTGCACACTCCGTATGCCGCCGCATTTCAGGCCCCTCCGCCGCCGGAAGTGGAGCAGTCAAAACCTGCCGCCACACGCGAAGCCCAGCCGGAGACGACAATCGATTACGCCGCGGAGGGCATGAAGGCCCTTGAAAATGAGAAGTACGAGCGCGCCGTTGAACTCTTTTCGAAAGCCGCCGCAGCCGATTTGAGTGACTACGCGGCGCACTTCCATCTTGGTTTCGCCTACAGCATGCTGCAGCGGGATCCGGAGGCGATCAGCGAATACCGGAAAGTTCTGGAGCTGAAACCGGGTCTCTATCAGGCACAATTAAACCTGGGAATTTTACTGCTTCGGAATAGAAGGCCAAAAGAAGCGTTGCCTGCTTTAGAGGCTGCCGGAGCCCAGAAACCAGGCGAATTTCGCCCGTTGTTTTATTTGGCGGAGGCACAATTTCAATCGGGCGATTTTGCGAAGGCCGCGGAAAGTTACGGTAAAGCGTTGGAGCTTGACGCCAAATCCGCGCCGGCCGCACTCGGAATGGCCCGGTCGTTCGCAAAACTCGGCCGCCCGCTGGAGGCAATTCCGCATTACCGCAAAGCAGCGGAACTCGACCCTTCCTATCGGGATACTTTGTTGGAACTCGCAACCGTTTTGGAGTCGGCCCAACAGGGGGAGGAAGCCATTGCGCTCTATCGCCAGTTTCCGGACCATGCGGCGGCGCAGGAGCGTCTGGGGGAACTGCTGATTGAAACCGGCAAGCCCCGGGAAGCGATTTTGCCTCTCGAGTTTGCAGTGAAGCAGTCGCCAACGGCCGCTAACCGGCTGGCTCTGGCTACGGCGTACCTTAGAAGTAATGAGACGGATAAGGCGCTTGGCATGCTCAAAGAAGCGTTGCGTATGGAGCCGGCGGATACCCGGCTCCGTCTTCATTACGGCAGGGTCTTGCGAGACCAGAAGAACTACGCGGCAGCCGCGGAGCAGTTCGAAGCAGTGGCCAGGGCCGAGCCTCAGTCCGTCGAGGTATGGAATGAGGTGGCTGCCGTGCGCATCCTGCTGGAAAAATACGATCGGGCGCTTGAGGCTCTCGATAAACTGAAATCACTGGGCGCCGAAACGGCGTCACACTATTATCTGCGGGCGCTGGCTCTGGATCATATGAAAGTCTACAAACCCGCTCTGGACAACTATCAGGCGTTTCTTGCAATGAGCCGCAACCAGCACCCGGATGAAGAATTCAAGGCGCGAGAGCGTATTAAGACAATACAGAAGGAGTTGAGGAACAGGTGAAGTTTTTCGGCATATTGATGCTGGCGGTTCTGCCTCTGTTGGCGGCTCAGCCGGATCTGCCGGCCATTCAGCAGGAGAAGGATCTGGAAAAGCGCGCGGAATTAGCCCTGAAGTATTCGGAACGCCTGCTCGATCGAATCCGCGATGTGTATAAAACCGGAGACTGGTCCGCAGTAGAGCATTCGCTGGACCAGATTGTGAAGGGAGTCGAACTGGCGGATTCTTCCCTCCGGGCAACGGGCAAGCAAGCCCGCAGAAGTCCAAAGCATTTCAAGCGAGCCGAGAAGAAGACGCATGAACTCAGCCGGCGTCTGGCCAGTTTCTCGGCGGAGGTCAGCTTCATGGAACGTGAACCGGTGGAAAAAGCACGCCTCCGGATTCTCTCCATCCATGATGAGCTTTTGATGCAGATAATGGGCAAGAAGAAGTGAAGGTGTGTAATGCGATTTTGGGTTTCTGTCCTGATATTCGCCAGTCTGTTCACGGTTACCGCACAGGATCGGGATTTTCTCACCGCGGATGAGGCCGATCAGGTGCGGCTTACCCAGGAGCCGAACATGCGCCTGAAACTTTACATCAAGTTCGCCAGACAACGGCTGGATCTTCTGCGGCAATTGCTGGAATCGGAAAAGGCGGGCCGGTCCGCTTTTATACACGACACGATTGAGGATTACACCCGTATCGTCGAGACGATGGACACCATCTCCGACGACGCCTTAAGGCGCAAGCTGACGATCGATGAGGGAGTCGCCGCGATAGCTGAGTCCGAGACGGAGATGCTGAAGACTCTGGAGGCCATTGAGGCATCGAAGCCCAAGGATATGGCTCGCTACCGATTCGTGCTGGACGAGGCCATCTCCGCCACCCGGGATAGCCTGGAGCTCGCTCAACAAAACATTCAGCAGCGCGCCGCCGCGGTTCAACAGCGCGACCTCAAGGAGAAGCAGGAACTTGAGGAGATGATGCAGCCAAAGGACCTCGAAGCCAAGCGGGCGGCGGAGCGGAAGGCACAGCAAGAACAGAAAAAGAACAAGGCTCCGACGCTACGCCGCAAAGGTGAGACGGTTCCCAAGCGGTAACGCTCCGGGCGGGGCGGGCGCCAGCCGGTCCCGCCCTTATAGGCTTATGCGGCGGCCAGCCCGCGCAAGTTCCAACCACTGATGTAACTCGCCTGGAACTTATTGTTATTCGGCCCCTGCCAGTGTGTCTCCAGGCTGAGCCAGCCTTTGTACCCGTCGTCCAGCAGCGCCTTAATCTGGCCTTTCCAATCCACTGAGCGTGTTCCCAACGGGCCCCAAATGGGCTTATGTCCTTCCATGTGGCAGTCTTTCGCGTGAACGTGTGCGATACGGTCCACAGGCAGCATGCGGTAGCCGTCCGGGAACGGAACTTCCCCGGAGACGTAGGCATTCGCCGGATCCCAAACCAGCTTCAGGTTCACATGATCGACAGCTTTGAGCACCCGCGCGGATTCGGCCGCCGTGGAGATGTTGCAGGCATGCTCGTTCTCGAGACCGATCACGACACCGTGCTTCGACGCCTTTTCGGCCAACTCGCCCAGCGAGTTGACGACCGCATCGAAGCACTTGTCCGGTTCCACCGTACGCCAGAAAGAAAACACCCGGATGATGCGGGCGCCCGTCTTTCCCGCGATCTCGAAGGCACGCTCGGCCAGGCGGGGCTGGTCGTCGAAGGTGTGCTTCGAAGCGAAAATATCGTGTTGAAAGCGGCTGTCGATTTCAGGCGAGTTTGGGAGAACGCACTTCAAGATGGGCGACGCAATAGAAACAATTTCCAAACCTGCGGCCTGGATCTTTCGTATGGCGCCGTCCAGTTCGGCGTCGCTGAGGTCCATGATGTTCTTGCCGCCCAGGACACGCAGTTCGGCGCCCTTCATGCCCGTTTCCACCATTGGTTTCAGTGCCGTGTCGAGATCGGGCGAGTACTCGTCGGTTATGGCTGCAATTCGGAATTTTGGATCCATGGTTTCAGGCTGTTCCTATAATGTAATGACTTGGTCAGGCATATTCCCGGAAAGCGCCTTATAGAGATCCGGGAAGCATCCGATAGGCACGCCGTCAAACAACTTGTCGGCGATTTCTCTCTCGTAGCAGCACTGGTCGCAGCACATCAGCAGCATGCCGTTCTTGCGTGCCAGGTCCACCAGGCGCTGGCCGAGCGGATTGTCTTTCTGCAAAAGGTAGCAGTTGTCTTCGAAAAAGAACATGCCTACGACGTCGACGCCGTGCCGGTTCTCCTCAAGCTGGGGAAGAATCATTTTCCCGAGTTTGTACGACACGGTGTGTCCCTGTGTAGAGAAGATGTAAGCGACTTTCAAGTGGGCTCCTGTTTTTGGAATTGATCGAATGCGCACTGCACCGCCCGTATCACGAGACTGGACCGATTCTGGTGTGACTGGGGAACCTCGGGATGCCACGTGGCCAGCAGTTCCGGCTTCAGTGCCCTAACTATTTCCACCGGCTGCCCAACCAGGTGTTGGGCTACATGTTCACACAGCGCCACCAGCGTCACACACGGAGAGCACCGGTATTCCACACGGGTGACCGTCCCTTTCCTCACGAACAATTGAAAAGCGGCAGACAGGTCTTCCGAACTCTGTACGGCTGTGCCGGAAAAGTCTCTCAGAGTGGTTCGCCCGGTTCTGCGATAGCCTTCAACAAAATAGTCGTGGACGGTGCGGCCCAACTTCGATTCTAATCCCTCAGTGTGAAGTTCGCAGATCATCGTACCGTGATCCCTTTTAGTACCAGATCTACCGATTTTGGAAGTTTACAGGAGGGCGCTTGCGTTTTCTCTTCCAGATTCCGTAGAATTGGCATCCAAATGGGCATCTAACAGAAGTGCTACATTAGGTAACCACGAGCCCTTAGGCGACCGGCAGAGCACCCGAAGGGGCGAAAGGCGAATGCCGGGTACAAGATGCCCGGATGTTTGCAGCCAGGAGTCTGTCACTTGGTACATCTCCGCACCAGGGCAGGCGGGTGACTGGCGCCGTGGGTGGTAGATGTTGCGAGGGAAAAACAATGAGATTGCACTCAGCGGCTCTCCTAATCCTCTTGGCGGCGGTTTCCGGACAGGGACAGCAGGACGCCAATACAAGGGCACGCGAACTGGAAAGCAAGGGTGATGGTTGGGGAGCCCGCACGCTGCTCCAGCAAGCTGCCAACCACGGTGAGCCCGGCGCGGCTAGGGACTATGCCGAATTTCTGGATCGTCATAAAGATCCGGCGGCGCGGGAGGCGTACCGGACCGCGATAGCCGCTGCGGACGGGCGCGAATCCCGAATAGCGCTTGCACGCCGTCTGGTCCTTCTCGATCTCATCGCAGGCGATTACGACTCGGCCTCGAAAGACCTGGAACGCTATCGTGAATACGGCGGTGCTGAGTTTTCCGGTAGCGTGAAAGTGCCCCCAGCCAGCGAGGCCGGTCCGGTGGCTGTCGTGCAAATACCGGGGCCGATACGCTCTTTTTCGCGCATGGCGGCGCTGTCTCCAGACCTGATGCCCAAAGACGTATTGACTGCGCTGGCCCGGAACGTTGTCACGAATGGATATCAGGCATCGAGCAGCAACGAAGCGCTGGAACAGACGGAGTACTTAAAGCTGGTGGTCCGTTATCTTTCCCAGGCGCGCGAGCTCGAGAAATTGGCGGGCGCCGGGAAAACCATCCGTATCGAGCAGTGTGAGTCGGCCGAAGCCGCCGACATTCTGAGAGTGCTCGGCTATCGTATGCGCGGCGCGTGCGGCGGCGACGTGGTGCTGGAGACCGTCAACGCAACCCGCGCCTTCCTGACCATTGACTCCGGGTTTCCGCTCGCGGAACTCGAGCAAGCTTTGCGTACGAACCGGCCTTTCGTTTACGACTACCGTCCTACGGAGGTGCCGGTGCTATTCGGGCCGGAGTACTGGCTTTCCTCGCGCGACAAACAGGGCGGGGTGTTTATTGATGTCTTCCTGTCGGATCCTTCTGTTTGCCGGCTCTATCTCGGTTTGTCCAAGCTGGACCGCGAAACGGCGGAGGTGCTGCGAAAGCAGATGCCGGCGCAGAAGATTCGCGTCCTTTCCCACGTCATCGATTTCTTCGGCGGTATGTTCCAGATCAGAAACGGCAAGGCGATTGTTCCGGGCGGCGCGCCATCCGCCAAAGGGTGGTCCGATCTGGTTGGCGAGTCTCCCGACAGTGGTGGAGCTTTCTTTGAAAAACTTATCGCCCGGGATGATGGCTGGATGGCAAGCTACTTCGATGCGCTTGCCCGCGTGGATGGTCCCCTTCAAGCCTATCTGACAGAGCCGGAACGGATGAAACGCTTTTACTCCGCGCTTCGTGGAAGGGTGACCAGCCCGGGGCCTGCGCGTCCGGTCTTCCGTTCCAACACCGACCTGATGCTGCTCACCACACGGCTCCGGGTGGACAGTCAGGGGCGTGCCGTAATCCCCGGCAGCATTGACGTGTGGAAGAACCTCTTCATCAATCATCCTCATGGCAAGTACGATGGCAAGCTCACCAGACTGGCGACCTCCTGGAAAGAACCGGATGATGTTGTCGAAGCCCTGTTTGCGCTGTGCCGTAAGGCGGTCGACAACGAGCCGTTGAAGATCTTCATGGCTCTTAGCGATATGGATCGCCGCCGCACGACGCCGATGAGGCCGGAAACCGTCGATCGCCTGGCGCGGGAGTATCGCACCTATGGCGCGCAGTATTCGCTTCTGAACGAACTGCCAACGCTATCCGACAGGACCATTAATGCTTTCCTGGATACGGCGAAAGAGATTTCGCAGATTGGCAACAACGAACTGAGAGCGGATACGGCCGGAACGATGCAAGCACTGGCCGGACTGTGGCAGATTTTCTGCCGGCAGCGCGCGATTTCCCCGGATGCGGCGGATGAAGCATTATTCGAGCTGCTGGCGCCTTTTGGACGGATGCGGGAGGAGTATGAACTTTTCGCCGCTGGGGTATCCGGCATCAAAGTTCTGTTGAAAGCGACGGGGTCCACCGGGAGCGAATCGCCGCAGGACCGGATGATCGCTTTGCTCGCCGGCTCGCCCTCTCCGGCCGACACAGACTCCCACCGTCAGGTTGTGCAGGACATGATGCGGATCTTCGAGGCCCAGCGTCTGGTATCGATAACGAGCCTGATGGATCTTAGCGAGCACCTGGACCGCATCGCGCAGGGTGAAAGGCTGAACACGGCACTGGTGAACCGCATCGTTTCACGCGTCTCCGAGATCAACCTGCCGCGGGCTTCCCTTTCGACCGCCGAAAGAAATGCGTTCGCGTTCGGCTATTGGACGGAAAAGCACATCGATAATCAGCGGAAGCTGAATTTGCGGGCTGTGATCGAGAAAGCCGGAACCGACGCGGAGAAGCTCCGGGAAGTTCGTGGTGAGCTTGCGGGATTCCTGCGCGATACGCTTGTCGGATTTAACTACATGCACTATGCGCCTCCAGGGGCGCAGGTGCTATACACCAATCCGCTCTTTGTCCGCAGTCACGATTTCCTCGGTATGCAGGGATCAGTGCAGACCTGGCGGCAAACGGAAGTCCTGGGTACGGGGTGGCCTTCGAGTGCTGGAGGAAGACTGGTCGGTTCGCTTTCCGGACTTCCTTATGCGCTTGCGGAAGCCGAGCAGAACTTTTTGGTTCCTACCCGCGAACAGGCACTGATCTGGGGCGACCTCGT
Source organism: uncultured Acidobacteriota bacterium (assembly GCA_900696665.1). Classification (GTDB taxonomy): domain Bacteria; phylum Acidobacteriota; class Terriglobia; order Bryobacterales; family Bryobacteraceae; genus CAADGY01. The sequence goes on from CAADGY010000071.1 coordinate 7,697, forward strand.
TCCGCAAATGATCCTCAGTTCGAAGATTCCAAGGTGGTGGAACGTAAGTCCATCCCAAGTGCACTGGCTGGCGCTTCATCTGCAGTACGCCGAATCGCTGCTGGCGGAATCCGCGTTGAATGCGGAAATGCGCAACAAGGTTCTCGCGGAGCTGGATAAGCAGGCCGTGCCCGCCAGGGTATCCCTGGTGGACCGTCTGCTCGAAGAGGGCAGGGTAAGGGAAGCTCTTGATAACGTCACGCCGTCGGAAGCTTACGGGCTGTCGATCCGAATGCTGCGGACCGATGCCGCGAGCGGGCCGATTGCCGTTGAAATCCGGGAGATGGCGAAAGCAGATCCCGAACACATCAATTATCGAGCGGTATCCCGGGCCTTTGGCACTCCGAAGCCTACCCTGGCCAATTCCTATAATCCGGAGCTGTTGAATTTGCGCACGTTTCCAACGTTGATGGGTTATTCCAGCCGCATCATGGCCGAGAGTTGGGAATCCAGTATGTTGTATTACGCGGCTCTGGCGGATGAGATGCACCTGCTTCCTTCGCAGTTGAACGTCCTGGTTCCCGAATGGACCCAGAAGACCGTGGAGCAGATCTTTGCCACACATCTCGAAGATTGGCCGGCCCTGTTGCGGTCCTTACGGCACGTAGGAGACGAGTTTCGCGCAAGAACGCGCAAGCAGTTCGCTGCTGAACAGAAGGCTTCATTAGAATAGGCACTTTCATTGGAGGTTGGAGTGAAGTCACTGAGGAGACTGGGGGCAGTCGCCACGCTGCTGGCGATACCGGGAGCTTCCGTGCGGATGAGTGCACAGGAGGGGGAGCGGCCCGTTTTCCGGGTCAAGGTCGACATGGTCGTGTTGGCCTTCAACGTCACCGATAACAAGGGCCGGTATATCAACGGACTCAAGCCGAGCGATTTCCGGATCCTTGAAGATGGAATCGTTCAGAAAATTGCCACTTTTGCCGAGGGAAACAGGCCGGCGGTGCAGGTGCTGGAGGACGGTACGACACGACCCCTCATTGCCACTACGCCTGAGTCCGGCGGCGCCGGGACTGCAAGCGCGGCCGAACTGCGCTCGGACGCGTTCATCGGAACAAACGTGTTCGTTCTTTTCGATACCAGTAACTACATGTATCGGGGATTCGTGTACGCATCCGATGCGATTGCGGATTTTATTCGCGGCCTGGACCGCGCCGATTCCGTGGCGGTTTACACGTTCAGCCGCAATCTGAACCGCGCGTCGCCTCTCAGCCGGGACCGCAACGATGTCATCACCGGCTTGCGGTCCGCCGTGGCTGGCGATGATGCGGCGCTGTACAATGCACTGCTGCTGACCCTGCGCGATGCCTCGAAAGTACCGGGTAGGAAAGTAGTGATCGTCTTTTCCAATGGGCCGGATAACGCCAGCATGGTGGCGCCTGACGACGTCCGCGCAGTTGCTGAGGACGAAGGCATTCCCATTTACGTCATCTCAACGGCCGACGCCACCAAGGATGTGACATCGAGCGCGGTATTCCGCCGCATTTCGACACGCACTGGAGGGAAGACGTACTTCGCGAAGACGTGGCAAAAACAGGTGGAAGCGTTCGAGTCCATTCGTGAGGACTTGGGGAACTCTTACACCATCACGTACTATCCGGCCCAAAATCCCAATGAGGGGTTCCGCAAAATCGCAGTCGAGATCGTCTCCGACCCGGGCAAGAAGTTGCGGGTGCGTGCGCGCCCCGGGTACAGGCCTCGGGCGGGCTTCTAATCAATCCCGGCTCTGCCGCCGTTCACATGCCTGGGATGAGAGCGTACAGCAGGTAAGCGGTGCACCAGGCGATAAAGGCAGACGCCGGGATCGTTAAAATCCACGCCCACACGATTCGTGTGGCAAGAACCCACCGGACAGCCTTTGTGCGATGAATGGATCCGACGCCTGCAATGGCACCTGCAATCACATGTGTTGTCGAGACAGGAATGCCCAGGTATGTCGGAATCAGGATGGAGATTCCTCCGGCCGTTTCCGCGCAAAATCCGCTGCGGGGTTTCAGGCGCGTTAGTCGCGAACCCATCGTGTGCACGATGCGCCAGCCTCCCGTCAAAGTGCCTAGCGCGATGGCCGCGTGCGCCGCAAGAATCACCCAGAGATGGACCTCGAAATCGCTCTGCAGCCCTCCGGCGACGAGCACGCTGGTGATGATGCCCATTGTCTTTTGCGCATCGTTCGCGCCGTGTGAATAACTGAAGATGGCCGCCGAAACCAACTGCAATTTACGGAAATAGACGTCCATCAGTTTTGGGGTCGAATGCCGGAACAGCCAATAAACGAGGATCATCAGGATGTATGCGAGCGCGAGTCCGAACATCGGCGCCAACACGATAGCGATTAGCGTGAGGCCCCAGCCCGCCGTCCATCCTTGCCAGAGGATGGCTTCGAACGATGCGTCGATTCCTTCGAGTTGCGCCGCGCGTGCCATTGCTGCTCCGGCATATCCCCCAATGAGCGCATGGGATGAGCTGGTCGGGAGGCCGAGATACCAGGTGATGAGGTCCCAGATAATGGCGCCGCAGAGCCCCGCCAGCACGATGTAAGGCGTTACGTAATCGAGATTCACCACGCCCGCGCCGACTGTTTTAGCTACGGCCGTACCGGCTCCAACGGCGGCGATGAAATTCCCGAATGCGGCCCAAAGCACTGCCTGAAACGGCGACAAGACCCGCGTAGCAACGATGGTTGCAACCGAGTTTGCCGCATCATGGAATCCGTTGATGTAA
>CAADGY010000072.1 GCA_900696665.1 uncultured Acidobacteriota bacterium
AGCCCGCCCTCCAGGAATCCTTGAGCCGTTGCATGGCCGTACTCCCTCCCGGCGCGTCTGAATCGTATGCTCAGCTTGCGGACTTTGAAAGCGCCGTTCGCGGCAAGAGTTCCGGGCAACTGCAAGAGATCTATACGAGCGCCTTCGATCTGCGCCCCGATTGCACACTCAATCTGGGATACCACCTGTTCGGCGACGACGGACGGAGGGGGCTGTTCCTGGCGGAACTCAAAGACCGGATGGAAGCTCGCGGCATCCCGCTGGGCGTGGAATTGCCCGATCACCTCTCTCTCGTTCTTCGATACCTGGACGTAGCCGATGAAGAAGACCGGTTGTGCCTCATTGGGGATTGTCTAATCCCGGCGCTCTCGCGGATCACCCCCCAGTTTGAACGGTCCGGTAATCCGTACCGGTGTGTTTTGCAATCTCTGTTGAGTCTGATTTTGTACCAGCATGAAGAACTCGCGATCTCTCCCGGCGCCGTCGCACACCATGCCGCGGCTCAGAGGGCGGTCCCGTTCCATATCCTGGAGTGACTTGTTTCCGAGGATGCTATGAACGCTCTACTTTTCATCGCTCTCCCGTATGTGGCGCTGGTCCTGGCTATAGGCGTTGGCATTTATCGCAAACTGCGAAAGCCTTATACTTACTCGAGTCTTTCCTCGGAGATACTGGAGAACAAGAGACTGTTCTGGGGATCGGTGCCTTTCCACTACGGCATCACACTCATTCTGCTGGCTCACTTGTTGGCGGCCCTGTTTCCGTCGGCCGCCGGGTGGCTTCTAGGCGGCGAGATCCGCCGCCTCGTGCTGGAGTTGACCGGTATTGCTTTGGGCATTTATACCCTTTTCGGATTGATCGTGCTGATTGCAAGACGCCTGGTTCCAAAGTCGCTGGCGCAATCGGTCACGTCGCACATGGATGGCATTGTTCTTTTTGTGCTTCTGGTGCAAGTGGCGTCCGGGGTCGGTGTCGCGATATTCAACCGCTGGGGCGGCGTCTGGTACTTGCATACCGCTGTCCCGTGGTTCTGGTCCCTGGCCGTGCTTAACCCTGATACGAGCACCGTGGATTCACTTCCGGCCCTGGTAAAAGTTCATTTCGTTACCGGTTTCGTGCTTATCCTTTTATTCCCCTTCAGCCGCCTGGTTCATCTGGTCATGTTTCCGCTGCAATACCTGTGGAGGCCTTACCAGGTCGTAATTTGGAACCATCGGCGGGCAACGCAAGGGTCTGTTCGAAGGGAGATTGCCCGTTGAGTGAAATCATGCAACAGCAGAGTGAAGCCCCTGCCGGCAAGCAGCGGGAGCGCCGGCAATTTCTTAACCGTCTCACGATTCTTCTCGGCTCCATCGGCGCGGCGGTCGTTGCCATACCCAGCATTGCCTTCCTGCTGGGTTTGCGCAGAACGCCTCAAATCTGGCGTGCCGTCGGTAAGGTGAGTGACTTTGAGATTGGATCGACAACGAATGTCTCGTTCCAGGATTCGTCGCCCCTGCCCTGGGCTGGAGTCACCGCCCAGACCGCTGCGTGGCTGCGCCGCGTCGATGACCGGAACTTTATCGCGTTCTCCACGAACTGCACTCACCTCGGCTGTCCAATCCGCTGGCTGGCGGAAGCGAACCTGTTCATGTGCCCTTGTCATGGAGGGGTTTTCTATTCCGACGGCTCGGTTGCCTCCGGCCCTCCGCCGAAACCCTTGCGCCGGTACACAGTCCGGGTTAACAACGATGAGGTGGAGATACTGACGAGCCCGGTTCCTATAGGGTAATGGGAGCACCGCTACGGATATGCGAATTTTCAAGCGGGTGTGGAACTGGTTCGACGATATCACAGGGATCTCAGCCGTGCTGGGGCCCCTTCTCAAGCACCCGGTGCCGCGTGCGCGTAAGTCGGCGTGGTTCTATGTGCTGGGCAGCGCTACGCTGATTTCGTTTTTTCTCCAGATCGTCACCGGCATCGCGTTGGCCAGCGGCTACGTCCCTTCGTCCGGGCAAGCCTACGATACGCTTCTCTTCATCACGGGGACCGATATCGGGCGAATCGTACGCGGCATGCATGCCTTCGGTGCTTCCGCCATGGTTATCCTTATCGGTTTGCACACCATCCGTGTCTATCTGATGGGAGCCTACAAATACCCACGGCAGATGAACTGGCTGACCGGCGCGGGGCTGCTGCTGCTGACATTATTGATGGCGTTCACCGGCCAGCTTCTGCGTTGGGATCAGACCGGCTTCTGGTCGGTAGTCATTGCCGCCGAGCAAGCCGGCAGAACGCCTGTAATCGGGCAATGGCTGGCGCGTTTCATCATGGCGGGCGACACAGTCGGGGGCGCCACTCTGAGCCGCTTCTTCGCCGCTCATGTGTTTTTCATCCCGGCGCTCATTTTCCTCTTCGTGGCTTTCCATCTCTATCTTGTGGTGCATAACGGAATCTCGGAGCCGCCCCAGGCAGGCCGCCCCGTCGATCCCAAAAAATACCGTTCGTGGTACCAGGCGCTCCTGGCGCGGGACGGTCAGCCCTTCTGGCCCGACGCTGCCTGGCGTGATGCCGCCTTCGGGCTGCTGGTCATTGTGGTAGTCGCGGTCCTCGCCATCGTCATCGGTCCCCCCGAGTTGGGGCCGCCGCCCGATCCCACCATCGTCGAAGCTTCCCCCAGGCCCGAGTGGTATTTGCTGTGGTACTATGCTGTGCTTTCGTTGATCCCCAAGTGGTCGGAAGACTGGGTCATTATCCTCGGCCCGGCCATCTTCGGCGCCGTGCTCATTCTGCTTCCCCTCGCCGCCGGAAAAGGGGAACGAAGCCCTATCCGCCGTCCCTGGTCTTTTGTGATTGTAGCCTTCACCGTCTTCATGATTGCCTACTATGGAGCTGTGGGACACATCGCACCATGGTCGCCCCGCATGGAATCGCCGCCGCTTCCAGCGCAGGTGGTCGGCGCCACAACCGGACCGGTTGCCGAGGGTGCGCGGGTCTTTCATTATAAAGGGTGTCTTTACTGTCACCTCATTTCCGGTTACGGCGGAATTCGCGGCCCCGACCTGACCTATGCCGGTGATATCTTGACACCCGCGCAGATGACGACACGAATTTACAGCGGCGGCACCAACATGCCCTCCTATACCGGGAATTTGACTTCTGAAGAGCTGTCCGCTCTCATCGCATTTCTCAGTTCCCGGCACCGTCAGCCGGTGTTCCCTTTACCCCTGCCCCGCAAGCAATAGGAGACAAGTGGATACGAACTCGCACAGCACACCCGAAGCGCACAGAAGCGGCTCGCTCAGGGCAGTCATGAATCACATCGTTGAGAAACACCATACATTTTGCCGGAATGAGGTTGTGCGGCTTTCGTCCCTCTTCGGCGAAGTAAGGGCGGAGCGGGGCAAGCAAAATCCGGAGCTGAAACGCATGGAAGCACTGTTCGCCGCGATGGCCAAAGACCTGCACATGCACCTTATCAAGGAAGAGCAGACGCTGTTTCCTTATATCGCTCGTCTGGAAGAGGCTGTCTGTCTGGGCGCCGCTGTGTCATGGCCGCCGTTCGGTACCGTGGAAAATCCCATCCGGATAATGGTTGAGGAGCACGAGCAAACGGACCGTGAGCTTAAAGAGATGCGCAGCCTGAGCGGTGGTTACCTGTCCCCACCGGACGCACCTGCCTGCTATGCCGCGCTCTATGAGGGGCTACGCTCTTTCGAGCGTGAAATGGAAGATCATATCCGGCTTGAGAACGAGGAGCTGTTTCCACGTGCAATCGCGATGGAACAGGATGCGTGCGCCCGCAAAGCAGCGGGTCAAGGCTAAGCCGCAATTGTAGGCAGTTGCTCTATTCCGCCAGCTTCGCCTCCATCAATCGCGAGAATTCGAGCAATTCCGCTTTATTGTTGCCGGACGCTTCGCACACCACGAAAAAGCGGTTCTTGTAGAACGAAACGGCGTCCGGCCGCGGCCGCCATTTCTGCATCATCTCGAAGGCTCCGGGGCCAGTGGTCATCTCATAGAGCATCACCGTAACATCGGGAGTCCCCTTGTACACGGCACGGCGGGCTTCACGCAGTCCGAGCGCGCGTACGTCCAGCGGCGCTGTATCCGCGCTTGCCGCCTCGACCGACACCAGCTTCCACTTACCGCCGAGTATGTCAGGCGGTGCGCCGCCGCCGCGTTCTCCGCCGCATCTCGCCAGGATGGCGCCATACCATGACATCAAACACTCTCTTCGATTCATGCTGCCGTCTCATATGCTACATCTGGTAGGTGCTTCTCGCCTTATATCACGACAATCCTTCCTCTCAATCCACTTTTCAGATTTTTCGGGAGAAGAACGTACTTGAAGGGCTGAAGGCGCTGGATTCGCGCATTCAAAACAAGGGTCTTGGAGACCTCGACCCCGCCAGGAACACGCTGATTCGCATTGGCATGGAGACGGATGGCTCCGCGCGCGTCATCAAGAACAGCTATGGTGTGTTCCATCTTGCCTGGAGGG
>CAADGY010000073.1 GCA_900696665.1 uncultured Acidobacteriota bacterium
AGCAGCGGGACGTGGTTTGGAACCTTCTCCTGCAAGACGGTTCCGAGGGGCCTTCCCTCATCGACTACTCAGTTACGCAAAAAAGGCGTCTGTCGCCGCCTCTTTTGCTCATGGCACACTCAGAATAAAAGCTTCAACGCAAACTGAATCTGCCGCGATGTAGAGTTCCCTGTGCTGTTGATTGTTCCGAACGCCGCCGTCCCAAAAGATCCGTTTGGGACGGAGAACTTGGGGGTGTTTGTGAGATTGAAGAACTCGGTTCGAAACTGTAGTTGCATTCGCTCGCGTAGTGCGAACTCCTTGAAAACCGAGCAATCCAAGCCTTTCTGGCTGGGTCCATACAGGATATTGCGGCCAGCATTGCCAATCTGGTACAGTGGCTGCAACTCAAAAGCTGCCGCGTCGATATAGCGATGGATGGTCGGGTTCGGGAGCGTACCCACCCCGACGCGATTCGGCCGGTCTCCGCCGCCGGTATTGGCACGTGACGAGGAGTTCGAAACAGTAAAGCTCTGGCCGCTTTGCAATACCAGCACTCCGTTGATCTGCCACCCCTTGCCAAGGACGCCGGCCACTCCCCGAAGGTTGTTACCGAACGGCAAGGCATAGTTCGAGAGCACCACAAACCGATGCCGGATGTCCAGATCGGAATTTCCCCGCTCCAGGCTGCGGTTCGTAGACAGTTGAGGATAAGGTCCAGCGCTGGGCTTCCCGCCGGATGACACCCCAATGTTGTCGTCAATACTGTGCGCCCACGTATAGTTGGCGGACAGATTCAGCCCCCGCGACATGCGGTGTTCCAAGTTCATTTGAAGCGCGTGGTAGTTCCCTGTCCCAGTACTTTCATGCATCCTAATATTACTCAGGTTTGGGAATAACTTAGCGTACTGCCGGCGGGGTGCAATTGGTCCAGGTCCCGGCGACGCAAGATTTACGTTGAAGACGTTCCATTGGTTACGGCTCAAGGCACCAACATAACTGGCGCTTACCATCACGTTGGCTGCCACCTTTTGCTGCAAAGTGAGATTATACTGTTGCACTTTGGGAGTTTTTCGGTCCAACGACGCGCTGTTAATACCTCCGCTTACCAGTAGCGGATCAGTCGAATCCGGAATGGGCAAAGGGAATCCGTCACTCAACGAATTCGTCGGCGTTAAGGGTGTATTGGAAACGGCCAGGCTGGAGGTGAAGGGTGGGGTTGCCATCGATGAGATTGAGCCTCCGATCGCCGGGACCCAAGTAATGCCATACCCTCCCCTGAGCACCGTGCTTGGGCTCATGGTCCAAGCAAACCCAAACCGCGGCGCAATATTCTTCCAATCCGTCGGCACGCCAGCGGTGCGTGAGACGCCGTCTTTGCCGGCGACCAGTAGCTTTCCAGCGGCAAGGTCTATGTTCCCGATTCGATCGGCCACCTCCGTAACAGGGGTGAACAGCTCCCACCGCACGCCTAAGTTGAGTGTCAGCGAAGAGCTCACTTTCCAATCATCCTGCACGTAAGCAGCAACCTCGCTCATCCTCAAGCCAGGCCAGACCAGAAGACGGTAGCGCTGGGTCGCATCCGGGAAGCCCAACAGAAAGCTTGCCATCGCATCGCCGCTCCGTGGAACCGCCCCGGACGGGTCATTGGTGAAATTACTGTTGAAACTATAAAGACCTCTACCACTCGGTTCATTGAACTTTGTATATTGGCACCGCCTGAAGTCGGCGCCGGCCTTGATCGTGTGCCGATCTCGGCTATAAGTCAGGCTACCCAGGTACTGAAAGGTATTGTCGATGACGTTTATGGGGATCGATCCTGAGTCGCCCAGTGGCAGATAGCCGGAAATCGTCACGAGGGTCAGCCCAGAACTGAGCAGGTCCAGATTGGCGTTGGGAATACCGAATTCCTGACTGACATTCTTCCCGTAGTTGGGCGGGAGTGTCGCTATCGAATAGCGGGAATAGCCACCCTTCAATTCGGCAACCATCTGTGGGCTTACGATGTGGACGTAATTCAAATGTAGCCCCTGAGCAACCTGCGTGGCCGGTCCGACATAGTTCGTGCTGCCTCCGGGCTCTATATCGCCCTTCCGAGGCAACGGCCCGGGGATGAGAGAGCCTGTGTGGTTAAACGAATAGCGCGCATAGAAAAGGTCGTTTTGTGAAATACCGTGGTCCAGGCGAATGTCCGTGGTGTAGCTATCCTCTTTCTTCACGGCGTTGCTGAGATAGTTGTTGGCTAACGCCGGGATCTGCGCCGTAGGGTAGAGATCGACATACTTGAGAGCGATTGGACTAAGCCGGCTCGCCGGAATAAGATCGGCCGGGAAGCGGGTCCGGAGGAATCCGTCAGGCTGCGCCGGGTCTTCCCGGATCGACAGGGGATCGAAGATTGGCTTGATTCCGGCAAAATCACCGCTCTTCATCTGTTCCGTCGGGATTGTATTGAGGAATGTATCAGACCTCCGCGACTTGAATGCTTCGAAATCGCCGAAGAAAAAGGTGCGGTTTCTACTGACAGGGCCTCCGATGCTTCCGCCGTACTGATTCTGACGGAGGGGTGGGATCGGGCGGATGGGAGAATCGAAAAAATTCTTCGCATCGAGCTTGTCGTTCCTGAAGAACTCAAAAAGCGATCCATGGATCTCGTTCGTTCCGGATTGGGTCACCAGATTGATGATCCCGCCTGCTGTGCGGCCGAATTCGGCGGCGTAAACATTGGTTAATACCTTGAACTCTCGTATTGCGTCAATCGAGGGCTTGACTACGATCGTGCCAACGCCACGCTCGTTATTGTCCATGCCGTCGATCAGAAAATTGTTGACCACATCGACCTGCCCATTGATGGACACGGTGGACGTGCGCCGGCGCTCATCGGGCCGGTTGCCGCTCGTAATCGCATTTGGGAGGCCCTCATTTGCGCCTGCGGTAAGTTGCGCCAGATTTATGAAATTGCGGCCGTTCAAAGGCAGATCCTGAACTGCTTCCTGGTTCACCAGATCCCCCAGTGTGGCGCTTTCATTTTGCAGCAGCGGCGCGTCTGCCGTGACCAGAATGCTCTCCTTTGCCTCGCCGACGTCCAGGACAAAATCGATTCGGGCTGCCTGATTTGCATGCAACGCGATCCCTGATCGGGTCACGGGCCGGAATCCGCGCTGCTCCACTTTGATCCGGTAGTTGCCTGGATTTAATACGGGCACCGTGTACAGGCCCGCTGCATTTGAAACAGTCGTTCTTCCGATTCCAGTGTCGACGTTCGTTACTGTGATCTTGGTGTCTGGAACGACGGCGCCACTAGTGTCCGTGACGATTCCAGTTAGTTGAGCAGTGTTTGTCTGACCGGACGAAACCAACACACAGGTGGTCAAGAGTACGGCCAACAGCAAAATCCGGGCAAGATCGATCATTTTTGTTCACCTTAAACCTTTGTTCACCTCAAACCGTTATGCTCGGGTGCCTTTGACACGTGATGCCGCAGCGTGTCAATCCGAGAGTGCAAATTCCTTGCTCATCGCCGGAAGTGGCGGGCAATGAACTGGAAGGCTTGGAGACCCTGCGCCTGGAAGACCAGCGGCGCGTTGTGTGCCACACCTTGAAGCTCCTCGTAGTCGAAGTCCATCTTTCGTTCCTCAAGCACGGCCCGCATCCGCCGATTCGGCTCTAGAAGCTTGTCCCTGGTCCCCACTACGAGCCGCAGCGGAATCTTTCTTCGCGCGGTAGCGGCCATCGTCAAGGCCGATTGTGCGTCGAAGAGCTTCACATCATCGGCGAACATCTTCTTGAACACGGCTGGGAATCGGGGCTTCTCGAACGCTCCCGCCGTAAAGCCTCCGCTGAAGGAAACCGCGGAGCTGAAAAGCTCCGGGTACTTGCAGGCGAATTTGACGGCGCCAGCGCCGCCCATCGAGAAGCCCATCACGGCCCGGCCTTCACGCGAGGCTATCGTCCGGATGGTCTTGTCCACGTGCGGGATCAGTTCCCGGATGAATACGGTCTCGCCCATAATCTCGCCGTCGGGTGAGTCCGCGTAGAAACTGGTCCGCCCGCACATCGCGTATACCAGGATCATGGGCGGCACCTTACCCGCACGGATCGCCCTGTCGAGAATGCCGAAAAGCTGCGGATGCGTGCTCTCGTTATCCGTCATGCCGTGCAAATAGTAAACCACCGGGAAGCGTTGGTCTGACTCGGTGTAACCCGGCGGCAGATAGAGATTGAACCCCACAGCATGCCGCATCGAGGCGCTCTGGAACGTGCGGTGCTCAACGCCCGGAATTGGCACCTGGGGCGGGTTTGTCCATGACTCGTGGGCCGCCAGATCATCCAGCGGCCTGACGCGGATATTCCTGAAGTAGACGACGCTCTTATCGTCGTGGGCTTGCAGCGCAAAGGTGCCGTGCGAGAGCTTCCGTGCGGTATACCACGGTGGGCGATCAAGAACGAAACCAGGCGGCTCCGTCCAGTCCACAACCGTCCTGCCGTTGAGTTCGATCTCCACCCGCTTGCCGCGAACGGCGACGTGCAGGTTAAACCACTCCTTATCACGAACCAGGGCTTTGGTCACGTCCGACACGGCGTAGAGGCTACCCGTCTTTTTCTCGTCGGGGTAGGAATTGTTGATCTGAACTTCGAAGCCGGCCTGCGGCCAGGCGTTTGCCACGAAGGCGGTATGGAAGTAGATGCCCCCGTTGGAACCGGGCTCGGTCTTGACATCGGCGGAGAACTCAAAATTCGTAAATGAGGCGCGCCCGTCCGGACCGGTATAGAACAGGTGGCACTTGGGATGGTTGCCCTGTCCCCGGATGGGCGTGCCGCGGGCATGAGCCACGATCATGCCGTCGCGGACGGTAAACGACGCAGGGTCTTCGCTGGCCTTCCAACCGGCCAGACTCCGGCCGTCAAAGAGCAGCGTCCAGCCAGCCTTCCGCTCGGCGCTCGTGATGGTGTTCGGCGGTGCGGGTTGGCCTGCGTCGTGCCGGATGTCCGATTGCAGGAAGCCGGTCATGGGCATCTTGTGTTTCTGCGCCGTCAGTGGCAGCGTGACAAGAAGCAATGTGACGGTTAGATGTTTCATGCCAGTGTCCTTTCGTTTATGCCTCCTGATTGTGGAAATCCTGACGCCGCCCCCTGGGCTCCAGCCTCATAGGCTGCGTCTTCGAACATACTTGGGAGGGCTCTCACCATGATTCACATATGCCTCAGTCAGGCCGGCAATTCGAATCCCCTACCTTCTCGAAACACCAGCCTATGCGGGACCGCTGAAGCGCACGCCCTCCCTCTCCGTATGCGCCCGGTACTGCGGCATGGCTGGCTCGGAACAGGCGGCTTTCAGCGGGATTGCGAGGGCGGCGAGGTCTTGCTCGGCCCACGCCCATACCGTGAGACGCGGGTTCGGGTTACCTGCCTTTCCTGAGAACCGGATCTTGTGCTCGCCGGGAAGGGCCCGGCAGAAGTACCAGGACCAGTTGGTCTCGTACGCCAGCATGTCCTTCCAGTAGTTGTCTTTTCGCGCCATGTAGAAGCCCACGCGCTCGTCGGAATCGGAGCCTTCGAGCGGGACCGGGACGCCGTCGAGTTGCGCACGGCAGAGGCTGGGAAGGAACTGCCGTCCTGCCGCCTCGACCAGCAACAGCACCTTGCCCTCCGTGCCGCGCGGCACCGTGACCGAGCACTCGACATCGAAAGCCACGCTGGGCGTGGGTTTCTCAACGCGCCCTTTGCGGCGGACTTCGTCGATCTCCGGGGAGCCGTATACCGCTGGGTAGCGGAACGAGAACGCAGCCGGGCGGCGCGGCGCGGCGGAGAGCCAGTTGCTTTCGGGCAAGCGCCGGACCTCTTGTGAGGTGACCCTGCCCTCCGGTAGCCCGCGCGTGCGGGGTGTCACCCGCAGGGTGCTCTCGCCGCCGCCCGGGGCCAGCACACGCACGCGATCCACGCCGGGCTCCGGCACCAGGAACGCGGCGCCCGCCCTGCCTCGATACCAGCGAGCGTCCAGCACGACGGTCTCTTTCAACTCCGTGCGCGGCACGATTTCAAGGAACAGCAGTTCCCATGGCGCGAGGTCCACCCTCAGCGGCGACGCTGCCCGGAGGCCCGAGGCAATGCCCTTGCGATACGGGTATTGCGTGTAACAGACCGCGTCCACGAGCCGCTTCGGCGCGCCGGCCTTTCGCAGGTCGATCGTGAATGCCTTGCTCTCATTGGAAGGGTTTCGCACCGCCAGAATGCCGCGGCTGCCGAGCCAATGCCCGTAGACGTACGGCTCCCCCAGTTCCACGCGCGAGGGCACCACCACGGTGTTGCGGAGGATCTCGCGGTTGTTTCGGGCCCAGCGCAGCAGGCCCGCGTAGATGCGCCAGTCCTCCTGGCTCATGAGCTTCGGGTTCAGGTAGGTAGAGATGAAGAAGCGGCCCCGCCCGAAGGCCATGGCTGCGTGGTTCGGAAAGCCATCCGGTGAATCGACGTGGACGATGTCGAAGTAGTGCACCGCGTTCTGTGGCGCCCATACCTCATCGAGCGAGGTAAAGATGTGATACTCGCGCGCGTTGGTGTTCGATTCCCGGTAATCCGGCGCCGGTCCGATGCCAAGCGGGCAATCGCCGCCCCCGTTGGCCCAGATGGTGTCGGAGTGCATCAGGATCCACGGGCTGATATAGCTATAGAATGAATTCATGTAGGTGGGCTCGGTCACCAACTCGGGGTTTTCCGCCTTGGACGCCTGGAGCAGTTCGAGCGAATATTCGGCCAGCGCCTCGATCGAGTCCGGCCCTGGCAGCAGCCCGTGATGCGGGCTTGCTTCGATAGCGCAAAAGCCGTCGTACTTGATGTGAGCCAGGCCGTTTTCGCGGATCAGCTTGCGCAAGGCGGCCTTGGTTTCAGAGCGGTAGCGGGGGTCGGCGAGGGATACGCCGTATTTGCCACAGCCGGAATCCGGCCGCAACACGGTGTAGCCGTTCGTGGCGAACCATTCGTAATCACAAACCGGCGGATACTGCTCGCTGGGCGACATCCAGAGGCCGAGTCTGCCGCCGGCGGGCTCCACGATAGCCCGGATATCGTCGAATCCGGCGGGGAGGATGGAGCGGTCGATCTCCCACACGCTGCGCGGATTGCTCCATCCCATGTCGGTGGTGACGATATCGAAGAAGACACCGTGCGGGGTGTGCATGGCGTCGCGGAGTTCACGGATCAGGGCGAGGTTGTCGCGCTGCTTCACGACCTTGGGCAGCGTCCACCAGGAGTTGTAGCAGGCCACCAGCCGCGGCGGTGCCAGACGGACGTCTTCGAGATAGGCCAGGAACGCGTCGCGCACCCCGCCGGGAGTAGCGACTCCCGTCACGGTCGAGCGCAGGGCGAGCCATGTCGAGCCGATCTGGCGCCCACCAGGACGGCTGCACAGCACGAACCCGCCGGCGTCATACTCATTGAACGCGACCGGGAATTCGATGCCGGACCACCACGAGTCGCAGAAGATCGGGTGGCTGCCGTATTTCAGGTGGTCCGCGGTCATGGATTTCCAGTCCCGCCGGACACCGCGCCAGTTTTCGAGCTCCGCCCGCATCAGCCGGCGCGGCTCGCCTCCGGTCTGCCGGAGGTTGATGCGCTTGCGGAGATACGCCTTGCCCGACGGACACTCGTGCCGCACGAGCACTTCGATCCCCCTGCCGGTAAACAAGAACTCTATTCGTGCGGCATCGGCTTTCACCACTTCCGCTTTCAGATCGGCCGCCTTCACCTTCGCGCCGTCCTCGAATTCCAGGGCGAACTCTTCGGGGGGCAGATCCAGGGTTTCGCTCGTGAGCCGGTTGCTAAGGCGGCGGGAAACCACCTTGCCGCCGTCCACTGCTACCGACAACGCGATAGCGGCGTTTTGCAAGACGCAGGTCCGCGCCGCGGCGGTAAGCTTCGCGGGCGCCGCCGCGAGCAGGAATTTTCCCCAGTCCCGTCTGCTGAGCCAGTGCGATGTCATTGTTCGATTCCCTACTACCATGCCAGCCGTCCCTCGAACGCCAGCATCCGGTTGGAAACGTACTTGCCCGCCATGGTCCCGAAGGTCACCGGGTTGGACATGTCTAGACCCGACTTGAAGGATCCATGACCCCAGACCGCGTGGTTCAACGGGTTGATGATGTGACAGCGGAACTGGAAGCCGACGCGCTCATGAATCGGGAAGGTCTTTTCCACGCTGGCGTCGAACCGCCACCAGGAGGGCTCTTGCATGAAGTTGATGCCGGAGGTTCCGAATCGGCCGATGTTGGCCGCCGGCATGACGAAGGCGGAACGGTCCAGGAAGAAGTCACCGGGATGGAGCCCCTGATTGTTCAGGACTCCATGGCCGATGCGGTCCGGGATGCCCGATCGGGTGTTGACTCCGGCCGTGTCGTTCCCTGCCGAGTAGTAGGGCGACACATACCATCCCGTCTCCATGTTGGCGTACCCGCTGAGAGCCCACCCGCCCGCCAGAGCGTTCATGGCGCGGCTCCAGTTGGCGCCGTACCGCTTGCCTTTGCCGAACGGCAGTTCCACGTAGGCCAAGGAGGTCCAGCGATGCTTGGGGTTGAAGTTCTGATTGCCCCGCCACCGGGACCGGTCGAAGGTCGGGTACCAGAAGCCCACCGGCAGGCTGTTGGACTCTCCTCCGCCGTCGTAGCTGTCGGTCATCAACCTTGACCACGTCCAGAAGGAGTTGAATGTGACGCCGTGGCGCAGGCGCCTTTCTCCGCCCAGCGTCATCCCGTGATAGATCGAGTTGCCGCCGTTGGTCCGGTAATTCATTCCGCCGTATTGCGGGAACGGCCGCCGGGCGTCCGTGAAGGGGATGGTGCTCGGCGCCGGGACGTTCAACTCCCGATACCAGTAAAGTTGGGTGCCCTTTGTCCCCACGTACTGCCAGCGCACCAGGATCTCTCCCACCTGGCGTTCAATGGTAGCATTCCACTGCTGCACGTAAGGGTTGCGGATGTGTTGGTCGAAACCGCTCACCACCGCAGTGCCGGGAGTCTGCCCCACGACGCCCGCGGGGAAGGCCGCGGGCCATCGCCACAGCAGCGCGCCCGAGACAATCCGATTGATGAATGTCTCCGAACCGCCCCACGGGCCCGCGGTGGGGATGTAGTTGAGGCTGAGCGAATCGGTGTAGATGCCGTACGCCACGCGGAGGACGGACTTCGCATCCAACAGCCGCCAGGCCAGGCCGATGCGCGGCGTGATGTTGTTCAGGTCGCTGTTCCGCAGCCGCTTCGGGAAGCCCGCCTGCGACGCCGTGACGGCCTTCACCGTTTTCGGGAAGGTGGGAACGATCTTACCCAGGGCGGTATCGTTGGGCACCACCATGTCGCCCGTTGCCGGGTCGATGTTGTAGTAGAGGTCGTTCACCTCGCGTCCGGGCAGGTTGGCGTCCCACCGTACCCCGAGGTTCACCGTGAGGCGCGGGCTGACCTTCCAATCGTCCTGGACGTACCACGAAGTGCTCCAGTTCCTCAGAATCGTCTCGCCGAAAGCGGCGCGCGGATAGTCGCGCACGCTGCTGTAAGGGATGCCCAGCAGGAAATCGCCCAGTCCCGCGCCGGAGAAGGTTCCATTGAAGCTGTATCTGCCGGGAGTCGGCCAGACGATGCTCTTCGTCTCCCCGAGGCGGAAGTCGACGCCCACCTTCAGGGTATGGGCCCCTGTGATGCAGGTGAGGTTATCGAAGATGTTCCACATCCGGTTGTTAGTGCTGTTGTCGCCGAGTTGGCTGGCTCCGCTGAAACCGGTGATGCTGACGGAAGGATAGGTTGTCCGGCCCTCGCCATAGAGCACTTCCGGAATCCCCTGCACCCCGAGCAGGGTGGCGCCTTCCTTGGATGTCACGCCCGTCCTGACCACGTTGGGGATCTGATTCATGCCGAATCGGACCTCGTTCAGCAGGTTCGGCCGAAGCGTGGCCATGTAATTGACCTGGTAGGTATTGAACGACCACTTCGACAAGTTCTCGCCGGTGGCGTAGTAGCGATACCGGCTGAGATAGGTAAGGTAGTTGGCTCGGAAGAACATGTTGTGCCGGGAATTGATCGTCTGGTCGAACCGGAAGTCCCACCGGTTCTGGTCGGTGTTCTGGACCAGCCAGGCGCCGAAGGCGTTGTTGCTGGCCAGCGCGGTGGGGACGTTGGGAAGCGGCAGAACCTTGTCCATCCAGGGGCCCGCTCCGGGGTAGATTCGCGCCGTGGCTATGGTGTTGTTGGGGAACGGGATCCCGGTGAGCGGGTCGTTGACCACGATAAGTTTTCCGGCTGCGTCCCGGTAGTCGGAGAGATCGCCTTTACGCATGGCGGCGGTGGGTACGGTCAAGAAAGAGGTCTGCGAAGCCGGTGCGCGGTACATCTCCAAAGACGCCATAAAGAACGTGCGGTTCCGGCCGTCGTACAGCTTGGGGAGAAAGACGGGGCCGGACACGTTATAGCCCTTGTAGTAGTGCTTGGCGACGGGCTTCTTCGACCGCGCCGGCGCGTTGTGATCGTTGGCGTCGAACCACGAGTTGTGCGCGTTGAGATACACCGACCCGTGGAGCGTGTTGGTGCCGCTCTGGGTCACGATGGAGACCCGCCCAGGGGTCGCCGAATCGGCGCTGGCGTTGACCAGCGTGTAACGGAAGGACTCCATGGACTCGTTGGCCACCGAGTGCAGATGCATGTGGGCGCCGTTGGCCGGGCTCTTGTTGGGCAGTCCGTCCTCGTCCCAGCCCACCTGCGAACTGCGCGTGCCATAAACCGACAGTTGTGCGCCGCTGATGCGCTCCTGGTTCGGCGACCCGCTAGCCGACCCGGGCAGTTGCATCAGGTAATAGCCGGTATCGGAGCGAAAGCGCCCCAGGTTCAGAACGCCCGTGGCGTTGACCACGGCATTGCTGACGGTGGAGGTGCTGGCTGCCGTTTCCGTGTCCAGAATGGGAGCGGCCCCCGATACGGTAATGGTCTCTGTGCTGGCACCGACTTCGAGCGCGATGTCCAGGGTGACGATGCGGTTCATCTCCACCAGCACCCGCTCGCGCACGAATCTCTTGAATCCCGCCGCTTCCGCGTCGACCCGGTAGGGATCGGGAGTCAGGCTCAATACCCGGTAAACCCCGGCGTCATTGGTGGCTACCCTGGTTACGGTTCCCTTGTTCAGGTTGGTGATCACCAGGGTAAGTTCGGGCACGATCGCGCCGCTGGAATCGGTCACTGTGCCGGTGATGCCGCCGTAGTATTGCTGTGCGGAAACGGGAAGCACGGCGGCAACGGCAAGCAGGGAAAGGGAGAGACCCCGCGAATGTGTTCTCATAGCGGAGGCTTTCGAGATTAACGGCGTTGACGGGAAGAACCATATCCGTGGGCATCGCTTGGCTGACAGCATTGCTCTTGTACCCCTCCTGTGATGGTTTGTCGACTGCATTTGACACCAGCACGTCCATTCAGTGCGCGAGAAACTGTGGGGACATCGACGTTTGCTTCGCGCTCAATGCCGAAGAGAGTGGTGGCCATCTCGCAAACGTTTTCGAGTATGACTGATCTTTAGGCCACCGTCAAGCAAAATGATTCACCAAAAAATGGTATTGACAATGTGAGAGATTAACTCTATACTACCCGCAATATTGCAATCGTTTGCGATTGTATGTGTAACGCGGCGGGACTTTCTCGGTGCAGCAGTGGGTAGGTGAGCAAGAACCCATTTTCGCGACACCTCCACTCAGCATGTATTCCGCGTCTGGAACAAGACCGTTGGCGCCGCCTCCGACTCGTGAAGGCAGGGGAGCGGCTCCACGGATCGATCGATGGGAGGACGGTTTTCGACGTGCACGACGTTCCCTTTCAGAATAATGGGCCGGTCTACAGCTTCGGCAGGATCGCGCTCCGGCAGATGTACAAGACCAAGATGCGATATCGCGATCTGGTCGTCCACAGCAGAAATGAATTTGCCAAGATTGGCACAACTCGGGAAAAGCGCGTGTAGCTGCTCGATCGAGCCGCTCACGGAGAATCTGCAGAGCAGGGGGGACAATATGCGTTGCAGAACGATGACAGTTCTCTTTTTTATAGTCTTAGCACTCGCTGCGACTACGGCATGGGCACAAACTGTATCCAGCTCTGTTAAGGGGGTTGTGGTCGATCCCAGCGGAGCGGTCATACCGGGCGCAGCATGTGCGCTGACGGACCAGGCAACCGGCCGGACGTTGGAGGCGTCAGCCTGGTCGGATGGCAATTTTACGTTTCCCAACGTCCCGCCGGGAACCTACACGTTGAGGATCGAGGCCTCCGGGTTCAAGGTCATGACGGTGACGGGCGTCGTGGTCCACACCAGTGAAGTCCGGACCCTTGGCAATCTCACCCTGCGGGTGGGTGAAGTGAAGGAGAGTGTTTCTGTCAGTGCCGAAATCGCCGTCGTGCAGGTCCAGCTAGCCAGCGGAGAGAAATCAGGTCTCGTCAGCGGCGACCAACTGAATAGTATCGCCCTGAAAGGCAGGGATTTTTTTGGGATGCTGCAAACACTGCCAGGCGTGGTAGACACTAACGCGGGCAGGGAAACTCTCCACACAACATCCATCCAGGGAATCTACATTAACGGCGGAAGTGACAGGAGCAAAAATTACAGCGTTGATGGAGTTTTCAGCCTGAATAGTTCCAACGGAACCACCGCCATACAACCGAACCTGGACGCTATCGGAGAGGTCAAAGTCCTCACCGCGAACTACGCCGCGGAATACGGGCGGATGAGCAGCGGCGTGATTAGCGTGATTACAAAATCTGGCACGAGCGATTTTCACGGGAGCGGCTGGGCGAATTTCCGGAATGAGGCGCTCAATGCCAATAGCTTCTTTAATAACGCCCGCGGTACACCGAAGAGTTCCTACCGCTACCGTACTTACGGCTACTCTATTGGAGGCCCGATCTACATTCCAAAGCGATTTAACACCGGCAAAGATAAGCTGTTCTTCTTCTTTTCCCAGGAATACTCTCCGCTAACGAAGGATTACGGGAGTCGGCTTGTTACAACTCCATCCGAGGCGGAACGCAAGGGGGATTTCTCGCATAGCTATGACGTTAACGGTGCATTGATCGTTGTGAAGGACCCACTCTCGGGACTGCCATTTCCAGGCAACATAGTGCCGGTCAACCGGATTTCCAGAGCAGGCCAGGCGCTACTGAATGCCTTCCCGGTGCCGAATTTTGCCGATCCCGATCCGAAGAACCTTTATAAATGGAACCTCATTTCAACCTACAGCGGGCCCACCGACATACGCAATGATGTTCTGCGCATCGACTACAACCCGGTTCCGACGCTGAATGTGTCGTACCGCTATATGCGAAATGTGCAAACCGACACCAAGCCGTGGGACGACTGGAAAACCAACAACAACTTTCTACTGACTCCGCTCACTACTGGCAGCCCGGGTAGGAGCCACATGATTCAAGCTACTAAAACCT
>CAADGY010000074.1 GCA_900696665.1 uncultured Acidobacteriota bacterium
GTGTTTGAGCTCCTGGGGATAACCCTGGTTGAATGCTTCCTCGAAGACGGTGAAGGTCCAGCCCCTGGTCGAGCCGGCTTTTTCCATGGCGTAACCGTAACCGCGCTCGCTGTAAGTGAGCGCCGCGTTGCCTTGGAACAGGTCCGCGTAACACACGCCGCCCGTGCCATAGACTTCCGCGCTGTCATCCATGCCGCCGGGTTTGGCCCAACTGTTCTCCGCAACGCCAATCGCGCCCCCATCGAACTCGACCATCACCACCGAGTTCTCCTCGCCACGCGTGCGGCCTTCGTGAATCAGACCGGTTTGCAAATGCGCCTGCACGCTGATGGCACGTGGTCGTCCGCCCAGCATCCAACGAAACCATGCCAGCGCGTGACAGCCCATGTCCATGATGACGCCGCCACCGGATTGGGCGATGTCGTAAAACCAATCGCTGTGCGGTCCGCTGTGTTTCTCGGCCTGCTTGAGCATGTAAATCTTCCCAAAAGCTCCTTCGTTGGCCAGCAACCGCACGCGCTCATACTTCGGTGCAAAGCAAAGTTCCTCGGCGTACATCAGCTTCACCTTGGCCGTCTTGCAGGCGGCGATCATTTCGTCGGCGTCCTCCAAGGTCAGGCTCAAAGGTTTCTCGATGATGACGTGTTTCCCGGCCTTCGCCGCGGTCATCACCGCGCGATGATGCAGAAAATTCGGCACGCAAACATCCACCACGTCGCAACCCGATTCCGTGATGGCTTTCTCAAGGTCCGTAAACGAGCGGGCGATATGATGCTTCCGCGCGAAGGCTTCCGCCTTGTCCGCGTTGCGTGTGTAAACCGCCACCACCTCCGCATCCGGCACGAAGCGGCGATAGGACTCCAGGTGAATGTCCGCAATGAATCCCGCGCCCAGCAGGGCGACTTTGGTTTTGCTCATAATTTCTGTGCCGTGGATTCAGCCAGAAAGCCGCAGAAGTGGAAATACAGAATTGCTCCACTGGGAGTGCCGGCATTCCTGCCGGTGAGTTCTCAACTGTAACACTGAAGGACGCCGGCAGGTAGGCGGGCGCTCCCGGTGGTCGTCCATGATGGTGAATTGGTTCAAGAGAGCATTGATTTTCCACCGGCTTTCACGCCAAGGTTGGTCATGCCCACACCCGTAACTCGTTCATGTCTCGGGAAAGCAACAATTATTTCCGCTGCAATGCTGCTCTTACCCGGAGCTTTTCCGTCGGCACTCGCTCAGGATCAGCCAACGGACCTCCGAGAGCGATTCGACCGCGTCCTGATTCCCGCCATCGAGAACGCGGTGCGGCAACCGGTCACACAACAAGGCGGCGAGATTGCCTGGGGCGAAAGCTACCGGCTCGCGGCACTGGTCGAAATGCTCGACGCCACGCGCGACCCGAAGTATGCCGAGCTGGCGGTCAAACTGAGCGACTGGATCACCATGTCCCGCGACGACCGGCAAGGTCTGCGGGACGAATTCCGCGACACGGTTGCGTCCGCGTGGGGTTCGACGAATTACTCGAAAGGCGCCCGCTACGTCTGGGCGGTTCACACGGGAATGATCGTCGCACCGATGGCGCGGTTCGCCGCCGTGGTGCGCAACGACCCGAGGTTGAGGGAAAAGTGGAGCAAGGATGCGGATCGCCTCTTGAAAGTTGCCCAGGAAGCGGTGGCGGTCCATGACACCGATTTTCGCGAAGGACCGGGCGGAGACGAAGGTTATCTTCATTCGCTTTATCTGAAAAAGCATCTGCCGCTGAACATGCAGAACGCGCTGGCCCGCGCCTGGCTGGCGATTGACGACGCGACCAACACGCCGAAGCATCGCGAACGAGTCACCCGCCTCGCGCAGTTCCTGAAGCACCGCCTGCGCCCGATGGACGATGGCTCGTATGTCTGGGCCTATTGGCCGCCACTCGAAGGCCGGGCCGATTCCTTCGAGGACATCTCTCATGCCGCCATCAACGTGGACTTCATGGTGCTGTGCCACGAGCAGGGGATCGTTTTCACCCGCGAGGACCTTGGGAGGCTGAAGCAAACTTTGTTGAAGCGCGTTCTGCTGGCCGACGACCGGGTCAGCGACACGGTGGGAGGCTGGGGGCCGATCAACACGTATCGCCCGGCGGTGTTGCGTTGGGGGCGATTGGGCCGGCATTTCCCCGAAATCCGCGAGCGGTTGATTCAGTTCAGTCATTTGCCCGACATCGGGCGGGAAGTCACCACGCTTCCGCTCGGACTCGCCTATCTGAGTCTGCCGCCGGCAACCCAATAGGATTTTACCGCCGCAATTATTCCTTGCTTCGGGCCGGTGTCAGGGACACAAACAGAGCCGATGACACAGACACGAGTCAGTGACTCAAAACACCCCACTCGCGCCCGCGCGCAACACCCTGGCATGGACGGCCCTGATAAATAGCCAACGATCGGAATCAATATGAGCACAGGATTCCCGCAACTCGTTCCACGCCTTGGCGCGATGGTTTTGGCAGTGGGGATGCTGTTGCCACGCGCGGAAGCCCAGACTCCGTTGGGGTTGAGCATCGAATTCGTGAACGGGCAGGCACAGTTGAACGTGATCGGCTCAAGCGATGCGTTCTGCCAGATCCAGTGGACCGACAAGCTTTCGAGCGCGGGACTCTGGTATCATCTCGACCACTCTTCCGTTGGCGGCGCGCCGGTTGCGGATCAAGTTCCTGAATCCGCCACCAGCCGCTACTATCGCGCCATCTGGACTCCAAACACAGGCATGGTCTGGATACCGCCCGGCAGTTTTACGATGGGCA
>CAADGY010000075.1 GCA_900696665.1 uncultured Acidobacteriota bacterium
CGCTTGGCGCCCTGCTTCATGCATTCCTCGCCGACGAACTCCCGCTGCAAAAAGGCCTCCGGCCTGCCTCCATCAAGGGGCATCGGGATGCCTTGCGGCTCTTTCTCAGCTTTGTCGCGGCCGATGTGCCGTGTCGGCTCACGCAGATTACCCTCGATGCGCTTACACTCGACCGCGTCCTGCGGTTCCTTCAGCATCTCGAAGACAACCGCCACAATCATCGGCGAACACGCAACCATCGGCTCACCATGCTGCATGCGTTCTTTGAGTTTCTGGGGCGACGCCTGCCCGAGTGTCTCGCGGTCGCCCAGCAGGTTGCCGCCATCCCGAGCAAACGAGTCCCGCCGCCCGAAACCCGCTTCCTCGATCGGGACGAGATCGAGACGCTGTTTCATCACTTGCCGGCCGAGGGCCGCTTCGCCCTCCGCGACCGGGCACTTTTGCTGTTCCTATACAACTCCGGTGGCCGCGTCCAGGAAGTGGCCGATCTGCGGCTCGAACACCTGGAACTCGGGGCACCGCCAAGAGTGCGCTTGCACGGGAAAGGCGATAAGTGGCGCGTCTGTCCCCTGTGGGAGCAGACCGCCACGCTCCTGAGGCAACTCGTCGCTGATATTCCTCCAGCCACGTCACCTGGACGGCCGGTCTTTACGTTCCAGAGTGGCCGTCCCCTCACGCGTTTTGGCATTTATAAAATCGTCCGCCGCCATACGGGCCATCTGCGTGCGTCACAGGCCGGTCCTGAACGCCACCACATCAGCCCACACGTCTTTCGACATTCGTGTGCCGTTCATATGCTTGAGGCGGGTGCCGATATCAACGTCATTCGAGGCTGGCTGGGACATGTTAGCCTCGACACCACCAACCGCTATGCGGAGATCACAGTACGGGTAAAGGAAGCGGCGCTTCGTCTCTGTGAACCGCCAACGGCCGAAAAAGATGTGCCCGGCCCCAAGCCAGTCTGGCGGGACGACGAGGCGCTCCTGGCGTGGCTGGCGTCACTGTAAGTATGGTGGTCGTGCATATGTGCCCGAGCCTTCGCGCACCACCGCGTTAATCCGATGTGCCAACAACGGCGGCCACATATTCCGGGAGGGCACATAACTGCCGTTTTGTTCCGCGGAACAAAACAACAGTATTCGACTTGGTTCAGATGGCAGTCCGATCCTCGTTGGAGAACTTCGGCTCCAGCACCGGGGTCCAGTAATCCAGGCGCTTGCGAATGATCTCGGGGCCGAGGCGGCCGGCCAAGGGCTGGACGACTCAGTTCCGGCGGTCGTGTTCCTCCATCCCGGCGAATCCGGCGGAGGGCTGCGGATGCAACGGGGGACGCCAAACTCGCCCCGCTTCTGTCCTATCGCCATGGGGCCGGCCAGCGAACTGGAATATCACCTGTTGCTAGCCAGAGACCTGAAGCTGATCAGGCTGAAGGATTATGAGGAGTTGGCTCAGCGCGCTATCGAAGTGAAGCGCGTGCTGACCGCACTCATTCAAAACCTGAATGCTGGCTGCTGACCGCTGAAAGCTCCCGTCCTCAAGATTTCAAGTATCCTTGGCTATAGTGCTACGAGCGTGAGGATCAGGCGTCAGCCTCGCCGCACCGCTTCGATGGCGGCGACGTCGATCTTCTTCATCGTCAGCATCGCCTCAAAGGCACGCTGTGCCTCACCGCCACCAGCCGCAAACGCCTCCGTCAGCGCGCGTGGGGTGATCTGCCAGGAGAGGCCCCAGCGGTCCTTGCACCAACCGCACTCGCTTTCCTGGCCCCCATTGCTGACGATCGCGTTCCAATAGCGGTCCGTCTCTTCTTGATTGTCCGTCGCAATCTGGAAAGAAAACGCCTCGCTGTGCCGGAACACCGGACCGCCGTTGAGTCCAAGACAGGGAATGCCCAGAACAGTGAACTCCACTGTCAGCACATCGCCCTTCTTGCCGCCCGGATAGTCACTGGGCGCTTTGAAAACGGCGGTTACCTCACTATCCGGAAAGGTGGCGGCATAAAAGTTCGCCGCCTCCTGCGCGTCCTTGTCGAACCAGAGGCAGACCGTATTCTTTGGTTTCATGCTCGTGTACTCCTTGTGCTCGATTGGGGCGAACGCCGGCGGTATCGCATCGGTCCCTATCGGTGACCCACCGGTTCATCTGTTGGGCGGCCGCAGCCACTGTTTCAAAGGGGCCGCCATCCGTCATTTCTGAATCATATCGTAGCGTTTGTAGCCAGCCGCGTCAGGACTGGAGGCGTTCACAGCAACAGACTCTCAATGCGGTGCGCGTGAACCATGTTCTCGCACGGCGACCATGCGAAGACCGTGAACCGGCCGTCCTGGGATGCCACCAGCGCCACGGCATCCCGCTGGTCATGTTCAAATTGTGCGGCGGAGATATGCCGGGTGCCACCGAGTTGCGCCGGTTCCAGAATTTCGGGGCTTGCACCTATGATCGGCTCGGTCATGAGGACACGGTCCACCTGGTTTGAGCCGGAACGCCGGACAATCTTCGCACCAAAAGCCAGAAGTTCGTACTGATCGGTTAACACGGTCGCCCCATCGACAGCCGTCACTCCTCCAATTCCGTCCACAGCCCGGCGTAGCGCGTCCTGCCACCGCTGTTTCGGCCGCTCGCCCGGATCTTCCTGCATCAGGCCGGCAAGCACCGAAAAAGGAGGCACAATCGAGTACGTCACGGGATGAATGATCGATTCCCGCCAGGCCTCACTGCCCGCGGGCACCACGAGCAAAAGACCGCCGCGCCCGTGAGCCCGCATCGAGGTTGCGATCTGGATCAGCACGTTGCTGGCTCCGTCAGGAGCGAATCGCGCCTCCAAACCGAGCAGGGATGTGAGCAGACCCGGACAGTCCGGAAGCGTTGCGGCACGCTGGTCGATAATCTTGATCTGCTCGCCTTCGAGCACCGCCACATTGACAAACTTGCCGGTCTCCTCAGCGCGGCTTTGTTTGACGACCAGCAGGCCGGGCGCAACAACCTCGAGCACGAAGCAGAACGGCGGAAGTCTGCGAGTGGTACCCCAGACACGCAGGTCTTCCCGCTCCCTCCACACGCCCAGATGAACGCCGCGTCCTTCCACGGCGGGCGCAAGCCTTGTCAAAGACCGGGCGGCGAGCGGTAGCGCACGTTCAAAATGCAACGCGCACTCGGCTTCCGCGGGCGTAACGAAGGCGAGCGAGATCCGCGGGGAAATGCCTTCTTCGTGGCGCAGGCTGGCCCAGAAGGCTGTATCGATGATCGCTTCAATCGCGTCCCTGTCGGGAAGTGATGCCGGTTTCCCTTCCGCGGCCGTGAGCGCGGCGGCATGGTGAGCGAAGTTGGCATGCACACTGGCCGCTGCTGCTCGCGCCGCAGGGTAAGCGGGTTCCATTATGGCACCACCGTCGTTATGAGTCCTTGCCAATAGCGGTTGGGTTCCGGCATTCATTTCAGTTTGCGATGGGCAGGCGCCGCCGCACAACGCCCGAACATGTCTTCGTTCCGTTCCGGCCGAGTTAGCGTAGACTGGATTCACCATGCTGCGACGGGAACTGTTGTGTGGTTTGACCGCGGGAGTAGCCGGACGCCTCCGGGGCGCCGGAGAGCGGCTGATGGAATGCCGCATCGTGGATAAGGAGTCGGGCCGGCCCACTCCTGCCCGCATCCGGCTGATGGATTCACTGGGGCGGCAGGTAGTTCCTCATGGCCACCCGCAAAGTCTTACGGAAGAGGCGCACGAGGGCGACGTGCGATTTCAATCGCGGCGCTTCTCTTATGTGGATGGTTCTTTTGAGATCAACCCGTCCGATCTCCCGCTGAAATATCAGGTGATCAAAGGTTATGAGTATGAGATGGCTGAGGGAGAGATCGAGGTCGGCCCTTCCGCCACCATTCCACTGGAGCGGTGGTCCCGCGTGTCCCGGGGCGGATGGTTCAGCGGCGACATTCACATTCACCACATTTCTCCCAAGACATGCCGGCTGGAGATGGAAGCGGAAGACCTGCATGTAGCGAATATTCTCACGTCGGATTTTACGGCGGACCAGGACCAGTTCGAAGGACGAGTAAACGCGAACTCAGGGCCAGAGCGGTTGATTTATGTCTCGCAGGAGTTCCGGCAACACCAACTGGGCCATCTTTGTGTGTTGAACCTCAAACGGCTGATCGAGCCTGTGATGGTTGCGCGCCCGGAGCATTATCCGCTGCTGGCCACCGCCTGCGACCAGGCGCACGCACAAGGCGGATATGTTTCCTGGGCGCACTTCCCGAGTTGGCCTGGCGTGGAGGGACCTCTCGATGTCGCACTGGAGAAATTGGATGGTCTCGAAATCCTGTCCGTTCTCGAGCCGCGCGATTTTCCGGTCTTCATGCGGCAGGTGGTGCCTGAAGTAGAAGCCAACGACGGATTGCGGCTCTGGTACCGCTATCTGAATTGTGGCTATCGCCTGACGGCAACCGCCGGCACGGACAAGATGACCAACTACGTCACCGTGGGTGCGAACCGCGTGTTTGCGCACACGGACCACGGCGAGTTCACCTACCAGTCGTGGATCGACGCGCTGAAGCGAGGCCGCACGTTCATAACGAATAGTCCGATTCTGTCGTTTACAGTGAATGCGCGTGAACCGGGTGAGACGATCGCATCCGCCCGCCCCCAGGTTCTGCGGATTGAAGCGAAAGCTGAGTCGCAGTTGCCGTATCACCGGCTGGAGATCGTCGCCAACGGCGAGGTGATCGCCGACGCTACCCCGTCCGGCGCCCGTCACGCGGCGGCGATCCGGATGGAATACACTCCCGGTTCAAGTTGCTGGCTGGCGGCGCGCGCGGTGGAAGACATCAAGCCCTATCGCCAGCGTGGTGTTCCGTTTCCCACTATTCATGTGAAGGAAGGCACGCTGCATGGCAACTACTTCGGAACGCGCCGTCCGGAGACGGTGTTCGCGCATTCCTCGCCGGTGTACGTAGTGGTGGGCGGAGCACCGGTCCGGAGCTACGACGATGCGGAATACTACGTCCGGTACATGGAAAAGTGCCTCGACTGGCTGGATAAAGAAGGGAAGTTCCTGAGGCCTTCGGACAAGCGAGCCACGCTTGAGGCGTTCCGGCAAGGCCGGGCGCGATGGCTGAAACGGCAGGAGGAAGCGCAACGCCGCTGAAGCGGCGGAACCCGTCTTATCGCGGCAGTACGTCTGCTATGGGTTTCCCTGCCTTCTGGACATCTCCACTATAATCTTCCCCCAACAGGGCCGCAACGGTGGCCGCGATCTGGCTTTGCGTGACGGCAGGAGCGTTTTTCCGCTCGCCAAGCGCAGGGATACCGGGCCCCATGAATGCCATCCAGACATACTTCGATTCGGGGACCTTCCGCCCGTGGCTCTTCCACTCGACCGGCGCCCGCCCGCGCCCGTGGTCCACCGCGAAAACCAGGCTGGTGGTGCCGCGATACTCCGGCATCGATTGCACGGTTTCCCATAACTCCTTCAGGTACCGGTCCACTCGTGCCGCAGCCTTCAGGTAGAGGGCGTATCGGCCGTCATGGGACCACTCGTCCGTTTCACCCAGCGAAAGGAACAAAACGCGCGGCTTGTGTTGTTTCACATGCTCGAGCGCCGTGTGAAACGTAAAGGCGTCAAACGGCTCGGCATTCCAAACACGAGTTTCTTCTTTTAAGCGGTTCAGCAACTCCATGCGCGGGGAGTGAGGTGAAACGGTATATGGATCGTAGCCCGCATTGACGGGGAAGCCGGCGCGTCCGGCGTTGACGATGGCAGAAATGACACTCCAGGCGCCGAATGCGGCCACCTTACCACGGTAGGCAGGCTTGTTATGAAGCCATTCGAGCACGGTCACATTGGGATTTGGAGTAGGATCGTTGCTATCAACGCGAGGGTCGGCGAAACCGCAGAGCGTCTCGCTATAGCCCGGATACGAGAAGTTCAGACCGTTGGTCAAATACGCATCGGAGCCGGCGTCGCGATTGCCGTAAATCTGCCCGTTGCGCGCAACGACGCTCCATAGGAACGGCAGGAGCGCTTCGCGCCGTGCCGCCGGCGTATCGCGCCAGTACTCACGCTTGAGCGCTTCCACATCCGGGACGCCACTCTCTTTGTTCATGAGTGCGGAATCGGCTCCCTGGAACACTTCCTGCCAGCGAAGCCCGTCGGTCATGACGAAGATGACGTTTCGAGTCTTACCGGCGGTTTGCGCCGCAGTACCGGAGACGGTCAAGACCGTAAAGAGCAGTAACGGAATAAGACGAGGGGTTAAACGAAAGGACACTACAGAATCATAAGCCGATACGCGGGCTCAGTTCCACTCCGGGGCTATGATGCCCCGTGTTTCGGGGACCCGGGAGCGGAGCGGTCACAACCTGTTTATCAGGCTCGCCACGTATCCCGCGCCGAAGCCGTTATCGATGTTGACCACCGTGACGTTGCTGGCGCAACTGTTCAACATGCCCAGCAGCGCCGCTAAGCCGTGAAAACTGGCGCCGTAGCCGATGCTGGTGGGGACTGCGATCACCGGCACCGATACCAGACCTCCGACGGCGCTCGGAAGAGCGCCCTCCATTCCGGCGCAAACAATCACAACGCGCGCTTTCGAAAGCCGTTCACGGTTGCCCATCAGCCGGTGTATGCCGGCGACGCCGATGTCGTGAATGGTATCCACTTCGTTGCCCATCACTTCAGCCGTAAGCTGCGCTTCCTCGGCGACGGGAATATCGCTGGTGCCCGCACAAACCACGGCGATCGTGCCCTTACCCCGCAGCGTACGGTCCCGCCAAACCCGTACCGCGTTCGATAGAGGAAAGCATTCCGCTTCGGGGAATTTCGCGGCGAGCAGATCCGCGGTCGGGGTGTCGCACCGGGTCACCAGGAGGTTACTCGCGTTCTTCAGCACGCGCTCGGCGATGGAGAACACCTGCTGTGGGGTCTTACCCTTGGCAAAGATCACCTCCGGCATTCCATGCCGGAGTGCCCGGTGATGATCGACCTTGGCGAAGCCCAAATCCTCGAATGGCAGGTGCCGCAGGCGCTCGAGCGCAGCATCCACACCAACCGCGCCTGCGCTCACCCCTTCAAGCAACTCTCTCAGATGTTCCTGATCCATACCGCCTTCAGGCTATCAGAATGAGAGCCGGTCTCCCAGTTTGATGCCGTGTTTCGCAATCGAACCGCCCGGGAGTTCCAGCACGAACTGCGCATTCTGATTGCCGCCGTAACTGGGGCAGTCTCTCGACGATCGCGCTTTACAGGGGGGAGTGTCGGGCGACATCTCAACGACATTCTTGTTGCCATCAAGCCAGATGATATCGAGCGGAATGCGGACCTGGTACATCCAGTAACTGTGCCGGCCGGGTGTGCGGTGCACGAACAGCATGCCGCGCCCCTCGGGTAGCGAATCCCTGAACATCATTCCGCGCATCATGTCTGTCGGGTGCATCATCACTTCCGCGAGAATCTCGGTCCCGTTAGGCAATGTGACTACGCGGCCGGTAAATTCATCCATCGTGACCGTCTTCTTTTCACTACAGGAGACGAGCAGCGCAAAGGCCGCAACGGCTATTGCTCTGAGCATGAAATAAGATAGTAGCGTAATACCCCCGATTGTTCATGCCACAAAGCTTTTGGAGACGTTTCCGGCTGACGCTGGAAATGATCAAGTTTGAACATTCCGTATTTGCGCTGCCGTTCGCGCTGACGGGCGCGCTGCTGGCGGCGCGCGAGGACGGGTTCCTGACACGGGATCTCGGATGGAAGCTGACGTGGATCGTAGTCGCAATGGTGAGCGCGCGGTCCGCGGCGATGTCGTTCAACCGCGTGCTTGACGCCGGCTTGGATGCGAAAAATCCCCGGACGCAAATGCGGCATCTGCCTGCGCGCTTGTTGTCGCTGCGGTTTGCCTGGGGCTTCATTGTGATAAGCGGCCTGGTCTTCCTGCTGGCCGCCCGCGCGCTGAACCCGCTCTGCTTCGCGCTGGCGCCCGTGGCGCTCGGTGTCCTTTTCTTCTATTCGTTCACCAAGCGTTTCACGTCGTTCTCCCACATTGTTCTGGGGTTCTGCCTCGGCATTGCGCCTGCGGCTGCCTGGATTGCTGTACGGGGTTCACTCGATCCGCGCATATTGTGGCTTACGGCGGCAGTGACCTTCTGGACCGCCGGATTCGACATCATCTACTCCTGCCAGGACTACGAATTCGACCACCGGGAGGGCCTGTTCAGCCTTCCCAGAATTATGGGAATTGCAGGTGCGCTGTGGGTCTCCAGAATTTTCCACGTGGCAATGCTCGGTTGTCTGGCGATGCTGGCATGGACATTGAGTCTGGGCCTGCTCAGCATCTCCGGCATTGTTGCCGTGGCCCTGCTTCTCACGTATGAGCATAGCCTGGTGAAAGCGAACGATCTGACGCGTGTAGATGCGGCCTTCTTCACCATGAACGGCTGGGTGAGCATGCTATTCTTTTTCTTTTGGGCAGCGGATATCATCTTTCTGCGCAGGGGTGTGTGACGAAGTTGCAGGTGATTATCGACGATGCTCGCCTGAAACCGATTCTCGACAAAGTGAACTCGGGCGAGCGGCTCAGCTTTGATGACGGTGTTGCGCTGTACCGCACTTCCGACCTGCTGGCTCTCGGTTATCTCGCGAATCAGGTTCGCGAGCGCCTGCATGGCAACGTCACGTTCTTCAACGTCAATCGCCATATCAATCCCACTGACGTCTGCGTAGCCAGTTGCCGGCTCTGTGCATTCGGCAAGAAGGCGCGGGATCCGAAAGCGTACACCATGTCTCTTGACCAGGTGTGGGAAACCGCGGGGAAGGGCTGGTCCGAATCCGCAACCGAGTTCCATATCGTGGGGGGCCTGCACCCGGAGTTGACGCTGGACTGGTACTGTGAAATGCTGCGCGGGCTGAAGCAGCGCTATCCGCAAGTGCACCTGAAAGCGTTCACTATGGTGGAAGTAGCGTATCTTGCCAGGCGCACGAAGGTCTCCGTACGGGAAACGCTGGAGCGGTTGCGGGATGCGGGGATGGACTCCATGCCGGGCGGCGGAGCAGAGATTTTTTGCGAGCGCGTGCGCCGTATCATCTGCGATCACAAGATCGATGGCAACGAATGGATCGAGGTAGCCCGGACGGCGCATCAGCTTGGTATCCGCTCCAACTGCACGATGTTATATGGCCACATCGAGAATGAAGGAGACCGCGTCGATCACCTGATGCGCCTGCGGGCATTGCAGGACGAGACCGGCGGATTTGTGACATTCATCCCCCTTGCGTTTCACCCGGCCAACACTCCCCTGGAGCACATCCCGGCTACAACGGGATTCGCCGACCTGAAGAACATCGCCGTCGCACGGCTGATGCTCGACAATATTCCGCACATCAAAGCCTACTGGATTATGATGACGCCGCGCATCGCGCAGATCGCGCAGCGCTTCGGCTCTGATGACCTCGACGGAACCGTAGTGGAAGAGAAGATCTACCACGACGCCGGCGCCACTACCAGCCAGTCCCTGCGGCGAAGCGAGTTGCTGCGGCTCATCCGCGAGGCGGGCCGGGAACCGGTGGAGCGCGATACGCTTTACCGGCCCGTAGAGCGCAACGAGACCACGTTCACTGTTCTCGTGTAGTGCCCGGCTCCGGCTTTCCCTTCAGACTAAGGTAGACTGGCGATAAGCGGAGGGTCTATGTCTATTCGGCCGGTCAAGCGGCTCATTCAATCCAAGCCCACCCTCGAAGGCGCCGGTGTACATCTGCGGCGCGCCTTCGGCTTTCGGAATACTTCGGACTTCGATCCTTTTCTGCTCCTCGACGATTTTCGCAATGATGTCCCCGAGGATTACCTGGCGGGCTTTCCGTGGCACCCGCATCGCGGAATCGAGACCATCACGTATGTACTCGCCGGAACGGTGGAGCACGGGGATAGCATGGGCAACCATGGCACCATCGGCGCGGGTGATGTTCAGTGGATGACCGCGGGAAGCGGCATTATCCATCAGGAGATGCCCAAGGGCGATGATGCGGGACGGATGCACGGCTTCCAGTTGTGGGCGAATCTTCCGGCGTCGCTCAAGATGACGCCGCCCCGCTACCAGGAGGTGAAAGTGGGCGAAATTCCGGAAATCACTGATGATGACGGCACTCACGTTCGCGTCGTCTGCGGAACCTTCTGGGGGGCGACCGGTCCCGTGGACGGCACCGCCGCGGATCCGATCTACGTGGATGTCTCCGTTCCCCCGGGACGAAAAAGGACGTTTCCGGTTGAGACCACTCGTCACGCATTCGCCTACGTTTTTGCAGGAAATGGAAAGTTCTGCAACGCATCCGGTCCGCTTACGGTGCCGACCGAAGCTGTCGGATGGTGGAACACGACTCCTCCGACGGAGGCAGACAACCGCTCACTCGTGCTCTTTGACCGGGGCGATGAAGTCACTGTACAAGCCGGGGATGATGGGATCCGGTTCCTTCTGGTTTCTGGAAAGCCGTTTGGGGAACCTGTGGCGTGGTATGGCCCTATCGTTATGAATACGCAGGAGCAACTGCGCCAGGCGTTCGACGAGCTTGATCGCGGAACCTTTCTGAAATCCCGGGCCTGAAGGCCGGGTGATAATGTGGTGTTGCGTTCGCCCATACACATCATCGGCGGAGGGCTGGCGGGTTCCGAAGCGGCGTATCAGATCTCCAAGGCAGGCCTGAGCGCCGTATTGTACGAGATGCGCCCGGGGCGCCCGACTCCTGCGCACAAGACAGACCGGCTTGCTGAGTTGGTATGCAGCAACTCGCTCAAGAGTGAGGCGGAGCATTCCGCGCCGTGGCTGCTGAAACAAGAACTACGGCGCTTAGATTCACTTTTGATGAGAGTTGCCGGCACGCATCGCGTGCCTGGCGGACACGCGCTGACGGTAGACCGGGACCTGTTTTCGCACGAGGTGTCCCGTGCCGTTGCCGCGCTGCCCGGAATTGAGATTCGCCGCGAAGAAGTAACCCAAATACCCGGCGATGGCATCGTGATCATCGCGAGCGGACCCTTGACGAGCGATGCGCTGGCCGGTGATATCGCGCGGCTCACCGGTTCCGAACGGCTCTATTTTTACGACAGCATCAGTCCCATTGTTTCGGCCGAGTCCATCGCTGTACCGCCCGCGTTTCATGCTTCGCGCTACGGCAAGTCGATGAGTGGCACCGCTGACTATCTGAACTGCCCCTTCGGCAAGGAGCAATACGAACGATTCGTGGATGCGCTGCTCTCCGCCTCGAGCTACGAGCCCAAAATTCCGGAAGACGCTACGCCGTTTTTCGAAGCCTGTCTTCCGGTAGAAGAGCTGGCGCGGCGCGGACCTGACACACTGCGTTTTGGACCCATGAAGCCTGTCGGCCTGACGGACCCGCGCACGGGCAGACGGCCCTACGCCGTGGTGCAGCTTCGACAGGAAAACCTGCGTGCGCAAAGCTACAACCTGGTGGGTTTCCAGAACCATATGCGATTCGGCGAACAGGAGCGGGTGTTGCGGCTGATTCCGGGCCTTGAGAACGCCGAGTTCATCCGGTTCGGCCAGATGCATCGCAACACTTACATCAATGCGCCTGCGGTATTGAACGGCGCACTGCAAGTGAAGCATGCTCCGCGGGTGTTTTTTGCCGGACAAATATCAGGCGTGGAGGGCTACGTCGAGTCCATCGCGACGGGTTTGATAGCAGGTATTCACGCGGCGGCGCTCGCGCGGGGCGAACAGCCTGCGGCCCTGCCTCGTGAAACCGCGCTTGGATCACTCTGCCATTACATCTCCGGCGCCGACCCGGCAAATTATCAACCCGCCAACATAACGTTCGATCTGCTGCCGGTGCTGGATGATGAAGCCAGCCGGCGCTTCCGCCACGACAAGCGCGCGCGGCATGCCGAAGTCTGCCGGCGCGCGGCCGCCAGGCTCGAGGAATACATGGCCGTGCATGTCTGACCTTCGCGACAGTATCGAACGCTACCTCGAAAGCCTCAAGCGCGAGAACGCATCCGCTCACACGCTTCGAAATTATCGCAGCGATCTGAAACAGCTCGCCGAATTTCTGGGGGAGGGAACCGGTGTTGGGAGCCTGGATGTTCTCGCATTTCGCCGCTGGCTGGTCAGGCTGCACGGCTCGAAACTAGGTGTCGCCACCATCCGGCGCAAGCTTGCGGCCGCCCGCTCGTTGTGCCGCTTTCTCGAGCGTGAGGGCGCCATTGAGACGAACACCGCGAAAGTAGTGCGTACTCCGAAAGCTCCACACAAACTGCCGAAGGTGCCCACCGCCGCACACGTGAATGCCCTGCTGGATGCGGTGGCGGAAGGCAAGTTGGACCGGCCGCACCCCGCGCGCGACCTTGCGTTGTTCGAGTTGCTCTATGGTTCCGGTTTGCGGGTGAGCGAGGCTGTCGGGCTGAACCTGGAAGACCTCGATTTGACGGAACGCTGGCTCGATGTGAGAGGCAAGGGACGGAAAGAGCGGCAAGTTCCCTTCACATCGCGCACGGCGGAAGCTCTGGAGCGATATCTGCCGGAACGGAAAGCTGAGAAATCCGAGCACGCTCTCTTTGTGAATCACCGTGGCAAGCGCCTCAGCACGCGCGGCGTGCACAAGATCGTGCGGCTATACGCAGTCCTGCTATCGGGGGATACCTCGCTGCACCCGCACAGCTTTCGTCACGCTTTTGCTACCCACTTGTTAAGCGAGGGAGCGGACCTCCGGTCCATTCAGGAACTGCTCGGGCACGCCAGCCTTTCGACGACACAGAAGTATACCGAGATTTCGTTGACGGATCTGATGGCGGTGTACGACCGTTCGCATCCGCGGGCGTAACAGTGTCGTAAGACAACAGTGCTTCATTTCCTTGTGGTTATCCACCAACCAATTCGTGGCCATCGGTAACCCGGTCCCGGCTGAGTTGTAGGACGCCGGGAGGGGGGCTTCGCGCGCACGTATAATCATTAGCTATGCGCACGATACTGGGAATTCTGTGTGCCGTTTCTGCGGTGGCGCAGCAGTCCGGGAGTCCGGTGGCCTATCCTGCCGCAAGACACGGCGGGCAATACATGCAGAACTACTACATGCCGCCGGCGCCTTCCACTACGCCGTGGGCTCCCGCCTGGTCGCCGGACGGATCATGGGTCGCAGTTGGAATGCAAGGTTCGCTTTGGAAGGTGGATCCCGCCTCCGGCACCGCCACCGAACTCACAGAGGGAGGGAAGTATTATTCGTCTCCCACGTTCTCCCCCGATGGGAAATGGCTGGTTTATACCGCCGATGACGACGCGCGCAGCATTCAACTCGAGGTATTGAACCTGGAAACCGGGCAGTCTCATGCATTAACGAATGACGATAAGATCTACCTGGACCCGGCTTTTTCACCGGACGGCACGCGCATCGCCTACGTATCCACCCGCCCCAACGGCTATTTCAACATCTTCGTTCGCGGCATTCGCGATGGCCGCTGGTCGGGAGAGGAAATCGCTCTCACACGGGACAATCGTTATCCCCGGGACCGTCTGTACTTCGGAGCATGGGACATGCATACCCAGCCGGCATGGAGCCGGGACGGCAGCGAGATCTTCTTTGTTTCGAACCGAGGCGTTCCGCTCGGCTCGGGGGACTTGATGCGGATGCCCGTCCAACAGGACGGTATCTTGAAAGCGAAGCCTGTTCTTCAGGAGCAGACTCTCTACCGTACGCGCCCGGATGTCTCCATCGATGGCAAGCGGATCCTCTATTCATCCACTTCGGGAACCGCTGATCAGTTTAATCATCTTTATGTACTGCCCGTGCATGGGGGAGCGCCCTATAAGCTGACGTTCGGCGACTATGACGACTTCCACCCACGGTGGTCGCCCGACGGCGAATGGATCGCATACATCTCGAATGAAGGCGGGCTTCCTCAACTCTATCTTCTTGAAACCTACGGCGGCGCCAGAAAGCGCGTTGCCATCCGCGAACGCCGCTGGAAACGCCCGATCGGGAAGCTGCATGTTCGCGTCCTCGACGCCTCCGGCGCGCTCACCCCGGCGCGCATTCAGGGAGTGGCAGCCGATGGCCGCTTCTATGCCCCCGTGGCGGATTATTCGCGTATAGGCCGTTCCGGCCTGCACAGCTTCCACACTGCCGGCGAGTATTCCGTTGAGGTGCCTGCAGGCAGAATGCGAGTTCAGGCCGTGAAAGGCTTTCAATACCTGCCGGCGGCCGCCGATGTCGAGATACGGGCGGGACAAGTCACCGAACTCCGGCTGAAATTAGAGCGTCCGGAGCGCCTCGCCTGGAAGGGCTGGCGCAGTGGATCTACGCATGTTCATATGAACTACGGCGGGAATCTGCACAACACGCCGGAAAACCTGTTGCGCATGGCCCGGGCCGAGGGCCTCGACATTGTGTTTAACCAAGTGGCCAACAAGGACAACCGGGTTCTCGATTACCAGTACTTCGTTCCGGGCGGAGGAGAACACCCCGCCAGCAAGGGCAGCCCGGACGTGAAACTGCTGATCGGTCAGGAATACCGTCCGCCGTTTTACGGGCACATGTCGTTTCTCGGCCTGCGCGATCATCTGATCTCTCCTTTCACCACGGGATACGAAGGCACGGCCATCGAAAGCCTTTACCCCAGCAATACCGACATGCTTCGCAAAGCGCGTGCTCAGGGGGCGCTCACCGGGTATGTCCACGCGTTTTCAGGAGACCGCGATCCGCTTGAAACCTCGCTCGGTGTTGGAAAATCGTTTCCCGTAGATGCTGCCCTGGGCACTGTCCATACCTTGGAGTGGTCTACCGCTTCCAGGGCTGCGCTTCAGGTGTGGCATCACGTATTGAATAACGACTTTCAAGTCGCGCCGGTTGGCGGCGAAGATTCGATTTCGAACCTTCACCGCGTGAAGCTTGTTGGCAGCGTCCGGACGTACGCTTACACCGGCCCGGACACCAGCGTGGAAGGTTGGCTGGAGGCGGCAAAGAAAGGACTCACGTTCTTTTCAACGGGTCCTTTGCTCGACCTGCGAATTAATGGAAGCCGGCCGGGCGAAGCGGTTCAGTTGCCTCCGGGCGGGGGCGCTATCACGATCGAGGGCCGTACCGACTCTATTACCCCGCTTTCGAAAGTGGTGCTCTATCACAATGGGCGTGTCTTTAAGGAACTACCGCTCGGCGGGCGTTTCCGCGAAACCGTACAAGTGACCGGGAGCGGCTGGTTCTCCCTCTATGCCGAAGGTCCGTATACGCCGCTGCTCGACGGCGAGTACCCGCAGGCTGCAACCAACGCAATCCGCGTGTACGTGGGGGACGACAAGATCCGCAACCGTGCTTCGGCCGAGTACTTTGTCCGCTGGATTGACAAACTCGAATCCATGGCCAATGCCTGGCCCTGGTGGCGTTCGGAGAAGGAACGCAAGCACGTGCTTGCGCAATTCGCCGAAGCGCGTGCGATTTATAAAGCGCGCGCGGAGGAGCGTTTTGGAGAAACCCGATAGAGGCAGCTTGATGGAACTGGATTACGCGTTTGAAATGGCAACTTCCAACATCCGCTTTGGCCCGGGCGTCACGCGCGAGACCGGCGCCGATCTGTCGGAATGGGGCGCCAGGCGCGTCATGGTAGTGACGGATCCCTATGTTGCGTCCCTTGCCCCGGTTGCCACGGTGCTGGAATCGTTGAACGACCACCATGTCGCGTTCTCGCTGTTCGATCGCGTACGCGTCGAGCCGAGCGACGGCTCGTTCCGCGAAGCCATCGGATATGCGCGCCAGGGGGACTTTGACGCTTTTGTGGCGGTGGGAGGAGGGTCGGCAATCGATACCGCAAAGGCCGCAAACCTCTATTCGACCTACCCCCCAGCGGATTTCCTGGATTATGTGAATCCGCCAATCGGAAAGGGGCTCCCCGTGCCGGGACCGCTCAAGCCCCTGATCGCGGTTCCGACCACAGCCGGAACCGGCAGCGAGACAACGGGAGTGGCCATATTCGACTATTCCCCGCTGCACGCCAAGACAGGAATCGCCCACCGGCGGCTGAAACCAACTCTCGGAATTCTCGATCCCGAAAACACTCGCACGATGCCGCCGGAGGTGGCGGCTTCTACCGGGCTCGACGTTTTGAGCCATGCCGTCGAATCGTACACCGCTATTCCCTTCCAGTGCAGGCCGAGGCCCGCCAAGCCAGTGCTGCGGCCCGCATATCAGGGGTCAAACCCCATCAGCGACGTGTGGTCCCTCGAGGCACTGCGGCTGGTTGCCGGATATCTGCCGCGCGCTGTCGAAGACCCTTCGGACGACGAAGCACGCTCGAAAATGCTGCTCGCCTCTTCCTATGCAGGAGTGGGATTCGGGAACGCGGGCGTTCACCTGCCGCACGGCATGTCCTACCCGGTTTCTGGAATGGTCCGCGATTTCAAGCCGCACGGGTATCCGGTGGATCACCCGCTGGTGCCGCACGGAATTTCCGTGATCCTCAACGCGCCATCCGTGTTCCGGTTCACCGCCTCCGCCTGCCCGGAACGCCACCTGACCGCGGCGGGAGTGCTCGGGGCTGACATCCGCGGTGTGAAACCGGAAGATGCGGGCCGGGTTCTTTCGGATCGCATCACGAGCTTTATGGAGCGGCTTCGCGTGCCAAACGGGCTTTCGGCGCTCGGCTATAGCCGTGAAGATATTCCCGCGCTCGTCGAGGGCACCTTGCCGCAGCATAGGGTGACGAAACTGTCACCGCGCCCAGCCGAAAAAGACGATTTGGCAATATTGTTTGAACAGGCATTAGTCGCCTGGTAAAAGGGAGGAACATGCAGACGGGCACAAAGGCGAACGGGATGACGCGCGAAGAGGTGATTCTGGCAGGTAAGGAATTCCTCTTCCCATCCGTATTCCACTACTACCGGGAGCCACTCGTGATCGAGCGCGGAAAAGACCAGTACGTTTGGGATGCGGACGGCAAGCAGTATCTCGATTTTTTCGGCGGTATCGTCACCGTCAGTGTTGGACACTGCAACGAACACGTGAATCAAAGGGTTCACGCGCAGATTGACCGGCTGCAACACGTCTCCACCGTGCTCGCTACGGAACCGCAGGTACGCCTTGCGCGCAAGATCGCATCCGTGACACCCGGCGGCCAACTGACGAAATCGTTTTTTACCAATAGCGGCACGGAGGCGAATGAAACGGCGATCCTGCTTGCTCGCGCCTATACGGGGTCACAGGAAATCATCGCTCTCCGGCATTCGTATCACGGACGTTCCGCGGTCGCGATGGCGCTGACCGGAAACGCCGGCTGGCGTCTGGGAGGTGCGCTCCAGCCCGGTATCGTCCACGCCCATAATGCGTACTGCTATCGATGCCCGTTCGAATCCACCTATCCCGAGTGCGGTGTTCGCTGTGCGCGCGATCTCGACGAATTGATCCGTACCAGCACATCCGGGCGCATCGCGGGCATGATTGCAGAGCCCATTCAGGGCGTCGGAGGATTCATCACGCCGCCGAAGGAATACTTCGAGATTGTCGCCGGCATTGTCCGGAAGTACGGTGGCATTTTCATCAGCGATGAAGTGCAGACCGGGTGGGGACGCACCGGTGGAAAGTGGTTCGGAATCGAACAGTACGGCGTGCAGCCGGATGTCATTACCGGCGCGAAGGGACTTGCAAACGGATTTCCCATCGGCGTCACCACGGCCAAACCTGAGATTGCGGATTCCCTTCGGGGGCTGACCATCTCTACTTTTGGCGGCAATCCGGTAACTACGACCGCGGCAGAGGCTGTTCTCGAGTTTATTGAAGAGCAAAACTTAGCGGCGAACTGTACGGAAGCCGGCGCTTATCTCCGTGCCCGGCTGGAGGAGTTGCAGGCAAAGCATCCAATCATCGGCGAGGTTCGCGGAATGGGTCTGTTGCAGGCGATAGAACTGGTGCGCGACCGTGCCAGCAAGGAGCCTGCTGTTCAGGAGACGGCGCGTGTTATGGATGCCGCCCGCGAGCGCGGCGTGCTGGTCGGCAAGGGCGGCTTGTTAGGCAACGTGCTTCGCATTTCGCCGCCCATGAACATCGGCAAAGCAGATGTGGACGAATTCACGCGAATTCTCGATGCCAGCCTGCCGGAAGCCGGATGGCCTTCATGAGAGCAAACCGCGCAGCGCTTTGACGCCTTCGACGGCCCGGTCCAGATGGTCCAAGGTGTTATAGAGGTGTGGGCAGAGACGCAGACCGCCTGGTGTGGCGGCGGCGATTCCGAATTCTTTGTAAAGCCGGTCGATGACCATCTGCCGGTTCGCCGCCGGCACTTCAATCACCAGGACACCCGCGCTCAGTGCAGGATGCGGCGGCGTCACCAGCTTCACGCCCGCACCGGCGAGGCGTTCCTTTAAGGTGGACGCCAGTTGCAGCACGCGGGCTTCAACTCGGGACGGGCCAATCATGGCGTGAAAATCGGCGGCGGTTCCCAATGCCGCCAGGCAGGCATCGTCCCGTTGCCCCAGCGACTCGAATTTGCGCGCTCCCTTTACGTCGGGTTCGGCGTCGTCGCCCCACCCGGGAGCCACCGTGTGCGGCCACACCTCTGCTATGCGGCTGGCACGCACATAGAGCAGCCCTACTTCTTTGGGTCCAACGTACCACTTGTGTGCGCTCGCGCTATAGGAATCACACCCCATTTCCCGCAAGTTGACGCGCAGCGCACCCCACGTCTGAGCGCCATCGACGTGTACGTAGATGCCGCGCCGGTGCGCCACTTCACACAGTTCGCGGACAGGCAGGCGAAGCCCGCTGTTGTTTGACGTGTGCGTAATCGCGAGGAGGCGGGTCTTCGGAGTGAACGCGCGTTCAAAAGCGCTCACCACCTCATCGGCGTCCGCGGGCTGCCGTGGGGTGCTGACTCGTTTTATCAGGAGGTGATATCGTGCCGCCCTCACATCCCAGGCCACGTTGTTTGTAGGGTGGTTCTGATCCCAGAGAACGATCTCGTCACCGGCTTTGAGCGGTACGCCGGCGTTAATCGTATTATTCGCCTCACTCGTGTTACGGACCAGGGCAATCTCGTCTGCGGTTACGCCCAGTTGCCGGGCGACTTTCCCTCGCGTCTCTTCCAGCAGGCGGCCGAACTTCGCACGGTTCTGGGACGAGCAGTCCATGTCGATATCCCGTGTCAGTTGGGTGACGCGCTCCGCCACCACGCGGGGAGACGGGCAGAGGTTGGCGGCATTCATCGGGATATGAGACTCGTCAAAATCGAACTGGCGCCGTATGGTCTGCCAATACGCTTCGCCCTCCGGAGCAGCGGCCAGCGCGCGGTTCAGTCCGGAGAGAGTAGTTGCGGCGCCCGCATAGAACGCGGTGCCGGATGCGAACCGTTCCAGGAACGTGCGGCGGGAGTGCCCAGCCATGAAGCGATTCCTCCTTGTTGCCGCTCATGATACTACCGGCGGCTCGCAAGCTACAACAGGCTGGACAGCCGGCCGTCTGTGCATTTATCATCCATACAATACAAACCAGTGCCGCGCTCTACCGGTGCCGGGAGGGAGTCACATGGGAAATTTGATCAAGTCCGGTTCGCTCATTTTCATCGTGGCGTTAATTATCTCCGCCACGATCCCCGCAACGTTGTCGGCCCAGGTCCTATATGGGTCGGTTACAGGAACTGTCACCGACGGAACCGGGGCTGTTGTACCGGCTGCGAAGGTCGTGCTTGTTAATGATGAGACCGGGTTGCGCCGCGAAGTAGTTACCGACCAAGTAGGCATCTACCGCGTGGTTGACCTTCCACAAGGCCCTTATACGCTCGAGGTCTCAGTCGGCGGATTCCAGTCCTATAAGAAGACCAACATTCGCGTGGTCACCGGCCAGGTGAATTCGGAGGACGTGCCACTCGCCGTAGGCTCGCCTGCGCAGGAGATCACCGTCCAGGGCACAGCCGCTGTGCTGCAGACGCAAAAAGCCGACGTCCGCACCGAAATCACCGGGCACGCCATTCGCAATCTCCCGTTGAACGTCTATCGCAATTACCAGGCGGTCACCTTGCTGGCGCCCGGCGTCTTCTCTACCTCGGCCATTGCCGACACCTATCCGAACGGTCTCGCGAGCGGTCCTGAGCGCTCCATGAGCATCTACTCCAACGGCCTGCCTTCCCGCATCAACAACAATCGCGTTGACGGTGCCACCAGCATTAACATCTTTCTGCCGGATCACATGCTCATTATTCCCCCGGCCGAGACCATTCAGGAAGTGAACGTTCAGACCGCGAACTACTCCGTTGAAAAAGGCCTCACGGCGGGAGCTGCCACCGACGTCATTACCAAGTCGGGCACCAATGAATTTCACGGCTCGCTTTATGCTTTCCACACGAACAACGCGCTGGTCGCGCGCAACTTCTTCGACTTCAGCCCAAAGAAGGCCAAGCGCATCCACAACAACGACGGCGTTACCCTGGGGGGCCCCATCCTCCGCAACAAGCTGTTTTTCTTCGGCAACTGGGACGGCTACTTCGAGCGTAAAGCCACCGCCGGCACCGGATTCCTGGCCCCCATGGAATACCGGCAGGGAGATTTCCGCGGCACGCTCGGTTCGCCGCTTTTCGACAACCAGGGCCAGCCGGTTACGGTATGTACGACCGAAGGCGGCTCGACACAACTCCGACAGGGAATGGTGTTCGACCCTCTGACGGGCGACCGCACAAACGGCACCGGCCGCTGCGTGTTCTCGCACAACGGTCAGATCAATGTCCTTCCGCCCAACAGAATCGTTCAAGGCGCGCAGAACTTTTGGCCGCGTCTGACCGCCCCCAGCATTCCTGGCACGGTCACGTCGAACACGCCGTACAATCACGCCTACAACCAGAACAACAGCTTCAACCGCAACATCGGCATCGCCAAGGTGGACTGGAAT
Source organism: uncultured Acidobacteriota bacterium (assembly GCA_900696665.1). Taxonomy (GTDB): domain Bacteria; phylum Acidobacteriota; class Terriglobia; order Bryobacterales; family Bryobacteraceae; genus CAADGY01. The sequence goes on from CAADGY010000075.1 coordinate 20,853, forward strand.
CGTAACGACCGCCACACCATCTGGGGCAAGTGGAACCTTCAAGACTCCCTCGTCATCACCCCGTTGACCTTTGGCGACGCGGGCGGGCCGTCCGGCTTCGATGGCGACATCATCACGCAGATCGGCACCATCGGGCACACCTGGATGCTCTCGCCTTCCACCGTTCTGACCGGCCATTTCGGACTCGCCCGCCAGAAGACCGATACGCTCAACGGCCTCTCGGGCGAACCGCTCGGCCAGACTGTCCTCGGCGTTCCCGGCATGAACGAACCTCTCGACGACGTCCGCTACACAGGGATGCCGGCGATCGGCATGGCCGGTTGGACGGCCCTGGGCAACGCCGATGGGTCCACACCCTACGTTCGGCGAGACTGGACCTACACCATCTCGCAAAACCTCACCCACATGCGCGGGCGGCACGAGTTCCGCATGGGCATCGATCTCGGAGCGAACTACCTAAACCATTTCCAACCGGAAGTGTGTTGCATCCGCGGCAGAATGGATTTCGCACAGGGCATCACGTCCATTAATCTTCCCGCGAACGCGGCGGCGCCGGCGACCGGCCAGTACATGGAACTGTACACTTCACCTACTCCCAGTTCCGCAACTCTTGCCGGCCGCGGTTACAGCGCGTTCCTGCAAAACTCGGTGGCGGCGTTCAACCTCGGCCTGTTCAGCCAGGCGCAGAAGAGCATCCAGTACATCGATTTCACCGCCCACTCGTGGCAATACGGCCTTTACTTCGGAGATCGCTTCAAGGCTACCTCGCGGTTGACGTTGGACCTCGGCCTTCGCTGGGAGTATTACCCCATGGTTCGCCGCAGCGGCGCCTTCACATTTGACAGGTATGACCCCGACACGAACACGCTGCTGCTCGGCGGAATGGGCGGCAATCCCGACGATCTCGGTGTCACCACCAGCAAGAAGCTCTTTACGCCGCGCGTCGGTATCGCCTACAGGATTGGTGACAACACGGCCGTGCGCGCGGGCTACGGCATTGCAATCGATTCCATGCCGATGGAGCGGCCGATGCGCGGCTTCTATCCCCAGGTTATCGGTGCGACGTACTTCAACCCCTCCACGTTCGTGAGTGGCTTCCTGCCTTATGCCGACTTTGCCACCGGCATACCGGTACTTGAGGGTCCGGACATCTCCAGCGGCAAGCTCATACCTCCAGGCAATGTCACGATACACTTCGTTCCGCAGGGCGAGTTCAAACGCGGCTATGTGCAGTCCTGGAACTTCTCCATCGAGCGGAAGCTTCCGGCTGAGATCCTGCTGAACGTCGGCTACGTCGGCAACCACTTCGTCCATGAAATGAACGGCCGCGACATCAACGCCGCTCCACTCGGGACCGGCAGCGCCGGCCAGCCTCTCGCGAAATATGGCCGGTTTATCACCACCCCGTCGTATGAGGGCTATCTCGATTCGAAGTATCATTCCCTGCAGGTCTCGGTGAGCCGCCGCGCGGCGCGCGGACTCTTCCTGCAAGGGTCTTATACCTGGTCGAAGACACTGGCGTACTCTGACGACAATACGTACGGGAACGCACTGCGCTTCAACTGCCCTCCGTCGCCCGCCATGCCCGAAGGCTGTCTGGAACTGAACTACGGGCCTACCAGTTTCGATCGCACGCAGATGGTCAAAGCGGCATTCGTATGGGAGCTGCCCTTCGGGTCCGGACACGCTCTGAGCAGTTCCAGCCGTGCGGTGAACGCTATTATCGGCGGCTGGCAGTTGAACGGCATCTTCACGGCCATGACCGGAGCCCCGCTTCAGATCGGCCAGAGCCGTAACGGTTTGAACACCCCCGGCACTCCGCAGAATCCCTATGTCGTGCGCCAGCCTGAGTACATCAAAGAACAGGCGAGCTTCGACGCCTACAGCGGCATCTACTGGTTCAACCCCGACGCCTTTGTGCCAAACTTCACAAACAACGAGATCGGCAACATTCCGCGCCGTCTTTCCTGGCTGCGCGGTCCCGGCATTACTCAGTTGGACGCCAGCATTTTCCGCAACTTCCGCTGGAAGGAACGGTTCACCTTAGAGGTACGGGCGGAGGCGATGAACGTGACCAACTCGACGCACTTCAGCGACCCGAACGTCACCTGTACGGTCGTCGGCAACGCGTGCAGGGGATCCTTCGGGCAGATCAGCCGCGCGTTCGGGCAGCGCATAGCCCAACTCGGCGCCGTAGTACGCTTCTAGCGATCCGATGAGACGAGCCATCCCAACTCTACTGCTCCTCGCTACCGCGGCCGGTGTCATGCCGGCCGCGGCGCAGGACGCCTCCACCGAGCGCCGCAAGCGCGACCTCGATCACCTGCTGCAGGTCCTGCTTCCAAGCAGGACCCCGGCGACGGGCCGCATCAATGCCCACGACAAAACCTGGGAGGAGTGGATCCGGCGAACCGGCGCGTTACCGCCGGACTTCGATTCGATGCCCTCCCACTCCGAGCTCCCCGATCCGCTGCTCATGTACGAGAATGGGCGCACCCGCCCGGTGAAAACCGCTGCCGATTGGGAGCGTCAGAAGAAGTGGCTACGCGAGCAGGTCTCCAAGTACATGTTCGGCTACATGCCGCCCGCGCCCGGCAATGTTCGCGGTGTCATCACCGGAACCGAAAAGGAAGGCGACGTCACGATCCGCCATGTGCGTCTCGAATTCGGCCCGGAGCACCGCGGTACCCTGCGCGTGCAGTTGATGATTCCGCCCGGACAGGGTCCTTTTCCGGTTTTCATGACGAACCACCCACGCACGCGCCCCTGGGTGGCGACCGCAGTTCGAAGGGGCTATGTCGGCTGCATCTATTACGCTGCCGACCCCATCTACGGCAACGACGACGATTCCGACAAGTTCATCGAACTCTATCCCGAGTATGAATTTCCGGTTCTCGCACGCTGGGCCTGGGCGGGCATGCGCGCTATCGACTATCTGTCCACTCTGCCCGAGGTGGACAAGGAGAAGATCGCTCTTTCCGGCCATTCCCGCAACGGCAAGCAGGCGCTGCTTGCCGCCGCGTTCGACGAACGCATCGGCGCGGTTATCCCTTCGAGCGGCAACAGCGGCGAATGCGACCCCTGGCGTTACACCACCGATATGTTCGCCAACGAGAGCATCCAACTGCTTGCCGGCGCCCAGCCGCACTGGTTCTCACCGCACCTGCGCTTCTTCTCGGGCCGTGAGGACAAACTTCCCGTCGACCAGCACACGCTCATGGCCCTCGTCGCGCCTCGCGGCCTCATGCCTTACACAGCGTATTCGGAGGGGGCGAGCAATCCCGTCGGCTTCGAGGAGGGTTATCGTTCCGCCAAACGCGTCTACGATTTTCTGGGTGCAGGCAACAATATCTGGCTGCATCTGCGCGCCGGTGAGCACCCCACCGCGGCCGGCGACATCGAGAATTTCATCGATTTCACCGATACGATCTTCAAACGTAAGTCTTTCCCGAAATTTGAGACCTTCACGCACGGCTACACTTTCGAAGGATGGCGCAATCTGACGGGCGAAACCGTGAATCCGTTGAAGTACCCGAAGCGTCAGGTGGGCGAGACGCTGAAATCCGTCACCAGCGCGCAGGCCTGGCAGGAGAAGAAAGAGTCGCTGCGGCGTAATCTGCTCTGGGCATTGGGTGATGAACCGGCCGGCATCCGCTTCCCTGCGCGCCGCGAACTTGGTGGACGCGCCCCTATGACGAATCCGGGGTGGCTTGCGGGGCTGTTCAATCGCCCTACACCAAACGGCCCCCTGGCCGCGCGCCTCAACAAAGACGGCATGGGCGTGGCCGACATCGGCTTCGGCGATGATCTGCCCGCTACACTCTTCTATCCATTGGGCGAAGACGGCAAACCGAAATCCGGAAAACTGCCCGTCGTGATCTGGCTGCACGCCTACCCGTATCAGCATGGCTGGTCGGCAAGTTCCCCCTGGTCATCGACGGGCGCGAATTACGGCCTGGAGCGGCGTCCCAGCTTCCCTGAACTGGTGAGGCGCGGGTTCGCAGTGCTCGCGTTCGATCAGATCGGCTTCGGCACGCGCGTGCTCGATTCGGCCAGGTTTTACGAGCGGTATCCGAAGTGGTCATTGATGGGCAAGATGGTAGCCGATACGCGCGCCGCCATCGAAGCGGTCCGTGCTCTCGATATCATCGACCCGGATCGTGTGTATCTGCTAGGCTACGCGCTCGGGGCAAAGGTCGGGTTGATGACGGCTGCGCTCGACGCCGGTGTCCGCGGGGTCGCCTCCGTAGCCGGTGTGGACGCTCTGCGGCTCAGCACGCCGGATAAGGGTACCGAGGGCCTCCGCCACTACTCGCACCTTCACGGGACGCTTCCCAAGCTCGGGTACTTCATCGGGTACGAGGACCGGGTCCCGTTCGATTATGACGAAGTGCTGGCGATGGTCGCGCCTAAGCCCACGCTGGTTGTTGCTCCCACCAGGGATTGGTACGCACGCATCGCCGACGTGCAGCAAGAAATCCAGGCGGCAGCCCCGATTTACCGGCTGCTCGGGCGCGAACTCGACGTGCTGACGCCCGACGACTTCAACCGCTTCCCGGTGCGGCTTCAACAGCAGGTCTACGATTGGTTAGCCAAGCTGCCCTGATTTCAGGTGTGTGACATTAAAGCGGAGACGAGCGAACGCCGGATTGCTGAACCGCGACCGCAAGGAAGCGGATAGTTTCGTCCTGGATGGCCGATCCACGGATCCGGATTCGTCTCCGTGCCGGCGTGTACCATAGCAGGCGAACCTGATGAAATACCTCAAACGCCGCTTCTAGAATTTAACACCTTCATGCCGCACAGGCCCGTAAACGCCGTAAACGTTCAGAGACTTCGCACGACAACTCGATTCCCTTCTGAATCAGTGAAGTAGAGGGAGATTCGCGCGCTGTGAGATTCGCATATGGACAAAGCAGCGGGTTTGCCCTGATACTTGCACTTAAGTGAAGGCAAGTAGCGGACTAAGCCGGCTCTCCGAACTGGCGCTGCGCCAGCGCCGCCAAGGTTTGGTCGCACACCTTCCGCCCGTCACCGATATCCTGCGCGGTTCGCTCGTGGAGCGCTATGTGACCTGTGGCAATCCAGCTTGCAAATGTGCCCGAGGGGAGAGGCATGGGCCGGTGTGGTATCTGACGGTTACGCTCGGGCCAGGGCGCACGACGGGCGGAATCATTCCGGTGGACAAGGTGGATGAGGTCCGGGGCTCGATCGAGAACTACCACAAGGTGAAGGAGCACCTGGAGAAAATCTCCGAGATCAACCGCGAACTACTGCGGCGTGAGCGCCCACGGCAGCGCAAAGCGAAACACGGAAGGAAAGCATAGATGATTGGGGCACAGATCGAGGAGCAATGGCGCGCTGCCTTTCATTTATGAGAAGGCAAGATAAGGCAGTCCACGAACTCCCCTCCTTCGCTCGCTATCTCAATAAGGTTTTCGATTTCCGCGCGGCCGCGGCCACCCTGACCGATTCCCGCGCCGCACCCGAGATATCCCCCGCGGCTGTATTCTTGGCCGCCTTTCATGGTTTCGTCTTCCGCTTGCGCAGCTTTCAACAGTTGGAGGCCGAAATCTCTCATCCCGCCTTCCAGAACTGGATCGGCGCGCCGCGCGCCTTCCGCGACGATGTGCTCCGCTATAGCCTGTGTGGGTTTTCTCTGCCCCCGCTGGAAGCCATGTTGGTGGACGTCAATCGCACCCTCAAGCGCAACAAGGTCTTTGACGAAGGCCACGTGCAGGGCCGTATCGTGGCGGCGCTGGATGGCATCGAAGTCCTCTCCAGCTACAGCCGCTGCTGCGATGCCTGCCTGGAACGTCGCGTCTGGGTTCGCAAGGGCGGCGTCAAGGTTGAGCAGGTGCAGTACTATCATCGGGCGGTGGCCTGCCAGATCGTCAGCAGCCCGGTCAAAGCAATACTAGCGGTGGAGTGGCTGCAGCCCGGAGAGAGCGAAGACACGGCGGCTCTGCGCCTCCTGAATGAGCTGCCGCAGGTCTAGGGCAGCCGGTTTTTTGACATTCTTCTGCTGGATGCACTCTACGCGCAATCGCAGGTGTTGCAGTGTGCCGCCAAGCAGGGTTGGGATCTGGTGATTAGCCTGAAACGAAATCTGCCGGAACTGCATGCGTCAGCAGTCCGTTTGTTTGCCCACCGCCTGCCGGATGTGGAGATCACTGAAACCATGCGGGGGAAGACCTACCGCGGGCAGATCTGGGACACCCCTGGGCTGCCGCTGTCCACCGCTGACCCGCAGTTGGTGCGTGTGGTTCGTTCCGAAGAGCAGCTTACTCAAAACCACTACCGCCGGGAGCAAATTCAACCAGAGACTACCGAGCACGAATGGATGTGGATTACAACGCTGGAGCCGCAGGCGTTTCCTGCCAAGACCGTGCGCGAGTTGGGGCATGACCGCTGGAAGCAGGAA
>CAADGY010000076.1 GCA_900696665.1 uncultured Acidobacteriota bacterium
GAACCGTGCGGAGTTCGCCGGCGGCACGGCAAAAGCCGTACGATCGAACCACTCCGTCTGTGTCCCCGATCTTTCGGCGGAGCTTTTCACCACATCGGGCCTTCCGCCAATCGTGTTTGTGTTTGAGGGATCGGAGCCGGAGAAAACCGGATTCAGAAAATTTCCCGTGCTGAGATTCAACAGCACGTTGACTTGCCATCCGCCCAGAAGCGCGCCGCGCCCGGGCAGTTCATAAAGAACCTGGTTCATCCACTGGTGGCGTGGCACCGAATAGACATCGGAGCGGTCGCGCGCCCGGTCGTACGCGTTTTCGATAGACGTGTTCAGCTCGAAATCGCCCGTGTCGTCCACTTCGCTGATGGACTTGGCCCAAGTCCAGGTCGAGCTGAACAGCAGCCCCTTTGAAAAGCGCTTCTGCACCTGCGCTTGCAGGCCGTTGTACAGGTCGTTTGCGCCGTTCTCACCCCGGGCGATGGTATTGAAGCGCGGGTAAGGGCGGCGCGATGCGGAGAACGGCGCCGTAGAGGGCGCCGGCTGGTTGATGTTTCGCCTGTACAGTACTTGTGTGCCCTTCGAGCCGATATAACTGATGCGAACTCCGATGTCCTGTGTGACCTGCCGTTCCAGCGAAAGACTATACTGCATCGCGTAGCTGTTCAGCAGGCGCGTATCAACCGCATTCACGTTCAACGATCCGGCCGCGCCGGGAGCGGCGAACGGGTTCTCGAAGGTGAATAACGGCTGACCATCCACGAAGCTGTTGTTGCTGGTGGTCGATATCGCATACGGTCCGGCGGCAAGGCCGGCCGCGACATTCGCCGACAGATGCGAATAGTACACACCCCATCCACCCCGCAGTACCGTACGGGCATCATTGCCGATCTGATAGGAAAACCCGAACCGCGGCGCAAAGTTGTTCTTGTCCGCTTCGCGCAGACTCTTACCCACGCCCAGTTGATCCGCCGTGATGACCGCCACGTCGGCAGGCCAATAGGGGCTGAACAGCCGCCGCGATTCCCCGGTGGGAATCACGATCGAACCGGAGGCCGGATCAAAAGAGTATATGTTGCCATCGCGCGTGCTCGCCGGACCGTTGTACTCATACCGTAGTCCATAGCTCAACGTCAGCTTGGGAGTGACCTTGAAGTCATCCTGGCCGTAAAAGTTCCAGTCCGTGAATCGGAAATACTGCGAGCGGTAGGGATCGAGACGTGTCACAGCGTTTGGCAATCCGAGCAGAAAATCCGCGTAAGAATTGCCCGTGAACCGGTTTGTGAAGTTGAAATTCCCAAACAGCGCGTTTTCCGCCGGAAGATGGCGGTTGACAAACCATCGCACCATCTCGACACCGAACTTCAACGAATGACGCCCTTTGATCCAGGTCAGATTGTTGCTGAACTGTCCGTGTCCGTCGTTCACCGGGTTCAACAGAAGCTGTCCGACGCTGGTGTATCCGGTGATCGACATGTTCGGAATGCCTTCTACTCCCGTGCGGTCCGGCAGGCCGCGAATGCCGATCCTATCGAGCAGCGGTTGCCCGGTGACATCAGCGCTCGACTCGGAAACCAGAATCACCAGGCCCGCGCGGAATTCGTTTACAATGTTCGGGCGTATCGAGTACACGTCTCCGATGGTCCAGAAATTTACGACGCGCGTGTTGTTGGACGTGCCGACGGAAGACGGAGGGAGTTGCGTGCGCGCTCCGGGGATATCGTAGCTCGTATCTTTGTGCTGATAGCGGACAAAAACGGAATGCCCGCTGGCGAAATTGTGATCCACCCGAATCTCAAAAAGCTGATGCAACTCCGGTCCGTTGAACGATGCCCTGTAGTTCCCCGCCCTCAGATTCGGCGGCCCGAAGTTCGGCAGCGGAAAGAGAATCTCCTGCGCCCGCTGCGCCTGAGGACTAATGTACTGCGGCAGAACACGGTTTCCAACGCCGATGGGGTTTATCCCCGTATAAGGATTCCGCAATGCCGCGGAGGCCGAAAAATCGCCGGTGCGCTCCGCGAGGGTGGGAACGTTCGCGGTAAACAGATACGCCCGCGAGCCGCGAGTCTCATCCCAGGTACCGTACCAGAAAGTCTTGTCCTTGATGAGCGGACCGCCCGCTGAGACGCCATAGTTATGGATATTCTGAAAAGGCTTGCTGGTGGAGAATGCGTTCCGGGCGTCGAGAGCACTGTTGCGTAAATGCCAGAAGACGTCGCCGTGCAGTTCGTTGGCGCCGGAACGTGTCACCGTGGTGATGGTCCCCAGCCCGCCGAACTCGGCGCGGTTGGTAAGAATATTCGCGGTGAATTCCTGAACGGATTCCATCGACGGCTGAGACACCGGGTCCGGGCTTCCGAACAAACCGAAATTTGTCTCGATGCCGTCCACTTTCAATTTCATGCCCACCGACCCGCCGCCCGGCACCAGCCATTTTGCCCCGTTTGAAACCTGGTTCACCCCGGGAATCGTGAGCGGCATAATCGTGAAGATCAGCGACGAATCCCCGGCGGCGTTGTAGACGCTTCTCAGAGTAGTGGGCAACTCGAGAATTTGTTTCGCCGTGAGCGTCGAGTTGATGGACGGTGATTCCAGTTGAATCACAGGTGAGACGGTTTCTACAACCGTAACTTCCGTGGCCGCCGTGGCGAGCACGAAATTAAGATCCTGCCTCACCGTCCGGTATGCCGCGACCGGAAAGACACTCGTTGCAACCTGCCGGAAGCCTTTTGCCTCCGCCGTGATCTGGTACTCACCCGGCAGCAGGTTCGGAAACGAATAAGCGCCGCTCGCATTGGTGGTGGTCTGAACTTCGATGCCGGTCTTGATGTTCATCAACCGGACGGACGCATCCGGAATAGGAGAAGCGCTCGGGTCAATCGCCAGTCCGGTTACGGTCCCCAGCGGTGATTGAGCCGAAATACTGAAGGCTGCAAGCAAGAGAGATAAAAACCCCGGTTGGATCCGCATTAGTCAATGATGACATACTCATACACTGCATCCAGGAGGTAATTGAGCCAGCCCCGCGATCCTGCGCCAGGATCACTTCCGGTCTTCGGGTACAGCCTTCTCCTGGCGGAGGCCCGCTGCTTTCTCCGGCTGTTGGAGCGCCTCATAGATCTCGGTGAGATCGCTTCGCGCGGAATTCAGCCAGCTCGCGGAAGGGTTCACCTGCCTGGTGAGAACCCGGTATCCCTCCGAGACTTCCACTTCCGCCTCGGCGTATCGCTTTTGCCGGAGCAGCGTTCTGCCCAGTTTGACGCGTGCGATCGCTGCATTCACGTGGCCGGGTGGCAGCGTCTCACTGAACATAGCCAGCGCTTCCCGAAAAAGCCCCTCGGCACGCGGATAGTCCTGTTCGGCCATGTAGGCGCTGCCAAGGTTCGACACCGCCGTGCCGATCAGGTAATGCTTGCCAGCATACACGGTGCGATAGATCTTCGCCATGCGCCGGAAGGCTGCTTTGGCTTCATCGTACCTGCCTTGCAGGATCGCCACATTCCCCAATTCGTTTACCGCCGAAGCCGCGCGAGGGTGATCCTTCCCGAAAACGCGTTCCTGCACCGTAAGCGCCTGCCGCAGCAAATCCACAGCTTCATCGAGCCGCTTCTGAAAGACCAGGGCCCGGGCGACCATCGTCAGACTGCTCGCAGTCCGGTAATGGTCATCGCCGTAGAACGACCGGGTGATTTGAAGTGACTGCCTATGGAACTCCTCCGCTTCCTTGTAGTAGCCGGAATCCTGCTTGATGGCGCCGAGATTGACCAGGACCTCGGCGACCTTCGGATGGCGTTCGCCATAAATCCGGCGGTTCATCGCCAGCACACGCTGGTTCAGCGCTTCGGATTCCTGGTAGCGGCCAGCATAGAAATAGACGTTTGCCAACTCGTAGAGGCTGCTGGCGAGATCAGCCTCCGGGGTGTCTTGGTTCGATCGAAGGCGCACCGCCTTTTCGAGTACCGGGATGGCCTCGTCATATTCACCCTTCTCTTCGAGAACGCGCCCGAGGGCATCGGTTGCGGCAGCCACTGCGGGATGCTCCGGAGGCAGACTCCGCTTACTCATCTCGAGCCCTTCCCGCACCAACCGCTCCGCTTCGTCCAACCTGGCTTGGTCCACACGTAGCAGTCCAAGGGTGACCAGGCTGTCTGCAACCCCCGCGCCGCGAACATCCCCGAGCGATCTACGCCGTTCCAGGGCGGAATGCAACAGGGCCTCCGCCTGGTCCAGGCTGCCGAGCTTTTGATAGATATTGCCTAGTGTTTGATACAACTCCGCTTGCACCACAGGGTCCTGGTCGAGCGACCTTGCTTCCTGCACGCCGCGTTCGATAAGGGTGGCGACACGTAAATCATTTGCCGGTCCAGCCTCGTCATCGCCGCCCTGGAACAGGTTCAGCATGAAGCGCTGAATGCGCTGCGTGCGCGCGGCTTCCGCCAGTGCGGCGTTGCGTTCGGCGGCAAGCCTTATCGTGAAAAAAACGATCAGCCCGGCAAATGCAACAACTGCGGCAGCCCCGGCGGCAACACCACGCTTGTTCCGTCTGATGAACTTTCCCAGGCGGTAACCAACTGTGTCCGGCCTCGCCTCCAGGGGCTCTCCCCGCAGGTAGTGGTCAATGTCCCGGATCAGGGCTTCCGCTGACCCATAGCGTTTCCGGACGTCCTTATGCATGGCGGTAAGGCACAGGACGTCCAAATCGGCCCAGGCATCGTCGCTGGCCGCATACAACTGTCTGTCATCGGGCAACTGCGCCTGCACCCGAAGCGCGACCAGCGACGGTCTGACGGGATCGCGCTCCGTCAGCATCGACACCGCTTCGATCGGGGTACGGCTGGATACGTCAAAGGGAAGCCGGCCGGTCAGCAATTGATACAGGATCACACCAAGCGAATAGACGTCCGTCTGGATGGCCGCTCTCTCACCTCTAATCTGTTCCGGTGACGCATACGCGGGTGTCAGCAGCCGGAGTCCCGTCCTTGTAACGTCCAACGGAATATCCAGATTATCCAGGTGCTTGGAAATTCCGAAGTCGAGGAGCTTCACCGTGCCATCGCTCTTCACTAGAATGTTGGAAGGCTTCAGGTCCCGGTGAATCACCGCATGCTGGTGCGCGAACTGCACGGCTTCGCACACGGACCGGAATAACCGGAGCCGCTCGCTAATCGGACATCCGCACGTATCGCAGTACTTGTCGATCGGTACGCCATCGACGTACTCCATGATGAAAAATGGCGTTCCGTCGGCGAGAGTATTCGCATCGAGCAATCGTGCGATGTTCGGATGATCGAGATGTGCAAGTGTGCGCTGCTCCAGGGCGAAGCGCTCCCGGCGCGCGGGGGAGATCCACGCATCGCGTAGAATCTTGATGGCCGCAAGAGTCCCAAGGTCGGCCCGTCCGGCGAGGAAGACCGTTCCCATGCCACCTTCTCCCAACACACGTTCGATCTGGTACGGACCGATTTCCTTATAGGCCGCGAGAGGAATAACCGGGTCCCCCAGTACTTGTTCGGCAAGATGACCCACGCTGGCATCGAGCAGCCCGGGAGCCTGCTGCTCCGCCGCCAGCATGGCCAGCACTTCGTCTACAAGGGTCTCATCCCCTTTGCATTCGGCCCTTAGAATGTCCGTCTGCTGGCGCAGATCCTGAAGGTCCGAGACTTTATGGAACAGAGATTGGACCCGCTCCCACCTGCTAGCGTCCATCGGTCCTCTCCGTGGAGGCGGAACCAAGCTGCCGTGCAAGCCAGGCTCGCGCGGCCCGCCAGTCCCGGAGGATTGTCGCTTCCGAAACACCAAGAAGAGCGGCGATCTCGTTGACCTCGAGGCCGCCGAAAAAGCGGCTCTCCACCATGGCTGCATGACGCGGATTCATACGTGCCAACTCATCGAGAGCGGCGTCCAGCGCGATCAGTTCCTCGTCGCACGATGTGACCGGTCCCATGGCATCGTCAAATACCACGACCATACCGGGACCGGCGTCGCGCTTATAGGCGGTTCTCCGCCGGACGGCGGCGATCAGGACCTGGCGCATCGCTCGGGCGGCGATCCGCTTGAAATGGAGATGGGACGACTGCGCGACCGCCGGCGTCTTCGCCAGCTTCAACCAGGCTTCGTTGACAAGCGTGGTGGGACTCAGTGTCGCGGCGGGGTCCCGCCGCCGGACGGCCGAGGCGAGCCGGCGCAATTCTTCATAAGTGACGCTGAAAAGATGATCGAGCGCTTCTCTGCTTTTCGGCCGTGGTTTGGATCCTGCTGGACCACCCTGCTCTTCCGGTGGAAAATAATCAACCGGCATGACGGTTCTGCCCCTCCACCTGCGTAATGTCTGAGTGCAACCGCTACCCTCGGCACGATCAGGGACTGTTATCGCGAAGATAGCATCTAAAGCCCGAGCCGTACAACTGCGAATCGGAATCAGTCCGGAGTCAAAGTACTGGGCCGTCTGGGTGCGGGCTACTTCAGTTACAGGAGTGAAACATGCCAGTCGCAAAGATCGAGATCCAACAGGTCCTGGGCGCCTTGAAGGCGACCGGTTCATCCGATCCGGACGTACTCTTCGCACGTAAAGAGGAGTTACTTGCCGAATCCAGGAAGATGAAGTTGCTTGGTGTTTTTCCCATTATCGTCGGTGTGGCGATGTCTCTCACCGTAATTGGGGCCGTGGTCGGCATTCCAGCCATCTTCTTCGGGCTCTTTGTGAGGAAGCGTATCCGCACAAACGTTCAGAACGCCGAGTCGGCCTATACTGAGTACCTGGCTTCCATCGGGGTTCAGGCCAAGGCCGCCACGGCTTAAAGGAAAGATGCCATGCGACGAATCCAGTCTTTGTTTGCCGCTCTGTTTGCGCTGGTCTTTCCGGCTGCCGCCGCACCCGCGCAGAAACCCGCTCCCGCCCAACAGTCCGAATGGCTTGCGGTGTGCTCCCGATGCCCGAGTCCGGTTGTGGTATCGAAATCGGGAATCGGCACCGCGAATGCCAGGGCCGAAGCACGCATGACCCGTGAACAACTCAAGGGCTGGTGTGAGAACGAGAGCCCTGGAAATGTAAATGAGTGCTTGCGGCAACAACTTGCCGAGCATGGCAATAAGGTTTACCGCGCTTCCGCCGACTGCACCGCCGGCCGGATCACAACGATCGAAGAGAAGACCTACACGCTGGCCGGGTTGTGGGACAACAGCGACATCGGTGGAGGCAGAACAAAGTGGCGCGATGCCGGCGGGCAGGTCGTCGGGCGCGACAACGCCAGCAACGGCCTGGCCATCTCGCAGCAATGGGAAGTTCTGTGCCCCGGCCCTCCGCCTATCGGGAGAGCCGCGGCCGCTTCCGCCCAGACGCCTCGGGCTGCTACACCCGCCCGGCAAGCGACCCAGACGCCCGCGCCGGTTTGCGGTGGACAACCGATGTGCACCGAGGTGAATTCTTTTGCGGCGACGATTACCGATTTCCGCACCAGCAACGTCTCCGGCGCTAAGGTGGTCACGGCGTCCGTGCGTTTCCAGAACAAGCTTGCACGCCCCATCATTCTGGGCTACGTGGCCGGCTCCGGCGTGACGACCGACGATCAGGGTAACCGCTACACTGTTTACGCCGCGGACAGCGTGCGCGGCATTGGCTTTATCGCCAATGGCAGGGTGGATCCTAAGTTTATCCTCCGTGCCGGTGAAGCGGGGGACACGCGCTTTGAAATGGTTTGGCGCTGGTCCGGGAGGGAGGTCTTCGGCCTGACCTTCGAAATGGAGTTGGCAGTTCGAGAACTTCTGCCTCTGCCAAGTGGCCAGTTCCGGCTGGGCCCGGAGCATCCGCTTCGTTTTAGCGGATTAGGAAACGTCCTGTCCACCGTGCCGGCTATGCCCTCCACGCCTGCTACCTCCGCTACGCCTGTTGCCGCTGTTGCCGCCACTCCGGCTGCCGGTGACGCTTCCGCCGCGAAGCCCGCACCGGCCGCCACCACCACCGAAGCCGACCCGTGCGCCGGAGCCGCCCGCTGTTTCTCTGCCGGTCCGTTTATCGCCGAGGTGCAGCAGATATCGAGCAGCCTCTCGGGCGGCAGGCATCACGTTCTCCGTTTCCACATGCGCTTCCGCAACGTGAGCGCTCAGCCGCTGATTCTGGCAGTCACCTACAATTCCCCCATCGCCATCGACAACGACGGCAACCGGTACGGCGTCACGCCGGGCCAGGCGGTCAGCGGCATGGGAGTGACCACAGGCAGAAACGCCGACCCGCAATTCACCCTTGCCCCCGGAGAGTCGCGTAATGCGGCGTTTCAGGTGTACCGCCGGAACAGCGGCAATCCAACCGCCCTGTCGTATACGTTCGACGTCAGCCTGGAGCAGCTTGAGATTCTACCCAGCCGGCAGATTCGCTCCGTCCGCCAGTTCAGTTTGAACTTTCCGGATCTCACCGTCTCACGTATGCAGGGCGGCGCGCAGCCGGCTGGAAATCTCAGCGAAGCCGGAAAGAAACTGATCGGTATCATTCGTGGAAAGAAAAAATAGCTGGGGCGCCTGTGCGCGGCGGGCATCCTCGCCGCGCTCGCACCGTTGGTGATTTTTCTGGCCGAAGTTCGCCGGGCGTGATCAACAGCGATCAAACCGCCTACGCCAATGCAGCGCTGCCGCTCACGCAACGGGCGGACTTGCCCACCATATACGGAACGCGCCACCGCGCCGCCATGGGCTTGACGGAACGCCCGGCGCCATTGTGACCGGCGGCACGGAAGAACGCGGGCGATGGCAAATCCAACCTCCGTCTCAAGTTCGTCGCGGGCGGTATTGCGGCGGCACGATCTCTGGTGGCGCACTTCGATCTCAGCAAGGCGCGACAGGGTCCACCCAGTCTGCCGATCGGTACGAAACAACCCGGCCGGCCCCCCCGGGGTCGAACTGGAAACCGCCGTCCCACGAGTGCTGTCCGTCATGGTTGAGCGAGCGCCGGCAGGAGCCAAGACCGTAGTCGCGGACGTACACTGGTCATTTGGGCAGCTAGCATGAAACGCCTTACCTTGTGCACTTGCTCCGCTTTCCTCTCCCTCCTCGTCGCCGTTGCGGCGCCCCGGCAGACGGTCCACCCGACCGCTCTCGATAAGTATGTGCATGCGCCGGACTCGAGCTACACCTACCGCGCGATGGCGACGCTCCCCGGAAAGGGCTACACGGTTCATGTCCTTGACATGACCTCTCAATCCTGGCGCACTTCAGCGGAGGTGAACCGGACGTTATGGAAGCACTGGTTAAACGTGATCGTCCCGGATCGCGTCGAGTCCGAAACCGGTCTGCTGTTCATCGGTGGTGGAAACAATCGCTCGAAGCCTCCGGAGAAGGCCGATGCGATGCTTGCAAACATCGCTGTGCAAACGCACTCGGTCGTCGCGGAGCTTCGTATGGTTCCGAACCAGCCGCTGACGTTTTCCGATGACGGCAAACCGCGCGTCGAGGACGAGATGATCGCTTACACCTGGGACAAGTTTCTTCGCACGGGCGACGAATCCTGGCCCGCCCGTTTACCGATGACCAAGGCAGCGGTGCGTGCGATGGATACGGTGACCGCCTATGCCGCCAGTCTTCCCGGCAAGATAAAGGTGGACCGTTTCGTGGTGTCCGGCGCTTCAAAGCGCGGCTGGACCACGTGGACAACCGCCGCCGTCGACGATCGCGTGGTGGCGATTATGCCGATCGTAATCGACATGCTGAACGTCGAACCTTCCTTTATTCATCACTACCGCGTCTACGGCTTCTGGGCGCCGGCCGTTCACGACTACGTGGACATGGGCATCATGGACTGGCAGGGAACCCCCCAGTATCAGGCATTGATGAAACTGGTGGAGCCTTACTCCTACCGCGACCGGCTCACGATGCCGAAGTACCTGATTAACTCCGCGGGAGACCAGTTCTTCCTTCCCGATTCCTCACAATTCTACTTCGACGATCTCAAGGGCGAGAAGTATCTGCGCTACGTGCCGAACACAGATCATTCACTGCGCAACTCCGACGCGCCGGAGAGCCTGTTGGCGTATTACAGCGCATTTCTCCGTAACGAACCCCGCCCGGAGTTTACCTGGAAATTCGAGAAAAGCGGCTCCATCCGCGTAGAGACGAAATCAACGAAACCCGCATCGGTGAAGCTCTGGCAGGCGTCAAATCCTGAGAAGAGGGATTTCCGGTTGGAAACAATAGGCCGGGCTTACCAGGCCACAGACCTGGCTCCGGTGAGTGAAGGCGTGTATGTGGCAAAGATCACACCGCCGGCAAAAGGCTGGACGGCCTCCTTCATCGAACTCACCTATAATTCCCGCGGCAAGGTCCCGTTCAAGTTCACCACACCCGTTCGAGTTCTTCCCAATCGGCTTCCTTTCAAGGCCCCGCACCCGGCCCGCAAGAGATAGGACACGGATCGCCGCGTGTGGGATTTTAGGATTTTCGAGTCTTAAAATCCTACACAAAACAGGAGCATTTTCCCACTCTTCCGGCATTTTCCAAACATTATCAGCGGCATAGCGGTTCGGCCCGGCGATTGCCTCTTTACTGATCTCCGAGGTGTGGAGACTCGAAAGGAGGTTCGCCGTAATGGACGATCCGAAGACACTGTGGTTGAACTTGACGAACATCGCACTGGGCCTGGTAGTCCTGGTCTGCATAGCGGTGGTGGCGTACGGGGTTCTACAGGAGTTTGCGCTGCGCCGCAAGAAGCGCGCCGCTGCATTCATCGAAATCGACCGCGACATGAAAAATCTGGCCGCCGCGGCAGCGCACGACGACCATGCTTTCCATCTTCCTGAACTGGGCTTGACCATGGCTGACGGCGGTGAAAGAACGGACGCGCCGGAGCGGGTGTCGCGCAGAAAGAAGTAGTAAGCGGACACCAGCGGGGGGGGAAGCCATGAACTGTCCTTTTTTGCGTGAAGCGCAAGTGAAGTTTTGCCAGGCATCTCCATTCCGGAAGGTGCTGGTTCGCAGCGCGGCTCACGGAACCGGCGAAAAATGCACGTCACCGGGCTATCTCGGCTGTTCGGTGTACCTTGAAACCGGGCGCCAGGGACCGACACAGAACCGGTGTCCTTTCTTCGGTGAATCGTTGACCCAGTATTGCTCGATAGCACCGGTTCCGAAATACATACCGTACAGCGAATCGACGCTGTGCCGGTGTGGAACCGAGTCTTATCGTTATTGCGAGCTGTACCTAACCATGGCCCGGCCGGCGGGCGGAGACGGACCTGCGCTGCCCCTCGACGTCCGCTCCCATACCGGGCCGCCCGCCGAAGAGTGGATCGACGACATGCGCATTCCCAACTGGCTCCTCTACACCACGAATCATCTATGGGTGGACAGGACGGAAAGCGGAAATTGCCACGTCGGCATAGATGCGGTGTTGGCGAAAGCATTAGGAAAGGTCGACTCTTTAAACTTCGCGGTGTCTGGTGAGCACCCTTCCGTTATCCTCGAAGCAGGCGGCGTCGAGTTCGAGGTGACCTTTCCGCGGATACTTCAGATCCGCCGTGTGAACGCTCACCTGCGGTTGGATCCCAATCCGGCAACCGCCGACCCCTACGGCACGGGCTGGCTCTTCGAGGGCAGCCTGTCCGGTAACGAATCGGCCGGCCTCATCCCCGGCAATGCGGCAGCAGGCTGGATGCGATCCGAGGTGGAGCGTCTGTCGCATCACGTCCATGAGCACATTCTGCCGGCCGATCCGGAAAGTGCGGGTCTGGCGGCGGATGGAGGCTCATTCGCGCCTGGCCTGCTCAGGATTGTTGGCAGGGAGCGGGCGTCCGCGCTCTTCAACGAATTCTTTGGACCCTATGCGAGCTGGAAGAAACGATGAAACATTCTGGCAAAATTGCGTTTGCAGCAGGCCTGCTACTGGCCCTTCATCTGGGGTGGCGGCAGTTCCCCGACGTTCTGTACAGCAAGGCCGATCAACCGCTTCAGTTCAGCCACAAAGTCCACGTCGAGGACAGCGGGATGTCCTGTGAGGACTGCCACTTCGTCCGTGACGACGGGCGGTTTACGGGCATTCCTCCCATCGCCAAGTGCGCCGAGTGCCACGCTGAACCCCTGGGCGCTACGCCCCATGAGAAGGTGCTAGTGGAGAAGTATGTAGCCACGTTGACGGAGATTCCCTGGCGCGTTTATTCCCGCCAGCCGGACAACGTCTATTTTCCCCACGCCGCGCACGTGAAGACGGCTAAGCTGGCTTGCGAAAGCTGCCACGGGGAACATGGAAAAACAGAAAACCTGCGGCCATACGAGCAAAACCGGATCAGCGGATACAGCCGCGATATCTGGGGTCCTTCCATTTCCCGCATATCACTAAAGGGGGAGCGGCTGGGAATGAAGATGGACGACTGTATCGACTGCCATACGGAGAAGAAGCTCCGGCACAGTTGTCTCGACTGCCACAAGTGAGGATAGAAAATGAGTCTCGGACGCCGTGATCTATTGAAATTCCTCGGGGGTGCAGCCGCCGGCGCCATTTTTACGCCGGTGCCCTGGAAGCTGATCGATGACGTGTCCATCTGGACGCAGAACTGGTCCTGGCTGCCCCTCGTGCCGAGGGGCGAGATCCAATCGAAATATACGACTTGTACGCTATGCTCCTCCGGTTGTCCGGTGCGGGTGCGATGCGCCGGCGCGCAACCCGTCAGCATGTGGGGAGCCGCCGGGCACCGGCTCTGTCCCATCGGGTTGAGCGCCCATCACCTTCCCTATCATCCCGGGCGGCTAGCGCGGCCAATGGAGCACACACAAGGCGGCAAGTGGCAGCCGATTACGCTCGAAGCGGCAGTGGAGCGGATCTCCACGGGCCTATCCGGATGCCTGCGGCAGCGCGGCTCGATAGCAATTGTCGATGGCCGGGCGGGAACCACCGCTTCACTGCTGTACAAGCGTTTCGTAGCACAAACGAATGCGGCCGTCTATATCGCCGATGAAACCACCGCCCGTAACGGGATCGATCTCGACAGAACCAGCACGCTGCTCAGCCTCGGCGTTCCCCTTCAGGACAGCTGGGGTGAGCCCGGCCATGTGATGCGGCTCCAGGCGGACGGAAAGCTCACTGTCATCCATGCGGAAGCGAGAGCGTCGGCCACGGCCTCCCTAGCCGACACCTGGCTACCGCTGGCGCCTGGCGCGGAAACGGCATTCGTGCTGGCCCTGGCGCACGTGATTCTAAAGGACGGCATATATGACCGCGGCCGAATTCAGAAGGCGGAGAACTTCCGGAGTTTTGAAACATTGATCGCCGCGTTCTCACCGGAACGTGTAGCCGCAGCCACGGGCTTGGCGCCGGATGTAATCGGCGATGTTGCCCGGCAGCTTGCACAGGCGGGTCCCTCTGTTGTGCTGGCGGAAAGCCGGCCCGGCGTCGACGGCGCGGACGAACTCGCAACCGCCGTTGCCGCGCTGAACCTGTTGATTGGAAGCGAAGGGAGTGAGGGAGGCATCCTCGCAAGGCCGGAGGTCCCCGTTCACGACAGCTTGAAAGACGCTTCCCGCGTTCCGGCAACCACGCTGGCGGCCGTGCCCGATCATTCCGTAAAGGTTCTATGGCTCGACGACGCGGAGATTCCGTGGGCGGTCCTGGAGCGCAAACTGGCGCCCGAACACCTGGTGATCAGTGTGTCTGCCTGGCCCACGGGCGCCGCCGCACACGCGGGGTTGTTCGTGCCCGCTCCGCTCTTTCTCGAATCCGTGCGGGACGCCGCTGCGCCGGCAGACTCCGCCGCCGCCTGGTTCCGTATCACCAGTCCGGTGCTGCCCGCGCCCCCCGAATCCAGGGAAGGCGTCGATCTGTTGAGCCAGGTGGCAGAAAAAATCGGGCTCACACCCACGGACAGCCTTGTGGATCATTTGCACCGGCGCGCCGAAGCGATACGCACCGCCGGACACGGACAGGTGGTTTCGTATGCGGATGGCACGGCAACCGGCATCGCGGCGTTTTCCTCGGCCGAGGATTTTTGGAACGCGCTCGCCAACGGCGGCGCATGGACCCAGGCCGCTTCCGCGAAAGCTCCGCCGCGGCTCCGGCTTCCCGGCGAGAACTCCAGTCTTGAAAAGACGATGCGGACCGCCACTCCGCCCCCGTCCAATCCTGGGACCGCGGCGGAATTGCCGCTGGTCGTTAGCGCCTACACGGGTCCGCCTGCCGCGTCGCCGGTCCTAAGCAAGCTGTACGAGGAATCCGGACTTAAGGAACCGCCGGATACCGCTTTCATCCACCCGCAAACGGCGGAGCGAGCGGGCCTGAAGCCCGGGGCCCGCGCCATGGTCGAAGCCGGTAACGTGAAGCGCCCAGTGCTGCTCGAAATCAGCACGTTGGTGATGCCGGGCACCCTGCACGTTTCGGCCGCTCCCGAGTTCCACCCGGCGCGGCCGAAGCATAGCATCGCCGGGACCACCGCAGCCAACGGGCGCCTTGTTCGAGCGAGGATCTGGAACGTATGACAAAAGAAACTGTCAAGACAAGACCGGCGCGGTACGGAATGGTGATTGACCTGGACCGTTGCAACGGCTGCGGCGCATGCATGATTGCCTGTGCCGTGGAGAATAACGTTCCAGCGTGTCCGGAGGGCGTCACCGACCGGACAGGCATCACCTGGATGCGCGTGCAGAAACTCAGTAACGGGCAATCCTTCCCGGACAGCCGGACGGCGTTCATTCCAGTCATGTGCCAGCAATGCGGCGACAAGACGCCCTGCGTCTCCGTGTGCCCGCAGCAGGCCGTGGAAGTGGACGAGGCCAGCGGTATCGTGGACCAGATGCCGCAGCGTTGCCTGGGCTGCCGCTACTGCATGGTCGCCTGTCCGTACCACGCCAGGTACTTCAACTGGTGGGATCCTGCCTGGCCGAACGGAATGGAACGTACGTTAAATCCGGACGTCGCGCCGCGCATGCGTGGCGTCGTCGAGAAGTGCAATTTCTGTCACGGGCGTTATCAGGAGGCACGAGCGAAAGCAGCGGTGGACGGCGCTGCGGAACGCGCCGTGGAATACACCACCGCGTGCGCGGAAGCCTGCCCCACGGGGGCCATCACATTCGGCGACCTCGACGACCCCGGCAGCGAGGTGGCTCAACTCGCGAAATCGGAAAACGCCTTCCGCCTTCTCGAAAAGCTAGGAACCGGGCCTAAAGTTCACTACATTTCAAAACGCGCTTGGGTGCGCGCAGCCGCCGGCTCCTCGCTGGCGGCGGAGACCAGGGAGGTCCGCCATGGATAGGGGACTTATCATCCGGGGGGTACGCCGGTGCAGTTTCGGACGGTTCGCGTTATGGATGGTTCCCTGGGCGCTGCTGCTCATCGTGGGATGCTACGCCGCCTTTCTTTGCCTGTATGAGGGCCTGCATCACACCAACATGGACAACCGGTTCGCCTTCGGGCTGTGGATCTTTCTGGACCTGACGGTGATCGCTCTTGGCGCCGGCGCCTTTTTCACAGGGTTCCTGCTCTACGTCATGAAGCGCAAGGAACTTCAGGCGGTGATCAACAGCGCCGTAGTCATCGGATTCATCTGCTATAGCGGCGCCGTAGCCGTTCTGGCCGTCGATGTGGGGCAGCCGCTGCGCGCCTGGTTCACCTTCTGGCATCCGAACACACACTCGATGCTGACCGAGGTCACCTTCTGCATCAGCGTCTACCTGACCGTGCTCGCCATCGAGTATCTGCCAGTCATTCTGAAGAACCGGAAGCTTCGCCAGGTTCCGTCGTTCCTTGTATTCGAGTTCCAACTGCACAAGCTGATGTACGTGCTGGCGGGTGTAGGGACGTTTCTTTCGTTCTTCCATCAGGGTTCGCTCGGGGGATTGTACGGCGTGTTACACGCCAGGCCGTTTGTATTCCGGGAGGGGTTCGCCATCTGGCCCTCCACCTTTTTTCTGTTTATCCTTTCGGCCGCGGCCGTGGGACCGAGTTTCATTCTGCTGACGACGTGGCTCGTTTCGAAAGTGACCCGCAAGGAACTGGTGAAGCCTGCCGTGTTCCGTTCGCTGGCGCACGTTTCCGGCGTGTTGCTGATCGTCTATGTTCTGTTCAAATCCATCGACACGCTGATCTGGATTAACGGCACATCCCCCGGTCTCGGCTTCGCCGCCTACGACTACTACGCGTGGAAGCCCTTCGGCACCTGGATTCTGTTTACCGAAATCATCGTGCTGGGGCTGGTTCCCGCTCTGCTGCTGTTGAACGAGAAACGCCTGCCAAGCAGGGGATGGCTGATCCTTGCTGCGATGCTGGCTTCGTCCGGTGTGGCGCTAAACCGGTTCGTACTGACGATTCAGACGCTGGCGCTTCCGACGCTTCCGTTCGACCAGTTTCTTTCTTACTGGCCAAGCTGGCAGGAAACCGCGACGTTCCTGGCGGTAGTGGCGTATGGAGTGCTGGTCTATTCGTTCTCATTCCGGTACCTGACGTTGTTTCCGCAAGAGAAAGAGCTTTCAAGAATTTGAGGGAGATGATCTATGTTTCCGGGCATAAATGGTTTTCACTGGACAGTAGGGCATGTGATATTCCTGGGTGCGTTTTTTGCGGTGCTCACCATCATCGGGACCACTCTTGTGCGTGCCTGGCTCCGAACGCGCAAGGATCTGGCTGCGAATCGTGTAGAGGCGCTCCGGTGGGCGGCTGATTTCGGCGATCTCTCTCCCTCGGAGCGGGCATGCCGTCACGCGATGACCGAAACCGCTCGCGGCCGCGTCTGCAACAACCGGTTCGACTGCCGTGTCTGCGAAACACACCCGAAACTGGTTGTGCTCGAAGCGGAACGCGAGGCTGGACCGGCTGAGGGCGAGATCTTCGGATTGGAGTTTCCCACGGACCGGCTCTACCATCGCGGCCACACCTGGGCGAAGACGGAGCCCGGCGGCGAGGTAATTGTCGGTTTGGACGCTCTCGCGGAGCGGCTAGCCGGAAAACCGGATGGTGTCGAGCTGCCGCAGCCCGGCGAGCGCCTGGTGGTGAACGGAACCGCATGGAAGATGCGGAAGCTGGGGACTGAAATCCGCGTGCTGTCGCCGGTCGAAGGGGAAGTATTGGAAACGGGCGGTCCGTCCGCCGGATGGTATCTGAAAATCAAACCGGATTCGTCCGCAGGTGATGCCCATTTGCTGCGCGGTGCGGAAGTCCGCCCGTGGGTGATGAGAGAACTCGAGCGGCTGCAACTCGCGTTCGCACCCACCGCGAGCCTGGCCGATGGCGGTGTGTTGAGCGAGGATCTGTCGAAGAACGTCCCTCGTGATGAGTGGGAACTGGCCTGTGGAGAGATGTTCCTGAATCCATAGCGCTCGATTGCTAACTA
>CAADGY010000077.1 GCA_900696665.1 uncultured Acidobacteriota bacterium
ACCACTCACCCATTCCTCCACTCCCCAGTTTATTCTATACCGGCCGGTTTCCATCGACCGGAGGCCGGACAGCGCGTATGATGGACCTTTCAGTCCCGCCGTGGCGGGACGGAGGTCTCATCATGGCATCTACTCTGATGGCCATCGCCGCACATCCGGGCGACGCCATTTTCACAATGGGCGCTGCCGTCGCCCAGCATGTCCAGCAAGGCGGAAAAGGAGTGTTCGTTAGCCTGACGCTCGGTGAAAAGGGGGCTCCAAAAGACATCTCCACTCAGAAGTACGGTGAAATGCAGCGCGAGGCCAGCGAGAAGGCGGCCAAAATACTCGGCGCGGGCTTCGAACTGTTGACGTATCCCGACGCGGAGATCCCGCTAAAAGATGAAACCGCTCTTGCCGTAGCCGACGTCATCCGCAAGCACAAAGCCGATCTTGTCATCACGCACTGGAACGGCAGTTGGCATAAGGACCACCAGAATTGCCACCTCATCGTTCGCGACGCCATCTTCTACGCGGCGCTGAAGACCATGGAGCGCAAGGACGCGCCCCATTCCGTTCGCAGGCTCTATTACGCGGATAACTGGGAGGATGCCGAGAATTTCAAGCCGGATACCTACCTGGACATCTCCGGTGTGTTCGACAAGTGGATGGCCGCCTGCGACGCGTATCCCATGTGGCGCGGGCAAACTGGCTTCTTCCGTTACAACGATTATTATGGAAGCCTCGCGGTGATGCGCGGCTGTTTATCGGGCTTCCGGCACGCCGTAGCGCTTATGACGGACCCGAATGAGCGCACCAACCGCGTTCGTTCGCTCGGCTGAAGTGGCTACGGCTCCAGACCGAACAGACTGGGATCAACGTGCTTCCAAGTAAACCGCCGCGGATTCACAGCTGTGACGCCGGGAGTATCCACCTCGATGATGCTTCCGGCCACCGGCTCATAGGCCGCGCGGAATGCCACCGCCGCTTTCACCACCAGAATCCGCTGGCGCTCCGGATAGATGCCGTGGGCGATTAACTGGTGAAGGCTGAACGGCATCTGCCGCCTGGCGGTCAGCATCACCAGGTTCTGGTTGTCGGGCGTCGAACCCTCCACATCGATAACCGCCGTCAGGCCCTGGTCGTAATAGCGCTGTCCGCCATGCCGGACAGCCGTCTCCATAAAGCGCCCGTCGTGGAGAGATTTCACCCGCCCGCGAATTCGCACCGGGTCGCCATGCAGCCGGTCTGTCTTTGCGCCCACTTCCATGTCGAAAGCGCCACCGATGCCGGCTTCGGCCGCCGCTTCCACCGCGCGCGGATCCGCCAACGCCACAAACCAGCCGGACGCTTTCTGGCGAACCAACTCACTCAACAGAAAGGTTGCGTCACCCGAAGCGCCTCCGCCGATGTTATCGCCCATCTCCACCAGCACTACCGGAAACAGATTGCTAGAAATCGCCTGTCTTACGGCGGCAGCAGGGTCCGGAAGGCGCAACGCCAGGCGGTCGCGCGTGTCCCATAACTCGCCGGACAGCCGCTTTGCCGTGTGCTTCGCCAGTTCCCGGTCGTTGTTGGTCACAACCACAACACTTGCTCCCATAGCAGGAACATCGGCGTACTGGTATCCCCCGGCGACGCTCGCGGCGAGAATTCCGTCCTGTTCTTCCAGGCGGCGGGTCTCTTCGACGATCGGCGCCAACGGCTCGGCATTCGTGTTCTGAAAGCGGATGTTGTAGATCATGCCCGGCTTCGCCAGCGCCTGCACCGGCTTGAATTTCCCGGACACAATCCCCGACATAATCCAGGCTGCGCGGATTCCGCGGTCTCTCTGGTCGATGTGCGGATTGGTTTTGTAGTTCAGCAGGGCCGTCGAGAGTTCGACAACCTGAGATGAAATGTTGGCATGAAAGTCGTGCGTTACCACAATCGGAAAGCCGCTTCCAAGCGCCTCCCGCAAACGCCGCATGACTTCACCATCTGCATGAAGGTAGCTCTGGGCGACCATCGCGCCATGAAGTGCGAGCAGGAGGCCCTCGAAGTTGCCGCCGGAACGAATACGCCGGAGCAGATCACCCGTCAATGCGTCCAGAGCCTCATCGGTCACCGGGCCCGAGGGTGTCGCGTGCGCCACGAGCGTAGGGTAAAGATCCAGGCCGAAACGCGCGCCTCCTTCGATAAAGCCGCTGACCTCGTCATTGTTCTTGCCCCATTTCTCGAGCGCAGCGCCCGGATCATCACCGGTGCGACGGTCGAAATCGGCAAGAGTGGTGTTGACGGAAAAGAACGAGTTTGATTCGTGAACGATGCCCCCGATGGCGATTCTCGGGCGCGGAGTTTGTGTATGGGTCGTCATTTTGTGGCCGTTGGATCGGTTCTCGATCTACCATACTACGAGGTATGCCCGGGCGGAGATAGTTACGCTGCAACCGCCTGGAGTCTATTGGCATCCATCGATAGAGGAAGCCGGCGGCGGCTTGCCTCCCCAAACTTCAGCGTGGTAAGACATGGAAAGCAAGACGGCTGACTGTACTGGGCCCATGCAGGACGGAAGCAACCACTCCGAAAAGATCTGTCGCGCGGCAAAACCTTCCACCATCCAATCTCTATTCTCCTGGGGTCGCGACTTGATTCTGTCCGTCGTCATCGCTGCCGTTGTTATCCTCTTTTTGTATCAGCCGGTGAAGGTCGAGGGCACAAGCATGATGCCGGCCCTCGAAGACCAGGAACGCATTTTCATCAATAAGTTCGTTTACAGCTTCGGGTGGGGCGACATCGTGCGCGGCGACATGGTGGTATTCTGGTATCCGGCCGACCCCAGCAAATCCTATATCAAGCGTGTGATCGGGCTGCCGGGAGACACCGTGGAAGTGGTGCAAGGCACCGTTTATGTAAACGGTCACGCTCTCGCGGAGTCCTATGTGCCGGAGAAATACCGCGACCGTTCCTCTATGCCGGCTCGCGTCGTACCGCCAGCATCCTATTTCGTGCTTGGCGATCATCGCAGTTCGTCGAATGACAGCCGCAATTGGGGTGCAGTCCCCAGGCGCTACATTTATGGCAAGGCTGTTTTTGTATACTGGCCCCTCGATAAGATAGGTTTGCTCAGGTAACCCGTGAATTCGCAGGCTCAACGGTGCGACGCTTGTCTCAAATTCGAAAAGGGCGGCCCCTGTCAATCGTTTCCAGGGTCGATGATTTCACGTGAGTCCAGATGGCCCGCGAAATGCTTGAGGGAGATCGTAATCGGGAGCGAGGAGACGAAGAGGATATGAATCCAATTCTGGACATGTTAATGAACTCCGCCGGCGGTGGAGCCGTGCAACAGCTTAACAGACAGTTTGGTCTCTCCGGCGAACAGACCCAGGCTGCGCTCAGTTCCCTTGTGCCCGCACTGATGGCCGGTTTGCAGCGCAACACTTCGCAGGAAGGCGGTCTGGGAGCACTGCTCGGCGCACTGGACCGCGGTAACCACGAACAGTATCTCGATAGCCCCGAAACACTGGCACAGGAATCTACGAAGTCCGATGGAAACTCCATTCTCGGGCACATCTTCGGCAACAAGGACGTCAGCCGTGCGGTTGCGGCGCGTGCCTCGGACCAGACCGGCATAGGGGCGGATGTTTTGAAAAAGATGCTGCCGGTAGTGGCTACGATGGTAATGGGTGGCCTCAGCAAGCAAAAGGCGACGAATCAGGGACCCGGCGGTGGCAATATCATCGCATCGCTGCTGGATCAGAACCGTGATGGCTCCATCGCGGATGAAGCCTTCGGATTGCTGAGCCGTTTCCTGGGTGGCCGTTGATTCACCGTAAGTTCTCTGAAGGGCAGTTCAAGATCAAGACAAAGGAGACAAGCTCATGGCCTTTCATCTTTCAAATGCAAGCCGTTTTTTTTCTTTCGCAGCGCTTCTTGCCGCTTTGTGTGCTACTGCAGGCGCCCAGAACACAGGCTATATTAAGGCCAGTGTGAATCCCGGCCGCGCGGGCGTTTTCGTAGACGGGAAGTACCTGGGGCCGGCGAAGAATTTTGGGATAACACGCAAGTATGCCGTCGCCGCCGGCGAGCATGAAATCGTTCTCCGGGAACCTCGCTACTCGGAAGTAACCAAGCGAGTCACTGTCGAGCCCGGCAAGACGGTAACCCTGAAAGAAAACTTACAGCCGGTCGAAGTGGCTAAACCGCCATTTGGCCGATTAAGGACGCGAAGCAACAACAAGTTTGACGGGGTTTTCGTAAATGGCGCTTACATGGGCCATGTGGATGAGTTCAACAATTCCTCTCAGGCGCTGCTATTGAATCCGGGTGAATACACAGTGCGCATTGTCTCACCCGGCGGCGAGCTTCGACAGGAGAAGAAGGTGACGATTCAGCAGGACCAGGTCACTCTCGTCGAAGTCAACTGACATTGGAGCGATGGAGTGCTCCTTCCGGTATCATGGGAGGAGCACATGCCCCGGCCTTCAAGGCTGCCGTCGGTGGTCATTGTCGGCAGGCCCAATGTGGGAAAATCCACGCTTTTTAATGCAATCACCGGCCAGCGCCGCTCAATCGTCGGCGACGAACCCGGGATTACGCGCGACCGTATTCACGCACGCGCGGAGTATCGCGGGCGGCCTTTCGAGTTGATCGACACCGGCGGCATCGTGCCGAACGAAGACGAGTTGATACCGGCAGAGATCTTCCGCCAGGCCCGGGTTGCGCTCAAGCGGGCGGATCACGTCATTTTCCTCATCGACGGACGCACCGAGATCACCGCAAGCGATCGCGAACTTGCCAGGCTCCTGCATCAGCTGGGCAAGCCGGTTTCGCTCGCTGTCAACAAGATCGACAGCCCATCGCGAGAGACGCTCACGCACGAGTTTTATACGCTGGGGTTCCAGGATCTCTTTCCCGTTTCGTCCGAACACCGGCTGGGCTTGGACGATCTCCTCGAACGCGCTACGGATGGGTTCCCTCGCGAACAGAAACCGGAGGAGACCAAACCGGAACTTCAGCAAATCAAGGTCGCTATCATCGGACGTCCCAATGTCGGCAAATCCACGTTGCTAAATAGCCTGGTGGGACAGGACCGGGCCATTGTGTCATCCGCCGCCGGTACGACTCGGGATGCGGTTGACGAATCCGTCGTGTACAGCGGTATCGAGTATCTGTTCGTCGACACTGCCGGGATCCGCCGCAAAGGCAAGACCAGATTGATGGCTGAAAAGCTCAGCGTGGTGATGGCGCGGCGGCACATCCGAATGGCCAATGTGGCCGTGCTGGTTGTGGATGCCGTTGAAGGCGTCACCGGCTCCGATGCGACCGTTGCAGGCTACGCCCATGAAGAAGGCCGCGCAGTCATTATTTGCGTGAACAAGTGGGATGCTGCAGGCGAAAAGAAGCAGTCTGCGTTTAGTGGTGACGTGCGCAACGAGTTGAAGTTTTTGGAGTATGCACCGGTTGTCTATGTTTCCGCCAGAACCGGCAAGGGTGTAAGGAAGCTATTCCCCTTAATCCGCGAAGCGTATGAATCGGCATCCAGGAGAGTGACAACCGGGGAGTTGAATCGCTTTGTCGAGACTCTTCGCCTGGAGCCCGACGTGAAGGTAAAGTACATTACGCAGGCATCGGTCCGGCCTCCCACGTTTGTACTATTCACAGACCAGAGAAAGCCACTTCACTTTTCCGCGGAACGGCACCTGATCAACCGGCTGCGGCGCCAGTTCGGATTCTCCGGCACGCCGATCGTGGTGAAAACACGAAGCGGCCGGAAGGGCTTACGCTAAGCCTTCGCGCGGGCGCTCAGCGCGGGAAAGGGCTCCCGCCGCTCCACAGGAACCAGCGATGGCTCAAACCCGGCTTTAGCCAGAATCACGTACACGATAAATCCGACGATCAGACTGTAGAGCACAGCCGGCTGCGAATACAGCGCCAGCGCCGGCGGCAGCGGCAGAAAGGGGAGGATTCCGACAATGAACCCTGCCGCCCAGGCGCCATAACCTGCCCAGTTGATGCCCGCGCGAGGTCCGGCCCACCTCCATCCTGAAAGCATATAGTCGGCAGCCATGGCGCCGCAGATCGGCCCGAACGACGCTCCGACGATATTGAAGAAACCCACCAGATTGGCAGCTACGCCTGTTATCGCCAGTACAATTGCCACGCTCACACCCGCCATCATGGACCCGATACGTGGAACGCCCGGAATCATTGTCGAGAAACTGTTGCCGGCGATGAACGCGCAAAAGCACGCGGAGGGAATGGAAGCGATAGTGAAAAGTAAAAACATGGCCGGGGCCAGAAAGCCGCCGGCGTCAGCTATTACCGCATCGTAGCTGTAGCTTGAAAGCGACGGATTCAAGCCGTGCGCACCCACCACGGAAAGCAGCGGCAGCCCTCCTGCAATAAGAATGGCGAACGCGATTCCTACCAGCCCGCCGTAGCGGACATCACGCTTGTCCCGGCTGTTCATGCCAAAATCGGCGCCGGCTGCTCCCGCCGTCGCGAAGAACCCGATCACTGTTGCCAGAATCAAGGCGAAAGCGGAAAACGGTTCACTTTTTGCCGGCGTATAGTTTGCGATACCGCCCTGTGCCTGGAGAAACACGAATATCACCATCAACAGCGGAACGGTATTCAGAAAAATCGCCACCCGAGCCACATACTGAATTCCCTTTGCGCCGATGTAGGCGATGGTGTAACCCCAGATGACAGCAATAGTTGCGAAGAGCGCCGTTTGAGGCTGCGCCTGGACCCCAAAGCCGTTCAGGATGAAGTTGGTGGAAACAAATGTGCCGACGGAGAACCAGCCGATCTGCAACAGCCCCATGAGCAGACCAGGCATGACATATCCACCCCGGGTTCCGAACGTGGAACTTCCCACAACGTAGAGCGGATAGCCGGTCTTCATGCCCAGCATGGCCGGCACGTAGTAATAGAGCTTGTAGCTAAGCAGGCCAGCCACCAGGAGCGCACCGAGACAAAGCCAGATGCTGGCCCTGTCGATCGTGCTCTCGGCCAACTTCATGTAGAAGACAACCCACAGAAAAATTCCGGCATAGGTTGGCGCCGTGTTGACATACCACGGCGCACGGTTGGCCTGCGGGTTCGGGACAGCTTTGGCGATGTAATCGGGCAGCATCGCTTTCCGCCGTCAGCCCCCGGACCCGTCGTGGACTCCGGTTCCAGCGAGTTCTTCGACTTTGGAGCCCTTGCGGTCGATGCGTTGTGGAATCGCCGCCCGCATACTGACCTGGTCTTCCATCGCGCCTTCCGTCGAATACTTCGCACGGGCGGCGGCGTGCGGAACGGCGGGAACCGCTTCTCCGGCATCGGCCATGATGTCGCTCAGCAGTTTCTCCACCGGCTTGACCAGCTCTTCCAGACTCGAGCAATCCAGAATCTGGCAGATTTCAAGCGGTGACAAAGCTTGCAGAGTGACGCAGCCCTCTCCTTTCGTCCAGGCGGCGATGCTGAGCGGAAGAAACGCAGCGAACCGTACATCGGCCTCCAGAAGCGGAGCGCACAGGTCTGCCTGGCAAATGGTGTAAACGTAGGCGTCTTTTACTGCGGGATTATCTATCCTACTCAAAACATGACCCAGATGGGTGACGGTATGAAGAACCGCCCCGTGGCGTTGCACCGCTCGCCGGAGCAAAACCTCAACGTCAGCAATCGTGGCATGGCAAGTAACCTCAAGCATGCGGCACACCTCCGCCGAGATCATATCAGAGATTCACGATCGTTTCCCGAAAAAAGTCAACAGCAGCCTCTTGAAATCCTGCTTCCCAGCCGATATATATGCCTGAGGTGAAAGCACATCACCTCCAGCGACTGCTATTTCTGAAACGCTGCAGGAACATGGGACATCCATTAGGTAGAGTGTTATCCTGAGAGTGGCCCAAGAAAGGGGCAGGTTTTGGAGGAACGACTCAGAGAACTGATGCAGGAACTAGGAAATGCGATCAATGAATCGCTTTCTGATTCTGAGCGAATCGCCGCCGCGATCGGACAGATCAAGCGCTCCGGCTATGATGTCTTCCTTGTCCTGGAAGCTACTATCGGATTTAACAAGCGTGATGAAGACGCAGGGGACGATGAGGACCAGTCCTTTACGGAAGCCCAAATGCAAATTGAAGAGGCTGAAGTCGAAGAGCCGCCCGCGCGCCGGAGACGCCGGTATAGTTCTACCGGAAGGGTGAAGTGGACCTCGCAAGACCACAAGTTTCTGAAGGCTCTGAAAATCTCCACGCAAGACGATCCGCGCTAATCCAGTTACGAGAACGCCTCGTTGTAGACGTTCCAAGTTCTGGCTATCGCGGTCTCCCATGTGAAAAGGGAGGCCTGTTGAATTCCCCGTTGACCAAATGCGGTCCGAAGGCCCTCATCCCGTGTTAGCGATTCCAGAGCGCCAGCTAAATCTGCAACGTCGTGGGGGTTCACCAGGAGCGCGGCATCGCCTGCAACCTCGGGCAAAGCAGAGCGATTAGAAGTAATCACCGGAATCCCGTGAGCCATGGCTTCGAGAACAGGAATCCCGAAGCCCTCATCGAGCGATGGGAAAGCAAATATGGAAGCCTGTCCATATAGCTCTTCCAGCCGGGCGGCAGTCACGTAGCCCAGGAGTTCAATGTCACCGGCCCTCACGCTGCTTCTGATCTGCTCTACAATTTCCGTGCCGCCGTGGCCCAGCGAACCCGCCAGAACCAACTTCCATCCCGGGCAGGATTGTTCGAACGCGCGCACCAGGTTGGCGATATTTTTGCGTTTTTGAACCGCTCCCACATGTAAGACAATCCTTTCGCGCTTTCCTGCCGGTGGGACAGGAGGCCGCACACCATGGTGGATGATGCGGATGCGGGATTGCTCGACACCAAGGAATTCCGTAACCTGCGCTGCAGTGAACGCCGAAACCGCAATCACCAGATCCGCCCGGCGCGCGGCGTTCCGTGCCTGCTGAGCGAAACGGGCGCGAAATTCGGCCGTCGAGTAATCTCCGCTCAAAACAAACAAGTCATGAAACGTGGCAATGGCGCGTTTGTATCCCGCAGCGGGCAGACGCTGGTTCAACCCGTGAAACAGATCGAACCGCCGAAGCGGCCATCTTTCAAATAGTATGGAGCGGTCCGCATTCGGCGGAAGGGGAGTTCGTAAGGATCGAATATAGCGGTGCGGGCGGTAACAGAACCGGAAGCGATGATCCGGATGAGCACGACACAGCCCGGACAATATCTCCACGCTGTAGCGGCCGACACCCGTTAACGAATCTCCTACACTGTAGCTTGCGTCGAGTGCGATATTTGGGAACGTCAAGCGGCAGGATAACGCGGAGCATGCCGCCCGCGCATCTTTTGGCGGCGGCGACACAAGGGGCAGCGGCGGAGCACTGCCCCTTCGTGATCGAACGGATCATGGTCTGCGTGGTCCGGAACGCGTGCATCCGGCGCTAGTCCAATGGTTCCGTCCACAACTGTACATCAGAGGCTACTGGTGACATAACCGCCCTGAAGAGGCGTTGTGTGCGGGCAGAAACGGGGTGATGGCACCCTCAGAAGCGGGTATCACTAGCAGTACTAAGTTGTACTTCGCTTCCGGGCGGGCATGAAAGTTATAATTCGCTGGTGAACTCCGATAACCGAACCCGCATCCGCTGGTGGATGCTGGCTCTCCTCTTTTTCGCAACGACCATCAATTACCTCGACCGGATCGTCTTTTCCGTTCTCATTCCCGTGATCCGCCAGGAAATGCATATTTCCGACGAACATTATGGCTACGTGAACGGCGCGTTCCAAGCCGCCTACATGATCGGTTTTCTGTTCATGGGTAAGTTTATCGACCGGTTCGGCACGCGTATCGGGTACGCGGTTGCAATCAGTTGGTGGTCGATTGCGGCGGGCCTGCACACCATCGCACAGAGCGCTGCCGGACTGGGCTTCTGGCGCGGCATGCTCGGCTTGGGAGAGTCAGGCAACTTCCCGGCAGCCATCAAGTCGGTGGCGGAGTGGTTTCCAAGGAAGGATCGTGCCTTCGCTACCGGCATATTCAATGCGGGCAGCAATGTGGCCGCCATGATAGGTCCGCCACTATTTGCCTGGATGACCATTCACTTAGGATGGCGCGACTGCTTCCTGATCACCGCTTCGCTGGGTTTTATCTGGTTGCTGCTGTGGCTCCTCAGCTATCGGGTTCCCGAACGGCATCCCTCGGTGAACGCGGCGGAGTTGCAATATATCCAGAGCGACGACAAACTCAGCGAAGATGCAGGGACGGTCAGTTGGCGGCAGGCGCTGCAGAAAAAGCAGACCTGGGGTTTCGCGATCGCAAAGTTTCTGACCGATCCCGTGTGGTGGTTTTTCCTGTATTGGCTGCCGCCATATCTTTACGATGTGCGCAAATTCAATCTCATCGAAATCGGATGGGCGCTTCCAGTGGTCTATCTGATGGCTGATGCCGGCAGCGTCGGGGGTGGCTGGATATCCGGCTTTCTCATGCGCAGGGGTTGGCCAAACGGAAAAGCGCGCAAAACCGCCATGGCTGTCTGTGCCTCCGCGATGCCTGTGGCGGTGCTCTCCGTCCTGGCCGACAGCCCCATCCTGGCGATTGGACTGGTGAGTCTGGCAACTGCCGGACATCAGGGATGGTCTGCTAACCTTTTCACCACGACGTCCGACATATTCCCGCAGCGCGCTGTGGCCTCCGTTACCGGTATTGGCGGCTTTGCCGGAGGACTCGGAGGCATCCTGATTTCAGCGATTATTCCAGGCTACATGGTCAGTCATTTCGGTTATACACCGGTGTTCCTGTCCATGGGTCTGTTCCATCTCACAGCGTTGCTCGTTGTACACAAAACGATGGGCGATATGCGGCAGATCGAGGTGTGATTTCACTCCGTGAGCCGGAATTCGAACACTTCTCCGGCAGTGCGCACAGTCAACGACCCGCTGCCCATCGGCCTGCCCGCCGTGGAGAAAAAAACGGCGCCATCGGTCGATTCCCCCGGTGCGAGTTTGGTCTGAACAAACGCAATGGCGGAAGCGGCGGCGGCCGCCTTCAAGCGCGTCGAAGATACTTCGGCGAGTGCCGCCTGGCGGCGCGTTTCATATCCGTTTGTGGAACGAAGACGGTTCATTCCATACAGGCCCTGCTCGTAAGTGGACACGAGGTTAATTACGTCGTTGCGACCCGCTTTATCAACCAGCGAATCCACTACTTTCCTGGCGGCGGAACCGCGAAACGCCGCTCCGTCCTGTCGCGTGAAAGTGAAATCTTCAGGTTTTACAGTCCAGGAAACCAAAGCCCCGTTAGACACCGCCACCTGAATAACGGAATACTCTCGAACCACTAGCGGCATGGGCGCTACCATAACGGTCACTCCGTTCTTCGTTTGCGTACGGTATTGAAGCCCACCCGATTCGAATTCGATTACCTGTGCGCCGGCCGACAAGGACAAAGCGCCGATTCCCACCAAGACTAGCCGGGCCAGGTGGCTCATATACTTTTATGATAGCGGCAACTCAATCGCCCATCCTATCGCCGCTTGCTCAGGCGCACGGCTCAGCTTTCAGAGCCACGGCGAAGCTTGGGGGCGGGGCATCAGCAGCCACAAGAGACACGGCCCGCCCCGACTGCTATGTCATAATCATAAACGTTGCCCTGCTACCGAAAGGGGGAAAAAATGCCACTACAAAATCGATTAGCGATCGTTATCGGAGGCGTGCTTTTAATGACGGTTGCGTGCCGCCGCGAGGCTCCGCCCCCACAAGCCAGCCAGGATCAGGCACCGGTTGCCGAACAGGCGCCGTCAGCGACACCGGCGGCCCCCGCTCAAGCACCTCCGG
Organism: uncultured Acidobacteriota bacterium; assembly: GCA_900696665.1. GTDB lineage: Bacteria > Acidobacteriota > Terriglobia > Bryobacterales > Bryobacteraceae > CAADGY01. The sequence continues at coordinate 11,796 of CAADGY010000077.1, forward strand.
TGCGGGAGACTGCCAAAGAGCGGCCTGCTGCACGCCCCCCGGTGCAGCGACCGCAATCGCCGGTGGCAGAAAGCAAGCCGCAAGCTCCGGTTACAGGGCCGCCGCCGGCGCGCCCCGAACCGGCGACTCCGGCAAGAGCGCCGGAACCGGTAACTGCCACGCTTGAAGCCGGCACCCGGTTGCGGATTCGCACCATTGAAGCAATGTCCACCAAGACAGCCCAAAAGGGCGACGCGTTCAGTGGCACACTCATTGACGCATTGAGAGATGGGGACCGGCTCATCGCCCCCAGAGGCGCAAAGGTGGCCGGCATTGTTACGGAATCAGACCCCGGGGGAAGGGTGAAGGGCCGTGCTTCGATATCGGTCCAACTGACCCGCCTATGGACCGGCTACGGTGGGCCGGTGGACATCAGCACCGGGGCAGTGTCGGTGGAAGCCAGAGGATCGAAGGCGAAGGACGCACGGAATATCGGGATTGGCGCAGGCATTGGCGCGGCCATTGGAGCGATAGCGGGGGGCGGTAAGGGCGCGGCCATCGGCGCGGGCGCCGGAGCAGCAGCGGGCACCGGGGCAACGTTGGCGACCCGCGGTGAAGCGGCCACGATCCCTTCGGAAACGGTCCTGACCTTCGAACTGAGCAGGCCGGTGACCGTGCGCAAGTAGTAAATCACTCCGGCCGGAGGCGAGCGCATCTCCGCGGCCGCCTTGGGCACGATAGAATATTGACACCCGCTAATTCGACGGATTTCGGGGCTGGGACTGGTCATGGTTCAACTTTGCTTTCGCCCACGGCCGATGCTTGCCGTAGTACTCGGTGTTTCCGCCCTCGCCACCAGCGCGCTATTCTCCATCCGTGCACAATCTGCCACAGATCAGGGAGTCGATTTCCAGAAAGATGTTCAGCCCGTATTCCAAGCCTCCTGCTACCCCTGCCACTCCGCCAAAATAGCCAGCGGCGACTTGCGGTTGGACAAAAAGAGCCTCGCGCTTCAGGGAGGAGTTTCCGGCAGGCCGATTCTGCCCGGTAAAAGTGGTGAAAGCCTCCTGTTGCGGCGGCTGACAGGCGAGGACAAGGGTGCCCGCATGCCGTTGGGCGGAGCACCGCTCCCGCCAGACAAGATCGCCCTGATCCGCAGGTGGATCGACCAGGGGGCACAGTGGCCGGAAGAGGCTCCGGCTGCAAAAACCACCTCAAAGCATTGGGCGTATGTGAAACCTGTAGCGCCGCCCGTTCCCGCTGTAGCGGACGCGAAATGGGTGCGTAACCCGATCGACAATTTCGTGCTCGCGCGCCTGGAGCGCGAGAAGCTCTCTCCGTCTCCCGAAGCAAGCAAGGAAACCCTCATTCGCAGGTTGAGCCTGGATCTGACGGGATTGCCTCCAAGCATTGCGGAGGTCAGCGAATTTGTTTCCGATCAAAGCTCCGGCGCTTACACCAAGCTAGTCGAGAGGCTGCTGGCGTCGCCGCACTACGGTGAGCGTTGGGCACGCCCATGGCTCGACATGGCACGTTATGCGGATACCAACGGATACGAGGCCGACCGGCGGCGAACCATCTGGAAATACCGGGACTGGGTGATTCAAGCTTTCAACCGCGACATGCCGTTCGACGAATTTACTATCGAACAGATTGCAGGAGACATGTTGCCGCATCCTTCCAACGATCAACTGATCGCCACAGGATTTCATCGCAACACGATGTTCAACGAAGAGGGCGGCGTGGATAAGGAAGAGGCGCACTGGACCAACCTGGTGGACCGGGTAAACACCACAGCTACCGTTTGGCTCGGGAGCACCATCGCCTGCGCCCAGTGCCATAATCACAAGTTCGATCCGTTCACGCAGCGCGAGTACTATCAACTGCTGGCGTTCTTCGATAACGGCGCGTTCACTGTCAAGACATATGGCGACACGTCCAACAAGTACATCGAGCCGCAGTTGGAGATGCCTACCCCGGAACAGGAAGCGCGGCGGGTGAAACTCAACGCCGAGATCGGCGAGCTGGAGACCAGGATAAAGACTCAGACACCCGAACTCGACGCCGAGCAGGCGCAGTGGGAGCGCGCGGTTCACCAGGCATCTTCGGAATGGCAGACGCTGGCGCCTGCGAAGGTTGCGTCGAGTGGTGGTTCCACACTCACGCCCCAGCAGGACCATTCGATCCTGGCAGGCGGCAGCAACCCGGCGGAGGATACTTACACGATCGAAGCGAAATTGCCAGCGGGCCGCATCACCGCCGTGCGCCTGGAGACCTTGCCGCATAAGACGCTGCCTCGCGGCGGACCCGGACGGGACGCCTATGGCAATTTCTTTCTCAGTGAAGTCGCACTGGAGATGGAAGGCAACGAACTGCGCATCAAAAAGGCCGTGCCCGACGATGGCAGAATGAACGACAAGAAGTTCGACCAGCTTTGGGCTGTCGACGCAAGCCGCGACGAAGAACGCCTGCCGCGTCAACTGGTGCTGTTGCTGGATACGCCGGCCGAAGGCGGCGGGACGCTGCGTGTCTATCTCCGTCATCGATCGGAATTCGGCGGGCAGAGCGTAGGCCATTTCCGGCTATCAGTCACCTCCTCTCAACAGCCGGATCAAATCGTGAAAATTTCGGCGCGGCTGCGTCCTGTGCTGGAGATCGATCCCGGCGCCCGCACGGAAAAGCAGAAAAATGATCTGGCCGAATATTTCCGCGCCAATGCGCCTTCTCTTAAGGCCGCGCGCGACCGCCTGAAGAAACTGCACGAGGAACGCGACGATCTGGGCATCGTAAGCACGCTCATCTTACGCGAGCGGGATTCGTTTGACCGGCCCTCCACATTCATGCGCTCCCGCGGCGAGTTTTTGAGCAAGGGCGATCGGGTATGGGCCGGTGTTCCGGCGGTACTCCATCCAATGCCGCAGGACGCGATGCCGAACCGTCTCGGCCTGGCGAAATGGCTAGTCAGTCCCGAGAACCCGCTCACCGCGCGCGTGACTGTGAACAGGATCTGGGAACTGTACTTCGGGCGCGGGCTGGTCGAAACAAGTGAAGATTTCGGCACGCAAGGAGAGCGCCCAACCCACCCTGAACTGCTCGACTGGCTGGCTACCCAGTTCATGGAACAAAAGTGGAGCTTGAAGGCGATGCATCGCCTGATTGTCAACTCGAGTACTTACAGGCAGTCATCGCGCGTTGCTCCGGAACTTGTGGAACGCGACCCGTATAACAGGCTGCTGGCGCGCGGTCCCCGTTTTCGTGTGGAAGCGGAGATGATTCGGGATATCGCGCTGTCGGCAAGCGGTCTGTTGAGTCCGAAGATCGGCGGCCCGAGCGTGTTCCCCTACCAGCCGGATGGCATCTGGGACTTACCGTATAACGACGACAAATGGGAAGAAAGCAAGGGCGAGGACCAGTACCGCCGTGGTCTGTACACCTTCGCCCGTCGTACGGCGCCCTACCCTTCGTTTCTTACGTTCGATTCGACCAGCCGCGAGTTCTGTACCGTGCGCCGCGTACGCACAAACACACCGCTTCAGGCACTAACTGCGTTGAATGATCCGGCGTTTTTCGAAGCGGCACAGGCGCTGGCGCGGCGCATTATTCGTGAAGCCCCACAGCCTGACGTAAAATCCCGGGCTGTTTATGGTTTCAAACTATGCGTATCCAGGGCGCCAAAGGCGGGCGAACTCGACCGTATTCTGAGCTGGTATAAGAAGGAGCGGCAGTACTTCGAAAAGCACCCCGGCGACGCAGCCAAAGTCGCAGCATTCTCTCAGGACGGCAACGGCGATGCCGCCGGACAAGCGGCATGGACCATGGTATCGAACGTCCTGCTCAACCTGGATGAGACGATTACAAAGGAGTGAGACAGCTCATGATGCGAGACGAAAATCACCATCTCAAGAACCTGACACGTCGGCACTTCTTCCAGCAGAGCAGCCTGTTCGGCATCGGGTCCGTGGCTCTGTCGGCGATTCTGAACGAGCGTCTGTTCGCGGGCACCACCGGCGCAAACATGCGGCCGGATGGTGGACTGCACTTTGCGCCCAAGGCAAAGAACGTTATTTTTCTGTTCATGGCGGGCGCGCCATCCCAACTCGATCTGTTCGACTACAAACCGGCCCTGCAAAAATTCGACGGGCAGCCCTGCCCGGAAGAGCTGATTAAAGGTGAGAGGTTCGCCTTCATCAAGGGTGTACCGAAATTGCTCGGCTCTCCACATTCGTTCAAGCGATATGGAGAATGCGGCGCTGAATTGTCGAACCTGCTACCGCACCTGGCAAAAATTGTGGATGACGTCGCCATCGTGAAGTCGCTCCACACCACGCAGTTCAACCACGCCCCGGGTCAGATCTTCATGAACACCGGGCACCAGATTCCCGGCCGGCCGAGCCTCGGCTCGTGGCTGACCTACGGAATTGGCAGCGAGAACAAGGATCTTCCGGGTTTCGTCGTGCTTCTTTCCGGTAAGAATCAGCCGGACGGTGGGAAGTCGTGTTGGGGCAGTGGCTTCCTGCCCACGGTTTACCAGGGTGTGGAGTTCCGTTCAAAGGGAGACCCCGTCCTGTTTCTCTCGAATCCGCCGGGGGTAGAGATGGAGACGCGCCGGCGTTCTCTCGATTTGCTGCGCGACCTCAACTCGGATCACCTGGCGGATGTTGGCGATCCCGAAATCGCCACACGCATCAACTCTTATGAGATGGCCTACCGGATGCAATCGAGCGTTCCGGAACTGGCGGAAATCTCCAAAGAGCCCCAGCACATTCACGAGATGTACGGTACCGAGCCCGGCAACGCTTCTTTCGCCAACAATTGCCTGCTGGCGCGGCGCCTCGTGGAGCGGGGCGTCCGGTTTGTGCAGCTTTACCATCGCGGCTGGGACACCCACGGCGCGAGTAATAATGAAGACATCGTCAATAAGCTCGCACACCTGTGCCGCGAAACCGACCGTGCCGCAGCGGCGCTGGTGCAGGATCTGAAACAGCGGGGATTGCTCGATTCCACACTCGTCATCTGGGGCGGTGAATTCGGGCGCACGCCGATGAATGAAGCGCGCAGCGGCTCGAAGTTTCTGGGGCGTGACCACCACCCGCGCGCGTTCACCATGTGGATGGCCGGCGGTGGTATCAAGCCCGGTATTACGGTGGGCGCGACCGACGACGTCGGCTACAACATCGCCGAAGATGCGATTTCAGTTCACGACCTGCACGCGACGATCCTGCATCTGCTCGGCATTGAACACACAAAGCTCACCTACCGCTTCCAGGGCCGTGAATTCAGGCTTACGGACGTCGAGGGGTTAGTCGTCAAGAAACTGCTGGCATAGCTGTGCGTTTCAGCGCTTCTTCAACTGCGCCGCGCAAACTCAGCAGACGCCTGTGACAGAACGTATGAGGGCGTCGCGGGTCTGGTCCCACATGCGATCGTGCGACCGCCAGTCTTCGCAACTCAAATCACCGGAGCTTGTGCTCTCCGCCGCTGGCCGGTTTCGGTTTCAGCTGTACGGTCAAGATGGCCCTCCGATAGGCGTAAAGCGCTGGAGTTCCGTTGTCGCGCACTTCGAGAATGACATGCAGCATTGCGGGCGATTGCACGCTGGGCGCGACAATCCGCGCCAGGGCTTCTACGGCGTTTTCGATGGGGACAGCGCCCTTATAGGTGCCGGCCACAGAATAGGTAAACCAACGAAACGACAGGCGGTCTCCGTCGAGGTCGGCGGACCCGGCGGCGGATAGAGTGACCGGCGCGCCGGATGGAACCTCGACCTTCAATCTGACGGATGAGGCCGGGCCGGAGCACGTTCTCTTTCAACTCTCCGGGAATGCCGGCAGCGGACGCGATCAATCCCTCGATCTCGAATTCGTTTGCATAGGACAGGAGCCGTACCATCGACTGCTGGTCGCCCGGATCCCCTCCGATATCGGTTAAAACAATCAAGCGTGGTTTTGTTTGTGAGAATAGTACCGTCGGGACACATAGAAGAGAGCCACGCGGCGGATCCAGCGAAGCATGTTCATGCGTGCCATGGCATCGATGGTATCGAAGGATGCCCTTCAGTGTTCCGGCTCGTGGGTCCTGCGATAGACTTCGCGCTTGGACAGGCCGCGCTCCCGGGCAACTGTCTTGATCGCCTCCATGCGCGGCATCCCTGCGGCGGACAACGCTTCAACGGCTTCTTCGACAGATCCACTACCGGCGCCGGCTTGCCCGCCGCGCGCCACCAGCAGCGTGATTTCGCCCTTCACGCTGCCGCGCGCCGCTAGCGACTGGCGGATTTCGGCGGCGGTTCCTCTCAGAAACTCCTCGTGCACTTTGGTGAGTTCCCGCGCCACCACCACATCTCTCTGTCCCAGAATCGCTTCGACATCCGCGAGCGCTTCCAGAATGCGATGCGGAGCCTCATAAAACACAAGCGTCGCGTGCTCGCCGCGAAGCGATTCGAGAAGCTTACGCCGTGCTGCGGATTTTGGCGGAAGGAACCCGGCGAAGTGAAAGGCGTCCATGGGCAAACCCGATGCCACCAGTGCCGCAAGCAGGGCGGAAGCGCCTGGCAAGGGAACCACTGGAATCCCCTCCTGCCTTGCCCTGGCAACAATCCGGTAACCAGGGTCGGACAGCAGCGGTGTCCCGGCGTCGGAGACCAAAGCGACGCTTTCGCCGCGTTGTAGCCGGCTTACCAGTTCCGCAGCACGTTCGTGCTCGTTGTGCTCGTGGTAGCTTAGCAGCGGACGCTTGATGCCATAGTGATCCAGAAGTTTCTTCGTGTGCCGCGTGTCCTCGCAAGCGATGACGGCGGCTTCTTTGAGAACGCGTACCGCGCGAAATGTCAGATCATCCAGATTTCCGATCGGTGTCGACACAACGAAGAGAGTGCCGGAGACGGCCATTCACACATTGTAATTTTCCGGCCTTCTGCCGATAAAATGATTGAGCGGGTCGTGCCGCGCGGCAACATGTGGTTTCGGCGAGAATGAATGGATAACACGGCGCCTACTTCCGAATCGCGAGATAGCTTCCCTGTCTATTACGTCTGGCAAGTCGCGGGGAAGAGCATTTCTATCCGGCTGAACCTGGATTTAGTCGATGCGCTGTTGCAAGAGGTAATGAGCGGTTTCGGCGCGGTTCCGCGCCGTGGCGCCGAGGTCGGGGGTATCCTGCTGGGAAGTGTCAAAGACGACCATGGCACCGTTATTGTCATCGATGGATTTGAGCGCGTTCCTTGTGAATACCGTAGTGGTCCATCCTTCACCCTCTCCGAACCAGAGTTACAGCGGCTGCGTACCACGATAGAGGCCCGGAGCCCATCGCCCAGCCGGAAGAGCTATGTCGTTGGCTACTTTCGCAGCCACACGCGGGACGGGATGGGTCTGAGTCCGGAAGACATCCAAATTTTCAACGATTATTTTCCTCAACCGAATGCCGTCGCCTTGCTCGTGAAACCGTTCGCAACAAAAGCCAGCCAGGCAGGTTTTTTCTTCCGTGAAGGCGCGGTCTTTCGAACGGAATCGAGTTATCTGGAATTTCCTTTTCGCCGGCGCGAGTTGGGCGGCACACCAACCATCAGGAAGGAGCGAGGCGTCATTCCGGCATCGGCACAACCTCAACATCGTCCGACCGTCCCTGCCCACCCGCCTGAGCCACCCGAACAACCTGTCCCCGTTATGGTTGTGCCCGGATTGGAGCCTGCCGAGGCCCCCCTGGCAAGTAAGCCAATGCCTGTACCGCTCACGAGTAGCGTCTGGAAGTTTTCCGCTTTCCTATTACTGCTGTTGGGAATCGCTCTCGGCTTTGTAGCAGCGCGGTTCACAAGTCCTGAAACTGGAGAGGCTTCTGCAGCCGACTCTTACACACTGGGAGTCGCCCTGGAACGCTCTGGTGAAAATGTGAAAATAACGTGGGATCGTTCCGCTCCCGCCATCCGGCGTTCTCTCGGCGGAGTTCTGGTGATACGCGACGGCGACAGCACACGAACCGTGAATCTTACCCGCGCCAGCCTTCAGAATGGGTCGGTTCTCTACAGCCATGTGTCAGACCACATCACCTTGCGGCTGGAAGTTTTCTTCTCAAATGGTACAGTTCTTTCTCACACGGAAGATTACATCGCTGGCGAGAGACCGGTCAGCAATCCTTGACCCGGCCTCTCCTCAAATTCTTGATTTCTTGGAAAATAAGTGGGAAGGCAGTTATGCCGCCGTACGCTTGAAAGCCTTCACGATCCGGAATCCGGAACGTGCAGGATGGCTCACAAAGGTGGATTCGCGGACATCTTCTTTAGCCGGCTGAAAATCCCAACGTGTGACGCCTTTTTCCCACGGCACGGGATACTCTCGCTGACATTCGGGACAGCGATACATTCCATTCACCGGCCACATCGGCGCCGGATGCATCCGGTAGCACCAACTATCCCTGAGAAATGTCCAAATCCTTTTCATATGCCTTCTCCTCATGAAGCGCTACAACCAATACAATCTTTTTTCACGGGCCGACTCTACCGGTACCCTTGATGAGAACGTTATCAATAACTTCACGTTATAAAAGGGAGGAGAAAAGACTCTTCGTCTCAAAATTCCTGCTCCGAAAGTCCCTGATATATGGATGACGAACCGCCTGCGTGGGTTTCGAATTTGTAGATTCGTGCCGTCCCGGTACGAAAGAGCCGTGCTCGTACTGGTACGTCAGTGCCGTATTGAGACCGCACCGCGTACAATAGCGAAAGCATGCAACCAGCGGAAAACGCCGCACGTGTCATCCCCTCCTGGGACGAGTATTATCTGAGCATCTGCAAGATAGTGGCCACTCGGAGCAAAGACCCCAACACGCAGATCGGCTGCGTAATTGTAGGCCCCGCCCACGAGATCCGGTCGACCGGGTACAACTCTTTTCCGCGTGGTATACGAGACGATATCCCTGAGCGCGTGGTGCGTCCGGCAAAGTACCTATGGATCGAGCACGCGGAGCGCAATGCCATCTGTAATGCGGCGCGCGCGGGTACCGCGACCGAAGGATGCACAATCTATGTGGAGATCATGCCTTGCATGGACTGTGCCAGAGCCATCGTGCAAGCGGGTATCGTCGAGGTGGTGGTTTCGGGTGTTCGCATGCGTCAATACTCGAGCGAGTACTACAACGAGCACTTCGGGATGGTAGAGGTTCTCTTCGGCGAAGCGGGGATACGGATCAGGCAGGTCTGAGTTCTGTTGACGGGGCGGCGGGCGTGCACCACTGCCCCGCTCGGGTTTTACTTCTCCTTCACTTCTATGGGACCACGCCAAGGAGGCGGCATTCACGGCGTCACTCCAGAACGAGGGAGCAGCCAGCCTGACGGATGTCTACGACCTGGCGCCGGACTCGGCGGCGGAGATCGTCCCGCGCCTCACCGGAACGCCGAGCAACCTGCGCCTGGCCGAAGAGCAGCCGCTGACTCCCAAGCAGAAACGCGGGCAGGCGCGGCGGGGACGCGCTCTCACCGAACGCGCGCCCGCGACCTGGCCCAGCAGGGACTGACTCCGGAGCAGAGGGTGCGCTATGCCGGGCGCGTGGGCCGCGAAGCGAAGAAATCCGGCCTGGCGCCGGAGCAGGTCCGGAAGCTGGCAGCCGAGGGTTGGGAGCTGCGGCGCATGATCGTGGACGAGATCCCCGATGTGCAGGCGCTCATCACCGACCTGAACAAAGTAGGCGCGGCGGAGCTGCGCATGGCCGAGCGCGCGATCGCGGATTCGCGCTGCGTTTCACCGGCGACGCTAGACCGCATTTCGCGGCGGATCGAAGAGCAGGGGCCGGAGGGGACGCTGGCGCAGGCGCTTGAAGGCGACGCCCGGGAGATGGTCGAGCACCTGGTGGGCGATGGGGTCCTGACCACGGCGGAAGAGCCGCGCCTGCTGAGCAGCAATGGAACGCTGACCGCCGAAGGCAAGCGGCGCATGAGCCGCCTGCTGACCGGCCGGCTGTTCGAGGACGCGCGGGCCTTCGATGAGGCGGCTCGGAATTGAAGCAAAAGCTGGAGTGGGCGGTGGCCCCGCTGGCGCGGGTCGAGGGGCGCGAGGGCTGGGATACTTCGATGCCACGCGCGAAGCCGTGAACCTGGTGGAGGAAGCCCGGCGGCGAGGGCAGACGTTTGACGGCCTGGTGGCGCAACGCGGGATGTTCGGCGAGCGGGAGTACTCCTGGCAGGCCATCGCGATCGCGCGCAAGCTCCAGGAGAGGCCCACCAATGTAACGAAGGCATTCCGGCAGTATGCCGCCGAGGCGGATATGGGCGCCGGCGGGCAGGGTCCGCTGGGGATGGAGCCGCCGGACGCGGCCGAGAGCTTCCGCGAGGCATTCCGGGAGCACGGCGAATTCGGGCCGAGATACCGGGATCTGAGTGGGCAGGCGGCGTTCGAACGCTTGGCGCAAGCCGAGGCAGGAGAGGCCGTGGGTGCGTGGCCCCACGATCAGATCGCGGTACATGTGGACCTGATCTGGGGAGAAGCGGGACAAACACCGGGCAAAGGATTCAGCGTCGCCAAGATCTAAAAATGGCATCCCGAGGTGATGCCGGAGCCGTGCGAGATCTTTCGGCGCTTGCGGGTTGTTCCCGAAAAAACCAACGAAAACACGATTCAACTCACGGACGGAACGTACGCGGCCGTCGGGCGGCGGAACTGGAAGGGCAAAAACAAAACGTGGCTGCTCACGGAGTTCGGACCGGAAAGCGCGAGACCCGCCGCCGGAAGGACAATAGACATTCCCGGCAACCAGGCTGTGTCTGGCGGACCGGATGACAAGGCAATAGTACCCTCGAAACCCTCGACCGGATCGACCAGGCGGCGAAAGACCGCATCGCACGGCGCACGAAAGACGCCGGCACGCTGAGCGGGGGGCCGGGGCTCCCGGTCGGGCAGCTCGCCGATTATGCCATCGTGGGCGCGGCGAAGATCGCCAAAGGTGCTATCCGGTTCGGGCAGTGGTCCGCGGAGATGATTCGTGAATACGGCGAGGAGATCCGGCCGTATCTGGGCAAGATCTGGATGCGGGCGCAACACTTGTACAAAGAGCAGGAAGTGGCGGGCGGCGCGGGCAGGCCTCCGGCCGGGACTCCGGCGGCCGTGGCGGCGATGCCCGAGGGCTCTCCGGGGCAGCCGAAACGCACGGCCGCGGCGGTGGCGGAACGGCCGGCCGAGGGGCTCATCGCGTCGCCGTCATACGACGTGACGCGGGGCAAGATCCTGGAGCACGTCTCCGAGGAAGTGCGCGGGAAGCTTGCCGGGAGGCTGGCCGATTTCGAGGCGCGGAATCCCGAGCGGCGCACGGCGACGTTCGACGACGTGGTAAGCGAGGCGCGCCTCCTCGATCCGAAGATCGTCGCCGACCTCGACTTGAAGAAGCTGAAGGCCGGCCAGACGCTCGATCCGGCGGTACGCTTCGCGGCAAGGGAGACGCTGAACGTGATCGAGCGCGAGATCGGGGCGCGGGATAAGCAACTCTCGGGCGACACGCTGGATGCCGCCGCCCGCGAGCGGGTGCTCCGGCAGATGGTGTGCCGCAAATCTTTCGGTTTCTTTCACCCTGTATTCGGGCGGGATTTCAAACAACAAGCGGTGGCTGTTCCACGCGGACGAGATTCGTCACCTTACAAGACGTATCGCCGCGGAGCACCCCCGCTTGAGGGTGCCGTTGCAGTTCTGTGAACGCCCCTTCTGAGCCTTCCCGCACCTGCCCGACACGCATCGGGTCTTGTTCACAACTGTCCCTTCGCACCGGGGAAAGAAGGGCGAATACCTGCACTCCCTCTCTTGTGTATTCACAAAAGAGGTGATGAAAGTTCCCGAGTTTCGGAACCGGCCGGAGCTCGTCAAAGCCGCGGACGCTACACATGCCGGGGCAGGCGCTCGGGACGGAAAAATGGTGCGCCGATACCCCATACCAGGAGAAAGACAAACCAGAAGCCAATAAACAGGTCGAAAGCCGGGCCGTACCAATTCTCGGGGAAACGGATGAGACCAAGGCAGACCGCGGCGAGGACGCTCAGCGCATGCCAGTACCAGCGGCATGCTTGAAAAACGAAAAGAAGCAGGAATGCCAATGCAAGAGCGGAGCCGTAAACCAGCATAGGCAACAGAGGGTTCATAGCTACCTCCAGTCGGGCGCACGGCAGCCTGAACCTTGTGGCCGGAGGGCACCGACGCATTTTCGGTGGGCAGCCAGCGCCTCCATTACCATTATAGGCAAATATTAAGATTTCTGTACCTTATTACCCTGGTGTTGGCACAGGATCACGGTGCGGTCATGTTATGGGTGATCGCAAATTTCACCAGGCCCGCAACGTCGTGTATGTCCAGCTTGCGCATGAGGTTGGCGCGGTATGTATCGACGGTCTTTGGACTGAGTTCCAGTCGCGCGGCGACTTCCTTCGCCCGCAATCCCTCTACGAGAAGGGAAAAGACCTGGTGTTCCCGGGCGCTCAGGTTTTGAAGAGGATCCGGATCCTCTTCGCGCGCCGCGCCGAAAATCTCGCGCAGTTCGAGCATGGGCGAAATGTAGATACCCCCATCCAGCACCTGCTGGAAAGCTTCAAACAGATGCCAGGCCGGGCATCCTTTCAACACGAAACCGCTCGCGCCGCTGCGTAAAGCCTCGATCACCGACCTCTTGTCTCCACGCATGGAAAGCACCACGATGCGCGTGCCGGGCGAAGAGCGCCGCACCTTCCGGATCACTTCGAGCGTATGAAGCTTCGGCAATTGCAGGTCAAGCGCGGCGATGTCCGGATGGAGCCGCTCAATCAGTTCCACTGCTTCCGCACCGTCCGCTCCCTGCGCCACAACTTCATACGGCTCCGTGGAGTCGCATATCGCCGCGATGCCATCCCGCATCATGGCGAGTTCGTCGGCGACCACGATGGAAACGCTACGATCTTGACGCCGGTTTTGAACCGCTCTATTGGCCGATTGGTAATGCCTGGACGCGTCATTCATATACGCAAATTTGTAAGTAGAAGAAAGGGGGAATATTTCTCGATCGTGGACTCATCAAAATGCTTTGAGCAGATCCAGTACCGCCTCATTCCACCCTTGCGGTCCGGAGAGATCGCTCACTCTGGCTCGCGGGACGGCGGCGCGAAGTTCGCCTACCGAGTGTGACCGTATCAGCACAGGTATATCCACAGCCTCCAGCATGGGGATATCGTTCAGACTGTCGCCCAACCCCACACTCTGAAAATCTTTGTGTTGGCGGCGGAAGAGTTCGGATAGATGCCGCACCGCGGCCCCTTTATCGTTGTCTCCTGTAATGTGATAGAAGCGTCCGCCTTTCGTCCAACGCATGCCGCGGGCTTCAATCGCCTTGAGCAACGCGTCACGCCGGAGATCATCCAAAATCTCAAACGGTTCGTCATATTCCCGCTTCGCCGCCAGCATCGCCTGCTCCACGGAGAGCGAACACCGCTCGGCGATCTCTTCGACGCTCATCTGGTGGAACCCGATTATCCGGCAGCCGGACTCCCGTGAGGCATCTTCAAGAGCCTGTACCAGCTTGTGGTAGGGTTCTCCGAACTCGATGGCTATCGAGCCGGCGCAGGATACCGCGCGGTCAACAGAAAACGGAAAATATCCATCCGGAATGAAAAGAGCGCCTCCGTTTTCTGAGATGAGCGGGTCTGTATTGCCCAGTTCACGGCGCAACGCCTCTATCTCGGCTCTCGTCTTGCTGCTCACAAATACAAGCGGAACAGACAGGTGCCGTGCGCGGAGCAAAGCGGGTTTTGCTGCCTCGTACGAATAGGTCGCGTGATCGAGCAGCGTTCCATCCAGATCCGTAAAAAGACCGAGCACGAAAGACATTACACCACTAACCACGTTCACGATGTGAGCTGTTTCACGCGAGAATGGAGACAGGTTTTCGATCGGCATGCGTTATAGAAGCTGGCCTATCCTGGTATTGGCGTTCGGCAGCCTCATCCTGCTGGTGGTGGTATCCGTGCTTGGCGCTGCGCGGCGTGCGCGGCAGGTCTACGACGATGTTTGGACACTGCACACGAAGATGCAGCAAAGCGAGCATCTGCTCAGCGAAATCCGCGCCGAAATCCACGTATCAGGCATCTTTGTCCGTGACTTTCTACTGGACCAGTCGCATCTTACCGCTGATCTGTATCGCGGCAGCCTCCGGGATTTGCGAACGTCGATGGACAAGGAATTGAAGCAACTCGAGAGCATTGTAGGAAGCGACGAGGCGGGGAGGCTCCAGAACCTCCACGCCGGACTCGAGGATTACTGGGAGTCGCTCGAACCGCTCTTCCAGTGGACTCCCGGCCAGAAGATGGCGCTGAGCTCCACTTTCTTGCGTAAAAACGTCCTGCCCCGGCGCGACGCGGTTCTGGATCTCGCAAACGAAATCCGGGACTGGAACGAGACTAATCTGGCGCGGCAGCAGGCAGCGATTACCGCCAAACAGGCGGAGTTCACCCGCTACACTTCCAACATGCTCGCCATCATAATGTGCGTGAGCGTGATTGTGGCCGGACTCAGCCTGTACCGGATCGCGAAGCTTGAAAACCGCGGCGAGCAGCAGCGCCGGAAGACGGAAATGGCCGAGCAGGAGATGCGGCGCCTTTCCCAGCAACTAGTGCAAGCACAGGAGGAGGAGCGCCGTTCCATTTCGCGTGAACTCCACGATGCCGTAGGCCAGATGCTCACCGGTTTGCGAATGGAAATCGGAAGACTGAACGCGTCGCGGCATGCTCCGGATGGAGAGTTCGAAGCCAACCTGGACGAGGCCAAACGCCTGGCGGAGGAGGCGCTGCGGTCCGTCCGCCATATCGCCCTCGGTTTACGGCCCTCGATGCTGGACGACCTCGGGCTGGGGCCCGCCCTTGAATGGCAGGCGCGGGAGTTCTCGCGGCGCTATAGCGTGCCGGTTACCGTGGAGGCGGAAGGCAGTTCGCTCCACAAGCTTCCCGAGAGCCACCGAACCGCCATTTATCGCGTCGTGCAGGAGGCGCTCACCAATTGCGCGCGGCACGCCTCGCCCAGAAATATTCGTATTGTCGTGCATGCCAAGCCCGACCTGGTAGTTCTGGCGGTACAGGACGATGGAATCGGTTTCAATCCCCAGGAACGGCGCGGCCGCGGACTGGGACTCATCGGTATCGAAGAACGTGTTCACAAACTGGGGGGCAGTGTCACCATCTTTTCGCAGCCGCAAAAAGGCACTGCGATTGTGGCGGAAATTCCATTTGCGATGGAGGCGGTTTGATGGGCACACGCGTAGTTCTGGCAGATGATCACGGGGTGGTTCGAAAAGGGCTCCGGTATCTGTTGGAAGCCGAGAACATGGAGGTTGTTGGAGAAGCCTCGGACGGCCACGAGGCCGTGAAGATAGCTGGAGATCTCTCTCCGGATGTCATCGTGATGGACATCGCTATGCCGCACTTGAATGGAATCGATGCCACAGCACGTATCGTGAAGCAAAACCCGAAAATTGGTGTCGTGATGTTGAGTATGCATGCCGATGAGGGATATTTGGTGCGGGCCTTGACAGCGGGAGCCAAGGGCTATCTGCTGAAGGATTCCGCCGAAGCCGACTTGGTGCGGGCCGTCCAGGCCGTTGCCGGAGGAAAATCGTATTTCAGTCCGGCTATTGCGAATACGTTGCTGGACGATTACATGAGATACCTCCAGCAACGCGGGTTGGAGGACAGCTACGACCTTCTGACGGAGAGAGAAAAGGAGGTGCTTCAATTGCTCGCGGAAGGCAAATCCAACAAGGAGGCGGCTACCCTGCTGAATCTGAGTGTCTACACCATAGAGACTCACCGGACGCATTTAATGCAAAAGCTGAATCTTCACAACACGGCCGAGATCGTGCTTTACGCCGTGCGCAAGAAGATCATTTCCTGAATGGCAGTTTTTTCACATCGAAATGAGCCGATGGAAGCTTCAACTGCGCGTAGATTGGTTTGGGAGAACCTTCCGGTTGCCGAGTGCATCTCATATAACGTAGATTCAAAAGAGGTCCAGAACCTCCAAGACCGTTAGTTTCGGAGGGGTCTTTGCTTGAAGTTATTTGATTCAAAAGCTTTTATCGTTTTAATATTCACGGTTTTGCTAGGTGGCGCCGGTTGCGTGCACAAGCGTGGCGCCAACGCACCATGGGATATTTCCCCGAACAGCACCTTCACGCATGACGTGTTGCGGCGGTACGTCGCCGCTACGGATCAGCAAAAGAATCGGCTCCGTGGCGTGTCTATGGAAATCGAGATCGACGCCCAGCTCCCCAGGTTGAAGAAATCAGGCAGCTTGCACGCGTTGCGAAAGATCTCCTCCCTCGGGCGTATTACCTACGAACTATTTCGCTTCTCCGGCGATAACACGGTGAAGAAGGATGTCATCGCGCGGTACCTGAAGGCCG
Organism: uncultured Acidobacteriota bacterium; assembly: GCA_900696665.1. Taxonomy (GTDB): domain Bacteria; phylum Acidobacteriota; class Terriglobia; order Bryobacterales; family Bryobacteraceae; genus CAADGY01. Next base: position 28,161 of record CAADGY010000077.1, read on the forward strand.
AAACAGAGGCACAGGAAACTACCGAGCCGCTCGATATCACACCGCAAAATTACAAATTCAAATATAAAGGCTTAACGTCCAAAAATGGGCAGGATGTTCACGTTTTCGACATCAAGCCCTTTGAAAAGCGGGTGGGGTTATTTAGGGGCCAGATCTGGATAGATTCCGCCACCTACCTCCCGGTACGCGAAGAAGGCGAGTTTGTTAAGAACCCGTCTGTATTCCTGAAAAGTGTCCGATTCGTCCGTGACTATAACATCCAACAGGGGATTGCGGTGCCTGCCAGGATCCAGAGTATCGTGGATACGCGCCTGGTGGGGAAAGCCGAACTCACCATCAACTTTTCGAATTTCAGTAAGTTACCGGGAGAACGCGCCGCCAACATTCCTTCTTCCACTCATGAGCCTTGAGAACGAATTCCCCGTTGTTCGGGACGTGAATTCGTCTGTTTACCCGCCAGGAAGTGCGGCTGCACCAACGCGAGTTGTCCGGGCGGCTCGAAGTCGCGTAATCTCGAAGTAGCCACCAATGAGAACTCTATTCCTCAATCCGCCATCTTTTGAAGGGTTTGACGGAGGCGCCAGTTCCCGATGGCCGGCATCTCGCGAGATCGAATCGTACTGGTACCCGGTGTGGCTTTGCTATCCGGCCGGGATGCTGCCTGACAGTAAAGTTGTCGACGCTCCGCCACACAAGATTTCGATTGAGCAGACGGTGGCGATGGCCCGCGATTTCGAGTTGCTGGTTCTTTTTACGTCCACCCCAGGTTTCAACGTAGACGTGAAAATCGCGGAGATGATGAAGGATGCGAACCGGAAGATCAAGGTGGCGTTCGTGGGGCCGCCGGTCACAGTGGAGCCGGAGAAATGCTTGCGCGCTTCAAAGGCGATCGACTTCGTTGTCAAGCGCGAATTCGACCATCAGATCGTCAGCTTCGCCAACGGTACGCCCGTGGAGCAACTTCCCGGCGTCAGCTACCGGCAAAACGGCGGCATCCGGCACAACCCGGAAGGTGGTTTCATCGAGAACCTTGACGAACTGCCGTGGGTCACCAAGATTTATAAGCGCGATCTCGATTTCCGGCGCTACAATGTGCCGTTTCTTTTAAATCCTTTCGTGTCGCTTTACACCTCGCGGGGGTGTCCGGCGATGTGTACTTTCTGCCTATGGCCCCAGACGCACTCCGGCCACCGGTGGAGGCTGCGATCCTCCGGCGACGTAGCGAATGAAGTCCGTTGGGCAACAGAGAACTTCCCCGGCCTGAAAGAAATCTTTTTCGACGACGATACCTTCAATTACCAGAAGGCGCGGACCGTGGAGTTATGCAAAAAACTGAAGCCGCTAAACTTCACCTGGTCCTGTACCTCACGGGTTACCACGGACTACGAAACGCTGAAAGCGATGCGCGAGGCCGGGTGCCGGCTTCTGATCGTTGGCTATGAATCGGGCGACGCACAGATTCTCAAGAACATCAAGAAGGGTGCGACGCTCGACATGGCGCAGCGCTTCACGGCGAACTGCAAGAAATTGGGGCTCGCAATCCACGGCGATTTTATAGTCGGCCTGCCAGGAGAAACACGGGAGAGCATCCGCCGCACCATCGATTTCGCCAAGCGCCTGGATGTGGAGACCATACAGGTTTCGATTGCGCATCCTTACCCCGGCACCGAATTCTACGACCACGTGAAGCAAAACGGGCTGATCACGTTGGACGCAATGACCGATGAGGCCGGCCATCAGCTTCCAAACATTGTTTACCCTGGCCTCGACCGCGCCGAATTGGTGGATTGGGTTGAGAAGTTCTACGGCGAATACTACTTCCGTCCCCGTGTAGCCTGGCGCGTTGTGCGAAAGGCCATCCTCCACGGCGACGAGCGGCGCAGGCTATACAAAGAGGCACGCGAGTACCTGGCGCTTCGCTCCAAGCGTAAGAAATTCGTCAAAGATCAAAGAACATCCGCGGGCGCCATGGCGGGTGCGGGAGACTGATTCCCGGATGGACGCCTCACACACCAAACTCCGCCTGAAGACCTGCGTTTTTAGCGCCGTCGTGATTCTCACCAATGTATTGGGCAATTTTTTCCTCAGCCTTGGGCTCCGGGGCGGCACACTGGTTAGCGAATCGCCGTTAGCTTATATCAAGGTGATGTTCAATCCCTGGGTGGCAGCCGGAATCATACTGCTCTCCGTCTGGATGCTCTCGCGAATGACATTGCTAAGCTGGGCTGATCTCAGCTTCGTACTTCCCGTTACATCCCTCGGCTATGTCGTGTCGGCTTTGATGGCACGGATATTCCTGAAGGAGCAGATCACCGGACAGCGCTGGTTTGGAACGCTGCTCATTGTAGCTGGAACCGCCTTGGTGGGCATGACGGGACCTCGCACTACACCGTCTTCGGGCAAGGCAGACACCGCATGACGAAATGGGTGCTGGTCATGCTGATCGTTCTTTCCACGACTGCCGGCGATTTGCTGCTCTCCCGTGAAATGAAGCGCCACGGGGAGATCGACAATTTCCACCCCAGCCGCATCGGCCGCCTGGCGGCCGCGCTGGCGAAGCGGAAATTTCTTGTGCTAGGAATTGCCTTCATGGCGTTTTCCTTCTTCGCGTTCATGAGACTGCTGACCGTCGCCGACTTCAGCTTCGCCGTTCCCGCCACGGCGGCCAGCTATGCCACCGAAACGCTTCTCGCCAGGTATGTTTTAAAAGAAAGAGTTGACCCGGTCCGTTGGGCCGGCGCCTGCCTGGTGATGTGCGGGGTAGCCCTGCTCGCGCTGTGATTGCCATCGCCGCGGTTACAGCCGCTGCTATCACCTACCAGATTGCGTCCCTCATCGCGGCCTGGAGGCATCTGCGAGCACCGGCCTCCACTGGGAATTACACCCCAGCGATCTCCGTGTTGAAGCCGGTGCGTGGCCTCGATCCCAATTTTTACGAAGCAATCCGGTCCCACGCGGCGCAGGATTACCCGGCGTTCGAGATTCTGTTCGGCACGGCTGACGAATCTGATCCGGCCCTCTCGTCCATCCGGCGCCTGGCCGCCGATCACCCAGGCGTCCCGATGCGTGTCATCGTCAGTTCCACACCCGCGCCGAATCAGAAGGCAGGGATCCTCTGCGATCTCGCGGGCGCCGCCCGGCATCCGGTTTACGCCGTCAGCGACAGCGACGTCAGAGTCCCCAAGGACTGGCTGCGCAGCATTGTGGCGCCGCTGGCCAATAACAGGACCGGCGTGGTGACGTGCCTGTACCGGCCGGTGGCGCGGACCGCGGCCGGTATCTGGGAAGCGCTCGGGGTGGCAACGGATTTCGCGCCGAGCATTCTGGTAGCACGGTGGATCGGGGTTCAGGAATTCGGTCTGGGGTCAACACTGGTCTTTCGCGGCGCCGACCTGGAAAGGGCTGGGGGATTCCCGGCAATTGCCGGATACCTGGCGGACGACTATCAACTCTCCAAACGCATCTGCAGCCTGGGCTTCGAAACCGTCCTTTCACCAACCGTCGTGGAAACGTCGCTCGGCGAAGGCGGTTGGGGCGGCGTCTGGAAACATCAGGTTCGCTGGGCGCGAACCATCCGCGTATCAAGGGGCGGGGGCTATGTGGGCCTTCCGGTGACACACGCCGGAGTCTGGGTTCTGGCGAGCGCCATTGCCGGCCTGTGGCCGCTCGCCGCTGTGCTGCTGTTGCTGCGTATAGCGTCGGGTGCGCTTACGGGTATCGGAGTGCTTGGTTCCAGAATCGTGAAAAGGTGGTTTCTCGCGGCGCCGCTTTGGGATCTTTGGGCTTTTGCGATCTGGGTAGCGGGTCTGCTCGGTACGACAGTGGAATGGCGCGGCCGGAAACTGGAGTTGAGCCGCGAAGGCCGCATCAAAAACGTAGACTGAAATCAGGAGGGTAAGGGATGGCTACTGAGAACGCAACGTTCGGCGCGGGCTGCTTTTGGGGCGTGGAAGCGGCCTTCCGGGGAATTAAAGGGGTGAAGAATACCATGGTGGGATATGCGGGCGGACATACCGAAAACCCCACGTATCAGGACGTCTGCACAGACCGCACGGGCCATGCGGAGGTAGTTCAGGTGGAGTACGACCCGGCCGCGGTTTCCTACAACGATCTTCTGAACGTGTTCTGGAGCGTTCACGACCCGACTACTTTGAACCGTCAGGGGCCGGACGTGGGCACGCAATATCGATCGGTGATTTTCTTTCACAGCCCCGAACAGCAGCGGGCGGCGCTGGCATCCAAAGAGGAACGGGAGCGTTCAGAACTGTTCAAGCGTCCCATCGTTACACGGATTGAACCGGCCCCCGTGTTCTATCCTGCGGAAGACTATCATCAGCAATATCTCGAAAAGCGCGGCCTGGCACACTGTCACATCCGCTGACCGCGAGAGTGGCCGAGGCACGCTGCATCCTGGAAAAGGATGATCCGGAGAATGTGACAAGGCAGTCCTCTCTTCCCGAAGAGGGGATTGTGTTGCCGGCCTCTCAGGCACGGAAAGCGAAAGGCCGACTATGATACGCTAGCACGCGGGCAGCGTTTTGGCCGGCCCTGTTCGTTCTCCTGTTCGATCTCCCCGGCGAAACAGTACCCGTTGACGCTCACGCAGGACCGCACTTCGCCACGCTGCCCGCTTGCCGCTTTCTGGCGCGGGCGGCTCCGTTTCTGGACCCGGAAATACGTGTACTTAGATGTCGTAATACAGCGCAAATTCGTATGGGTGTGGCCGTAGCCTTACAGCGTCCACCTCAGCCCTGCGCTTGTAGCTGACATAGGTTTCGATCAGTTCGTCGGTGAAGACATCGCCCTTCAGCAGGAAGGAGTGATCGTCCTCGAGGCACGTCAACGCCTCATCCAGCGAACCCGGCATCGCGGGCACATCTTTCATTTCCTCTGGTGAAAGATCGTAGATGTCCTTGTCCAGGGGTTCGCCCGGATCCACTTTATTCAGAATGCCGTCGAGACCTGCCATCAGGAGAGCCGCAAACGACAGGTAGGGGTTGGCTGAGGGATCCGGCGGGCGGAACTCGACTCGCTTTGATTTCGGACTCGCCGAATACATCGGAATCCGCACGGCGGCCGAACGGTTCCGGCGCGAGTAGGCCAGATTCACGGGCGCTTCATAGCCCGGCACCAGCCGTTTGTAGCTGTTGGTGGTGGGAGCAATGATGGCAGAAAGCGAGCGGGCGTGTTTCAGCAGGCCGCCGATGTACCACAAGGCCATCTGGCTCAACCCGGCGTAACAGTCGCCGGCAAACAGAGGATTACCGCCCTTCCACAGGCTCTGGTGGCAGTGCATTCCGCTGCCGTTGTCGCCGAAGATCGGCTTCGGCATGAACGTGACGGTTTTACCATATTGGTACGCGACGTTGCGGACGCAGTACTTATACACCATCATGTTGTCGGCCGACTTCAACAGGGTGTCGAATTTCTGATCGATCTCGCACTGGCCGCCCGTAGCGACCTCGTGATGGTGGCATTCGATGTTCAAACCGCACCGGAGCATCGTCTCCACCATGTCAGCCCGCAGATCCTGGTAGTGATCTGTTGGAGGCGTCGGGAAATAGCCTTCCTTGTAGCGAGGACGGTAGCCGAGGTTGTCTTCCCTGCGTCCGGAATTCCAGCGTCCCTCTTCCGCGTCGATGTAGTAATAGCCGGAGTGCTGGTTCTGATCAAAGCTGATGTTATCGAAGATGAAAAATTCCGCTTCCGCGCCAAAAAAAGCCTCGTCGGCCAAGCCGCTGTTCTTCAGGTACATTTCGGCTTTCCGGGCAATCCAGCGCGGGTCCCGCTCGTAGTGTTGCCGCGTGATGGGGTCGATCACGTCACACGTCATCACCAGCGTAGGGGTCTCCGAAAAGGGATCCATGAACGCGGTTGTGCCGTCGGGAATAAGCAGCATATCGCTCTCATGGATAACGGCCCAGCCCCGTATACTCGAACCGTCGATTCCGAAGCCCTCTTCAAACCGGCTTTCGTCAAGTTGCTGTATTGGAAAAGAGATATGTTGCGATAACCCGGGTATGTCCGTAAATCGCAGGTCAAATTGACTCGCTTCGTTCTTCTTGGCAAATTCGATGACTTCTTTGGGACTCATTGAACCTCCGTGGATACACGTACTCGCCGCAAGCCACAGCTTGCTCTGGTATTGTGCATCGGTTCCTGCTTGATAAATTGTCAGGTTAACGAATGGCGAAGAAAGCGGTCAATCGAAATTACTTATGGGGAGTATCACAAATTCCGCATTCGCCCCTCATGTCTCCAATGCTGCGGGAGCCGGCTTTTTGGCAGGTCCCATCCGGCGGGTCGAGAACTGCAGTACTGCTTCCATCACAACGGCCCCTCCGATGACGGCGGTGACAATCCACGGGATGGAAGGACCGGAATAGAGGTCTTGCGCGCTTACGACGATGGCAATGGAAAGCGCACCCACCGGCGACGCCGTAAGGCTGCGGCGCTCGCGGAACGCCAGGTCGTGCATCCAGAATTTTCGCAGCAACTCGACCGATAGCCATTTCGATGCGAAGCGGACGGTGACAAAGATCACCATCAATGCCCAGCCCTGCCATTCGGACGGGTGCCACAACGCACCGGCGATTACGAGAAACACGAAATAAACCGGGCGCTCCAGGTGGCGCAAGACAGTACGCACCTGCTCCTTCCACGTTCCCCCGAGATTCACGATGATCGCGCCGGCGATGAAGCAGACCGCAACCGGAGACAGCCGCAGAAAGCTGGCGATGCCCGCTGTAAAAGCGATCGCGCCGAGCAGCACCACAGTGAACTGCGGATCCTGGTTGATCTTCGTTAGGGTCGCGTAAATCAACACGCCCATCGTTGTGCCGATGCCAAGCATGATAAACAGCCACGCCGTACCGGGAAGCTGCCATGCCACCGCCGGGCCATGCGGGCGGAAATAGGCGCTGACCATCATCAGTCCGAGAACACCCGCCAGTTGCTGCAACTCGACAATTCGGGCGAGCCGGCCGATAGGCCGCTCCGCAGGAAACACCTTCCGCGCAAACCGGGGAGACTTGCGTGCCGCCATTGCTCCGGCAGTGCCGAGCAGGAGAGCGTCACGCAGATATCCGGACTCCGCCACCGACTGGCCCGAAGCGGCCAGCACCACCGCACACACTACAAAGATGGCGAAAATCGGGAATACCGTCGTGAGGAAGACGGCGGCGCTGGTACCCGGCGGCAAGTCATCGAGTATCCTGGCATTGAAGCGCGAACCAACCGCAAAGCCGATCCAGCCAAGCCCCAGTGACAGTAGCGGCGCGATCTCTTTGAGAACTTCCGGAGACAGAATACCGATACCGGGCTGCGCCGCAATCAGGCCGAGAAAAAGGAATGGGAGCCCTGCCGTCGCCAGGTGTGCGATATTGAAACGCTGCTCGAAGCGCTGGACGCTACGGTGCCCGCCAAGATAGGCCAAAACCAGCAGCGCAACGAACCCCAGAATCGCACGGGTAACTGAGCCCGGCGGTGGCGGGATGAGATCGCGCGAGCGGCCGAGCAATGCCTCCCTCTGGTCAAACAACGACGGGCGCAGTTCCGGAGTGCCGAAGGGATTCCATTGCAGAACCGGCGGTGGAGGCAGCAACACCGGCTCCGCCGGCGCTGGTTCGCTCAGGGTAAACTTTCTCGGCTGGTTCTGCTGTGATTCGTCCCACTGGGGTTGCGGACCTGTAGTCCGTCCGGCGAAAAGCGGCCAGCAGAGTAACAGGATGGCGAAGACCGGAACGCTCCGGGCAGTTACGTGGGTTTTTCGCATTGCCATCTTTTCCGAGTATCCCAGAACATCCCCCTGTTAATCTAAACGGTAGGTTATGTCGCAACTGACCATTTCCTGGGAACCGGAAAGGCGTATCTTCACCGTGTCCGAGTTGAGCGTCGCCATACGCGGGCTGTTCGAGGACCAGTTCAGCGACATATGGGTCTCCGGAGAAATCTCCGGCACGAAAACCGCCTCGAGTGGCCACTGCTATTTCAGCCTCAAAGACGATGGTGCACAGGTGCGCTGCGTGTGCTTTCGCGGCACCGCACGCTATCTCAAGTTCAAACCGCAGGACGGCATCGCTGTACTGGCGCGGGGCCGGTTGGATGTTTATGAGTCTCGCGGTGAATATCAGTTGCTTGTCGAAGCACTGGAACCCCAGGGATATGGCGCACTCCAGCTTGCCTTCGAGCAGTTGAAAAAGAAACTCGCCTCGGAAGGCCTGTTCGACGCCACACGCAAGAGAGCCCTTCCGAAATATCCCACCCGGATCGGCATTGTGTCCTCTCCGGCGGGAGCCGTCATTCAGGATATCGTTCAGATCCTTAGCCGCCGGTTTCCTGGCATTCACATCCGGCTTTATCCCACTCTCGTCCAAGGCGAGGGAGCGGCAGCAGCGATTTCGCGCGGCATCGGGTACTTCAGCCGGAGCGGCTGGCCGCAGGTGGTGATTGTCGCACGCGGCGGCGGCTCGCTCGAAGATCTTTGGGCTTTCAACGAGGAGAGTGTCGCGCGAGCGATTGCCGCCTGCTCCGTGCCCGTCATTTCGGCTATCGGCCACGAAACGGATTTCACCATTGCGGATTTCGTTGCGGACCTGCGGGCTCCGACGCCTTCAGCCGCCGCCGGGATTGTGATCTGCACCCGGCAGGAGCTGCTCGATGGCATCGCGGCTTGCGTCCGCAAAATGGAACAGGCCTTGCGCTACCGGTTAGCCGCCGCGGGCCGCCGCCTGCACGAGCAGGGCGTGGATCGCGCCACCACCGTTTTGCATCGCAGAATCGGCCGGTTCTCCCAGCGAGTGGATGAACTTGAATACGCGCTGAGAGATCGTTTGCGAAACGCTCTGTTGGGGAGGGGCGCCGCACTAAGCGGACTCGAACAGAGGCTTCGCCGGATGGATCTCCGTTTGCGATTTGGAGCCGCGCACCGCCGCCTTGCCTTCGCCCACGCCGAGGCGATTCAGGCGATGCGTTTCCGGTTGACCGCCGCACGAGGCCGATTCGAGCCGCTGGATGCCCAATTGGTTCAACTCAGCCCGCTGCGCGTGCTCGACCGCGGATACGCTATTGTGCTGGACGAGCGCGGAGAAATCCTGAAGGATGCCGCACAGACTTCGCCGGGCGCACAACTCGAGATCCGGCTGTCACGGGGGCGCGTCGGCGCGCGCGTGACGGAACAAAAAAGCTGATCGGGCGCACAATCTCTGGCCTATAGTGAAGAAGGGTCCCAACCGATACCGGGATTGTGATGCTCCGAGATCTGCTTCTTTACCTCTCCACCCAGAAGCATCTTCGAAATTGGGTGGAGACGTCGCCGCTGGCGGGCCGTCTCACGTCGCGGTTCATCGCGGGCAACACGCTCGAGGAAGCACTGGCGGTTGGCGCCAGGCTAAACGCCGAAGGGCTCCTGGTGACGCTCGATCATCTGGGAGAGAACGTTACTTCGGAAGTGGAGGCCAACGCCTCACGGGATGCGTATCTTCAGGCCCTCGTCAGAATCGGGCAGTTGGGGCTACGCTCCACCGTTTCGATCAAGCTGAGTCAGTTCGGTCTCGATGTTTCCGAGCAATTGTGCCGCGAAAATGTTGCCATGGTGGTGGAGCAAGCCAGCCGGACGGGTACCTGGGTCGAAGTAGACATGGAAGCGAGCCGCTATGTTGACGCCACACTCGCGCTGGTACGTGAAATGCATTCGCGGCATCAAGGCGTGCGCGCCGTGATACAGTCTTACCTGCGCCGAAGCGAGCACGATGTTGAACAGCTTTGCCGCGACCGGATCCCGGTCAGGGTCTGCAAGGGGGCCTATAAGGAAGACGAATTGATCGCCTTCCCCCAAAAAACACAGGTGGATGCCAATTACCTGCGGCTTTCACAAATTCTGCTGGAGCGTGGCGTCTATCCCGGGATGGCCACCCACGATCCGAAAATGGTCCAGGGAGTCCTGGGTTTTGTGTCCAAACTAGGCATTTCTCCGCAGCAGTTCGAGTTCCAGATGCTATATGGCATCCGGCGCGACTTGCAGCGGATGTTGATCCGGCGCGGCTTCCGGCTGCGGCTCTATGTTCCGTACGGAAGCGCTTGGTACCCCTATTTTATGCGGAGGCTGGCCGAGCGGCCGGCGAATGTTCTATTTCTGGCGAGGAATCTCTTTCGCTGATAGGAACCTGTTAGCGTTTTCCGGAATCCAATATAGCGGCACATGAAATATTGGGGCTATCTTGTCGCGAAATCCATCGTAGCAGCAGTCCTTATCTATGCGTTGTGGCGCATGTTATGGGCCGTGATGCCGGAACCCGGCTATATGGTGTTTCAGCAGACCCGCCGTTTCGGCCAGGACCTCTGGTGGACGTCAGCGATTTTGGTGCTATGGCTTCTATCAGCCGCGCTGATCTATCTCATCATTTGGGACCAGCGGCGGCGTTGCCGCACCTGCTTGCGCCGGCTCCGCATGCCGGTGGAAACCGGGTCATGGAAGAATCTGCTGCTGATTGGTCCGCCTCGTACGGAATACATCTGCCCTTACGGGCATGGCACGTTATCCGTTCCCGAACTGCATATCACCGGAATGGAAAGTCCGGATTGGCAGCCGCACGAAGACATTTGGGCTGAATTGTACGGGACCGAGGAAACCAGGAAATGAAGCGTTTCGCTTCATGGAGGATAGCCGCGGGGGCGGTTGTACTGGCGTGTCTGACCGGTTTTCTCGGGCTCCTGGTCCCCTCCTACCTGCGAAACCGGGAATTTCAGGATTTTCTCGACCGTACGGTGAGCTCCGAAGGAGCGCACCAGATGTCACCGGGCGCCCTGCAGGCGTCCGTGGCGGACGGCGCCGGACGTATCGGATTGCCGGTGGCGCCGGACCAAGTTCGCGTCCGCCGGACAGCCGATGACCTGCGTATCGAAGTGCGCTACGCCGTACGCGTTGAAATCCCGCTCTACACCGTGGACCTCCACTTCCGCCCCGCTGCGATGAGCCGGCGCAAGTAACGAGCGCCCTACACGTGAGAGAATCGAAACAGGTAATTAAGTGGCTGTCAGATTTCAGATCCCCAGGAAGGCAGGGTTGGTCCGCCTGCTGCTGCATCCCGCTGGCAAGTTCGTAGCCGCCTCTCTCACCGTCGCTCTTATCGCTGGAATCGGGGCACTCACCTACTACTATGCGAAGTATTCGAGACTGATCGAACAGAAGCTCAGCGCCGGCCCGTTCCCGTCTACGTCCATGCTGTTTGCGGCCCCGAAAGTTGTTTCTGTCGGTGATGAAACGGCCGCGTCGGACATCGTGGCGCTGTTGCGGCGCGGCGGATATTCTGAATCGCGTACGAACCGCATGGGCTGGTACCGGCTTACCAGCGACGGCATCGAGATTTATCCCGGGCCGGACTCCTATTTCCGCCAGGAACCCGGAGTGATCCGCTTTCAAAGCGGCTCGATCGCAAGAATTGTTTCGCTGGCCGACAATACCGAACGGACACGCTATCAACTCGAGCCCGAGTTGATCACAAATTTATTCGATCGCAAGCGCGAGAAGCGCCGTATTGTCGGCTTCAGTGACATCCCGAAGGTGCTCATCAACGCGGTGATATCGATCGAAGACAAGCGGTTCTTCCAGCACCCCGGCTTCGATCCGTTCCGCGTCATCAAGTCCGCCTACGTGGACTTGAAAAAGGGTTATCTCGCTGAAGGCGCGTCCACACTGACCATGCAGGTCGCGCGCACATTCTGGCTGAATCCGGATAAGAACTGGAGCCGCAAGCTGGCGGAGACGCTAATTGCCTTGCAGCTCGAACAAAAGCTCACGAAAGAACAGATCTTCGAATACTACGCCAACCAGGTGGACCTCGGACGGCGCGGCAGCTTCTCCATCAGGGGATTCGGTGAAGCCGCCCAGGCTTATTTCGGCAAGGATATACAGCAGTTGTCGCTTTCAGAAGCCGCCACGCTGGCCGGACTCGTCCAGAGGCCAAGCTTCACGAATCCCTATCGCTGGCCGGAGAGAGCGCGCGCGCGGCGCAACGTGGTGCTCTCCCTGATGCGGGAAAACGGATACATTTCCGACGTGGAGTACGCGGTGGCAGCCGCTTCACCGCTCGTCATCAAGAAGGGTGGTGTAGGCACTGGCGACGCGGCTTATTTCGTGGATCTTGTGAATGACGAGTTGCAGGACGATTTTGAGGGCCATGATTTCCAGGAGGACTCTTACCGCGTCTACACCACGCTTGACGTCGACTTGCAGGAGGCCGCTGCCGAAGCCGTACGCATCGGCATGCAGGATATCGACGCGCAGTTGCAGAGCCGGCGGAAGAGGAACCCGAACTATCCGCAGGCCCAGGTCGCATTGGTAGCCCTCGATACCCAGACGGGTGAGATCAAAGCCTTAATCGGGGGGCGCAACTATGGCATGAGTCAGCTCAACCGGGCGTTGGCGAAGCGTCAGCCTGGTTCCGTGTTCAAGCCATTCGTATATACCGCCGCACTCAGCATGGTGTTCGATGACCCCTCGCGGGCGGTAACACCGGCTACAACACTGCTCGATGAGCCGACTACCTTCTGGTATGACGGGCAGGCTTACGAGCCCAGCAACTATAAGCACCAGTTTTATGGGTTGGTGACCGTTAGGCAGGCTCTTGCCAAATCGCTGAATATTCCAACGGTAAAGCTGGCGGAAATGGCGGGCTATGATCGGATTGTCGAAGTCGCCCGCGATGCCGGCATGAACCTTGCGATTCAGCCCACGCCCGCGGTTGCGTTAGGGGCGTATGAAGTGACCCCCATCGAGATTGCCGGCGCGTACACGATCTTCGCCAACCAGGGTATCTACGTGAAGCCGTCCTGGATCAAATACATCCGCGATTCTTCAGGGCGCGCGATCTACGATTACAAGCCGAAACGTCAACAGGCGATCGATCCACGCGTGGCCTATGTCATGGAGCAGATGTTGGAAGAGGTGCTCCGCTCCGGCACCGGTGCAGGCGTTCGCACCCGGGGCTTCTCTCTTCCCGCCGCCGGAAAAACCGGTACGTCACATGACGGCTGGTTTGCCGGATTCACCTCCAAGTTGATTTGTGCTGTGTGGGTGGGGTTTGACGATAATCGCGAACTCAACCTGGAAGGTGCTCGTTCTGCCCTGCCCATTTGGACCGAGTTCATGAAAAGAGCGCATCAGTTGCGGGAATACAGGAACGCCAGGCCATTCCCCGCGCCGGAAGGTGTCATCCAGGTGGAGATCGATCCGGCAACCGGACAACTCGCGACGCCGCAGTGCCCGACGGTCCGGACAGACTTCTTCATCGCCGGGACGCAGCCGGTTGAAGTCTGCCAGTATCACGGCGGCACCAGCCAGATCGCCGGATGGGAGACACCGCCGCCGCCCGCGAGTTCCACGCCGGTTCCCCTGCCGCGCGCAGCGGCCGGCGGCAGCAACATTGTCCGTGCAAGCCGTGGAGTTCCGCCGCAGGTCACGACGAAAGAGGAGACGCCCCCCGAAGAGCCGGAGCAACCGAAAAAACGGGGATTCTTCGGCCGGATTCGCGATATATTTAGGTAGGTACAGGAGGCCAATCATGGTTTCCCTTACTTTCGCACTGCTTGCCGCCGGTTCTGCTTCCTTCCTTTTAGCCGGCCAGAGCGATGGATTGAAGCACCCCCCGGCCATCCCACCTTCGGCAGCCGCTTCCGGAGAGACCCAGCCCCGTTCAGCCAATACGACTTCGGAGATGCGCGGTGATGCCCTCATGGGCCGGAAAAACTACCAGGAGGCGATTGCCACCTATCAGGACGCCGTGCGCGACCAGGCGATCCTGCTGAACAAGATCGGAATCGCCTACCACCAGTTGATGGACCTGGATACGGCCAAACGTTATTACGAAAGAGCGCTTCAGATCAACCCGAACTATTCCGAGGCTATCAATAATCTCGGAACCATTTACTATGCCAAAAAGGACTACGGTAAAGCGGAGCGCGAGTACAAAAAGGCGCTTAAACTGACTCCCCAATCCGCCTCTATTTACAGCAACCTTGGAACTGCCTACTTTGCTCGCAAGCGGTACGACGAAGCAATGCAGGCTTACCAGAAGGCGCTATCGCTCGATCCGGAGGTTTTTGAGCACCGTAGCAGCGCCGGCGTGCTGTTGCAGGAGCGGAGCGTGGCAGAGCGCGCGAAATTCCACTTCTATATGGCTAAGACCTACGCTAAGGCAGGTGTGTTCGATCGTGCCCTGCTGTACATGAGAAGAGCGCTCGAAGAGGGATTCACCGAACGCGACCGTTTCCGCCAGGATCCCGAATTCGCACAGATGCAGGAGATGCCGGAGTTTCAACAATTGCTCCTTCTGGAGCCGCGTGTCCTGTAGCTGCTTCCGTAGTGCAACCCTGCTGATGTTGTGTATCCTCCTCGCCGGCTGCTCCAGCAGCACGGAGAAAACCGGCGCGCGGCGAACTGCTATTCTCCCTTTTGAAAACCTGACCGGCGACGTTTCGCTGGAATGGATGGGCCGCGCCGCATCCGAGATCGTGATCGAGAGCCTCTCGGGTTCGCCGTCCATCACGGCTTTACGCGTATCATCCGCAAACGAAGCCTATGCGGTGCGGGCGGAGAGGCTTGTGGAAGGCTACTATACACTGGTGGATGGCAGGCTCCGGCTCACCGCTTCCGTTCGGGACATCGAGCGCAACCGGACCATTGATAGCCCGTCTGCCGAGGGCGCGGCAACAAGCGGCATTATGCCGGTAGCGGCCGGCATGGCCAAAAACCTGGGCGGTGATGCGAACCGGTTCAGCACCCGCAACCACACCGCAATCGAGAACTGGGCCAAGGGTCTGGCGGGCACTGCGGGAGAACAGACCTCGCGCCTGTTCGAGGCCGCCATCGCCGCCGACCCCAATTTCGGCGAAGCTTACGTTCACTTCGCAGAGTTCCTGCTTGGGCGTGCCGGCGTGGCGGCGGCCCGGCGCATCATCGAGTCGGCGCGGAGCAGAAACCTCGGCGAGGTGGAGCGCGCACGGCTCGACGTCCTGTCGGCATCCATAGCCGGCGACGCGCGGGCGCAACTCGAGGCTGTGCAGCGGCTAGCCTCATTGACTCCTGGCGATGCCATCCTCTATCGAACTCTCGGCAATTTGCAGCTTTCGGCCCATCGTTACGGTGACGCCTCCAAGTCCCTGGCACGGGCCGCGGAACTTGATCCTGCGGACCCGGATGCCTTGAACCTGCTGGGCTATGCCCGGGCTTACACGCTAGATCTGGATGGGGCGAAGGCCGCGCTCGAACAAGCCGCGAAGGCCGCACCCGGAGACGCCAACCCTCAGGATTCACTTGGAGATGTTCATTTCCTTCTGGGCCGGTTCCGGGAAGCGGAAAGCTACTATCTCGCCGCACACCGGAAGAACCCTTCCTTCCTGGGAAGCGCCACGCTGTTGAAAGCGGCACACGCGCGATGGATGGCCGGAGACCGGGCGGGAGCCGACACGATTTTCCAGCAGTACAGAGACGCGTTACGGCAGGCGAAGTTTCCTCTGGCCGAATTGCAGGCCGCGCGGTGGGAGCATCTGACAGGCCGCATGCAGCAAGGCATGGAGCGCCTGGAAAAATTCGCTGCCGCGGCGCAGGGCGACATACGCTCGCTCGCGTTTTCGCAACTGGCAGTCTGGAAGCTCGCGGCTGGCGATCGAAATGGAGCGGCACAATCGGGTGCTGAGGGTACGAAATCCGCGGGCAACCCCGCGACAAGCGTGACCGCCTACCTGGCAGCGGCGGCGATTCGCGGTGGAATGTCAGGGGGTGGACAACCGGTAAGTCCGGCGTTGCGGGACTATGCGTCTGCCTATGGCGCGCTGTTTGAAAAGAGATTCGCCGATGCTGTGCCGCTACTCGAGCGCCTCTACGGCCAGTCGTCGTTTACATCCGGAAGACACGTCGAACTGCTGCTGGCGTGGGCTTGTATTGAGACAGGTGCATTGGATCGCGCAAGAAAACTGCTCCAAACGTATCCGCTGCCGGTGATTCAGCCTGAAGAGATTTTTGCGTTTCTGGAGTATCCGCGGGTTCTGGAGTTACGGAAAAAAGTTGGCCTCGAGACTCCACCGGACTGAAAGCCCGCCCGGAGAACATGGGCGGGCTTGAGCCGGGTGGAAAACGTCAGAAGTAGAATTTCAGAGCCAGTTGGCCCTGGCGTTCACCCTGCGCTCCCGTGATTTCGCCGAAGGTGGCGCTTGATACTGAACGAACCGGCGCATTGAACTGCGGCGTGTTCGTAAGATTAAAGAACTCCGCCCGGAACTCGAACCGGTAGCGGTCCCCTATCGGGAACTGCTTCTGAATCGAAAAATCGTACTGCTTCAGGCCAGGTCCCCGCTCGGTTCCGATGCCAGCGCTGCCAAACGTGCGGGCGGCGGTGATCCGGTAAGCCGAGGTGTCGAACCACTTGCTTCCGCGCCCGACGTCGCCGATGGTTCCGCCCGTCCCGATGCGGTCCGCGCGTGCTCCCCGGGAGTTCGTGGTGGAGTTATCGGGCCCCTGAATCGTCAGCGGGAACCCGCTGCGCAAACTCAGGATACCACCCAATTGCCAGTTGCCGAGAATGCCCATCAACACCGGGTGCATGTCCGTGCCGAATCGTTTACCCCGGCCGAACGGCAACTCATAGACATGCGTGAACGTGAACATGTGGCGTGCATCGAAGTAAGTCGGTCCCCACTCCGCTCTGCGGTCATATAGGTTCTGCCAATAAGCGGACTGGTTGGCGGACTGGCCACCCTCGCCGTAGTAGCCGATGGCATCGCTCATACCTTTGGAGAAGGTGTAGGCCGCCTGGAATTCCAGGCCGGAACCCATCCTTTTGCGGGCCATCATCTGAAGTCCGTGATACTGCTGGTTTCCGTTACTCTCGGTTCCGGAAATCTGGGCGATATTAGCCAGTTGTGGATTGCCTCTGAGATAGGGGCTGGGTTGTGTCGTGCCGTCAGGGAGCAACCTGCGTTGGAAATACGGCATCGGAACCACCAGGTGATGCCCTTTCTGGCCTACATATCCGGCGGTGACAACCAGTTGAGCGGGCAACTGGCGTTCGATGGTCAGGTTCCACTGTTGCGTATGCGCGGGGCGGATGAACGGATCCCACAGGCGGATATTCACCCTGCTGAAAGGGTCGGCCTGCTGGAGCGCCGTCAAACCTTGCGATGCGTTCGACAGCGGAAGATTCAAGTCGGAACGGTCATACCTGGCTTCAAACTCCGCATTGAACGGGGGATTGAACGGCAAGCGGAGGTTTGTGCCGGTGCCTTCCATGAATGACGAAATGGTATAGGCGCCCCGGATTACGGTCTGCGGAAGGAATGTCCAGGCAAATCCAACGCGAGGCTGGAAGTCTTTTTTGAACGGCTCATAAAGGGCTCGGCTGTTACCATCTTTCCCGGCTAACAGCAGTTTGCCGGAAAACGGCTCGAAGTTAGACTGCCTGTCGTTTACCTCGACCAATGGCGTGTGATATTCCCACCGTATGCCGAGGTTCAGGGTCAGTGTATCGCTGACACGCCAGTCGTCCTGTACATACAAGCCGTAGATGGTCTTGCGATGTCCCCAAGTGCCGGTGTTCAAACCCCGGCCCAGTATTTCGGGCAGGCCCAGGAAAAAGTCGGCGTCACTCCAACCCACTCTACTCGAGTCCACACCCGTAAACCGGCCTGAGAAGGTAATGAAACCCGTCCGGCCATTGTTGCCCGCATAGAAAGTGTTCATCTGCTGGCGCAGCAATTGCCCGCCGGTCTTGATCATGTGCCGGCCTTTTATGATGGTCAGGTTGTCGGCGAAATGATACGTAGTGTTCGCAAACAGTTGCTGTGTGCCGATATTGGCGCTTCCTATGCTGCTGGCGAAACCGTTCGGGAACTGGATCGACAGCAGGCCCGGGCTATTGACCCCCGCGATGCCAAATTGCGCGTTGAGGTCGGGATATCCCTTGTTGGCGCCGCCGTTGTGCAGTGTAATGCGATTGACACCGGCCCGGGCTTCGTTCACAACCGTGGGACTGAAGGTCCTCGTCCAGTTAATGACTCCAGCCTTGAACGGCGATTCGTTAAACGTGTTAAACGTCAGCGGAAACGAGTTGAAGCCCGGATTGTTCTGCATGCTGTGCGAATAGCGGACAGACAGGTCGTCGCGGCTGGACATCTTCGCGTCGACTTTGATATCACCCTGATCCAGGTTTAGCTTGCTGGAGGAAGCGTTCAATTGATTGAACCGGAGGTCGGAATTCAGCGGCAGCGGATATAGCGAAGTGTCGCTGAACAGTCCCTGCGCAACAGGGCTTATCATACTCATCGGAATCTGATTGTTGGGAAAGGGGCGCCGTTTGCCGTTCGCATCCAGGTCGAACGGGTTGTACAACTGCTTGTTCTGTTCCGTCAACAAGCGTGAAAAATCGCCGCGGCGGAATTCCGCGGGAATAACGGTTGGAAGCCCTATCGTCGCCGGCGTCGGCTTGCGCATTCCCATGTAATCGGCGAAGAAGAACAGGCGGTCTCTCCCATTCAAGAGCCCCGGAATTACAACGGGGCCTCCGACCGTTCCGCCGAAAGAATTGTAGCGCACGTAAGACTTCCTCAAACCCTGCCAGTTTCGGGCCCAGTTGTTGGCATTCAATCTATCGTTCCGCCAGAAATGGAACACCGACCCGTGAAGGTCGTTGGTTCCGGATTTCATGAGGACGTTAATGATGCCGCCTTGAAAGTTCCCGAACTCCGCGGAGGCGTTGTTGGTAATCATGCGCACTTCGGAGATGGCGTCGGGGTTGGGTTGGTAAGAAGTGAGGTTGTCGGAGACCTGATTGTTGTCTATACCGTCCAGAAGAAAGTTGTTCGCTTCTTTCCGGTTGCCGTTCACATAAGGCCTGCCGCCGCCCGATGTCCGGCGGTCGTTGACGAAATCCGCGGGGTTCGTAGTCGTCACGCCGGGATTCAGGAGTGTCAGGATAATGTAGTTCCTGCTGATCATGGGCGTGTTCGTCAGCCGGTTCGTGGTGATGACACCCCCAACTTCCGTACGGTCCGTTTGCAGCAGTGGAGCCGAACCCGTTACTTCGATGGATTCCGTGACTGCCCCGATTTCCAAGGTCACATCCACACGTGCGCGCTGGTTGACCTCGAGGACAATATCAGGGCGAACCGCGGTCTTGAATCCTTTTGCTTCAATCCGAAGTTCGTAATTGCCCGGAGGAACCCGGGGGAAGAAGTAAATTCCCTGTTCGTTCGTTGTCGTGTTCCAGGTGGTGCCCCTGTCTATATCCTTGGCCATAACTGCGGCCTGGGCGACAGCCCCTCCTGTCGCGTCGGTAACGGCTCCCGTTATACCGGCGCTGACTTCCTGGCAAAAGCTCGGTGGGATAGCAAGACTGAGCGCCATCAGCACAACCAGGAATGTTGAGAATACTGAGACTTTCCTCATGTTTGAACTCCCTTTCAAACTGCGAGCGGTGAAATAACAGCGTGCGGTATCGTGGGTAGACCCCCTTCTAGCCCTTGCCGCACCCAAATAGCCTAACTTGACCTGC
>CAADGY010000078.1 GCA_900696665.1 uncultured Acidobacteriota bacterium
CGGAGGGCGTCCAGGAAGGGATCCTTCGCGGCATCTACCGGTATCGCGCCGCGACAGGAGCGAAGGCGTCTGTTCAGCTTTTCGGTAGCGGCCCCATTTTGAACGAAGCGTTGCGCGCACAGGGACTGCTTGCAGATAAGTTTCAGATACCTGCCGATGTATGGAGTGTTACCAGCTATAACCAACTCCGGCGCGATGCGCTTGAGGTAGAGCGATGGAACCGCTTGCACCCTGCGCAAACCGAGCGGAAGTCCTACCTGCTGCAAGCACTCGAAGGCGCTGAAGGCCCGGTGATCGCCGCCACCGACTATATGAAAGTGGTAGCCGACCAGATTGCACCCTGGCTGCCCGGCAGGCTGGTATCGCTCGGTACCGATGGATTCGGGCGCAGCGACAATCGTCAATATCTTCGAAAGTTCTTCGAAGTAAATGCCGAGTCCATAGCGGGATACGCACTGGCCCGCCTGGCACGAGACGGGAAATTCGATGCAGGAAAGGCTCAGGCTGCCATGCGCGAGCTTGGGCTTGATCCGGATTCCGCCGATCCGGCAACGCTGTAAACTAGACGGTGCGCGGCTTCTGTTCCCATGCTCTTCCTCAGCGAAACGGATGTCCGGAATCTCCTGCCGATGGTGCGTGCCATCGATCTGCTGCGCGAGGGGTTTGACGCCTACGCTTCGGATCGCGCGCAGAACCAGCCGCGGAGACGGCTGATTCTGCCATCGGGGGCGTCGCTGCACTCCATGGCTGGAGCGTACGGCTCCTATTTCGGCACGAAGATTTATTCGAATCATCCAAAGCACGAGACCTGGTTTCTTTTCGTGCTCTATGATGCGGAGACTGCCAGGCCTTTGTCGCTATTCGAGGCGAATAATCTGGGCCGGATTCGAACCGGAGCGGCCAGCGGGCTCGCGGCCGATTTACTGGCGCCGGCGCAGGCGGACACCGTCGCCCTGATAGGAAGTGGATTCCAGGCACGTGGGCAGTTGGATGCCATGCGCGTGGTGCGTCCGGTTCGCAAGGTTCGGATTTGGAGCCGCAGCGCCGAGTCCCGGGAGCAACTCGCCGCCGAATGTGCGGCTGCCGGACTTGAGGCGTATGCCGCGCCTTCAGCGGCGGATGCTGTTGCTGGAGCGCAGATCGTCGTTACGGCTACTTTCGCGAAGGACCCGGTGGTGGAATCCGAAGCGATCAAGGCGGGTACATTTATCGCCGCCATCGGGTCAAATCACCAGCAGCGACGTGAGCTACCCGCGGAACTGATTCACCGTGCCGGCTTGCTGGTGGCGGATTCCATCGAACAGGCGAGGATCGAGGCGGGAGACTTCCTGCTGGCTTTGGACGGCGATGGATGGCGGCGGGTTGTCGAACTGCGGTCGGTCGTCAGCACACCCGACCGTTACGCCCACTGTGTCGACGGCATCACGGTTTTCAAATCGGTCGGTTTAGGACTGGAAGATGTGATCGCCGCTGGATTCGTTTACGAGGAAGCGAAAAGACTGGGAATGGGGAGCGAACTCCCCATTCTTATTCCTGAGCCGAAATCTGAGAGTCGTTATCCCGCCACGCACTGATTTTCAGCCGCCGGCAGACCCAGCATAGATTTTCTACGGAGTTCGGGGCGCATTCCGCTCCACAGACCGAGCATTTCTCCACCCGTTGAATCTTATCCGCATAGACGGATTTCTTGGCGTTCTCCAGAATCTCCTGAGACACCACGGGTTCCGGCGCCGGCTGGGTTTTGCGTTTCATCAATCGCCCCCTAACACCAATAGAGCATACTGGCACGAACAGAACAACCCCCTTTGTACTAGGCTGCCTGTTCCAGACGGACTACGTACCCTGCATCCAGCGAGGAACCACACCGGGAGCACTTCTGACCGGATTTGGCTCTTGCCGATTTACCCTGCCACACCACCTGTGCTTCCACAGTGTGAGTGCACAGATAACAGTAAACAAATCCCTTCCTTTCGCTGCTCACCGCTGCTGTTTTCATTGACACGCTCATTGTCCCCTCCATTGAAATCGGTTCAGTCTCAGTACAACAGACGCAGTTCGAGGGCCAAAAGATTTGGAAAATTCGTAAAGATTCTTAAACCCACAAATGTAGGCAGAACATCAGCACCGGTGCACCATCGGCTAACCGGGTGACGGTAAATTGTCATGGGCTAATGACAAAATTTCCTACGCGGCTATTGGGCACATACCCGGACGTGCAGGTGTCCGACGGCCCTTTCTCCCCGCTCATTCGCCCGCTCAACTCTGACGATATAGTCTCCGGGCTTCTTGAAGGCATGCCGGGTAAAGGCGTATCCCTTGGGAGACGCGGGTTCGGCACAGCCGTCGGATTTCACCACTACGGGAGCACTACCGTCGCCGAATCGCCAGATTTCCCGGCCATATGTGGTGCGGCAGGTCCGGACGGCAAACGTCAGGGTCTGGCCCGGACGCGCATCCAAGGCCGGGCTGTACGCCGCATGGATCGTGGGAGGCAGCCGGTCCGTCCACCCGTTCTCCGGTTTTCCGGCAATCTGCACAACGGCAAAATCGTACGCGACGCGTCCGGCCGCATCCGTGATTTTCAGAATTTCGCTATAGGTGCCTGGTTTTGCGTAAACCCGCTTTACCCGCGGCCCTTCTGCGCGTCCGCCGTCCGTAAAAGTCCAGTCGTAGCGCTCGATCTTTCCGGTACGGCTCCAGGAAGAGCCACCGTCCAGAACTACCTCCTCCCCAACCCAGGCGAGTGAGTGCGGCCGGGCGACGGCGATGAGATCCGGCGAATACTGCTTTTGATAAGCTTCCCAAAGAAAGGCGTACCCCTCCTGAATGCCCGGCTTCCCAGAGGGCTGAAGGGAGCGGATTTCATAATGCAGGTGAGACCAGCAACCGGCATGGCCCTCCTTGCCGATGACGCCGATATTCTGCCCTATCCTGATTCGGCTGCCGAGAGTAACCCCCGGATCGATCCGCGCGAGATGAAAGTACCAGTGAAACCATCCCCGCTCGTCAAGCACGATGACGCCATCGTAGTTGATTTCAATGTACGGGCTGTCCCTATAGGCGGGCAGTACGCCGTTGCCCCGGACTACCACCAGGCCGCCGGTGGCCGAGATCACGTGAGTGAGCCCTTCGACGCCACCGATATCGAGCCCGTAATGGTAGTAGACCCTTTTCCTGGCAGGCTCCTCCGAGCCGTCGACAAAGGACGGTTCATTGGACATCTGCGTATCGCTGGCAAACCACCGCTGTTGCACAGGGTAGACATAAGTGCCCGGACGCAACAGCGGTGAGGCGGCGGGCCAGACCCGGAGCCGCGCGTCTTTGTCGAGTCCCCAGGGGTTTGTACGGGCGTTGGCGAGATATCCTTTCGTGACGGGACAGTCGATCTGCACCCCGCCCACGGTGAGAGGCAACCGGTAGTTCCCGCAGTTGAGCATTGTTTCGTGTCCGTTCACCTCTACGCGGACACGCGCCGAGCGTACCGCCTGCCGGACGCTATCGCGAATCTCATCGCGGGCGATCAGTCTGACGCTGGCCACCGTCCCGTTAGAAAAGTGCACCTCCCGGCTTTCTCCAAGATCCAGGTCGACGGCCCGGAAGACGGGATCTTCAGGGTCTGCCGGAGCACCGGATAGCAGCGCCGCAAGACAGCATGCGCAAACCGGTAGCGCGAGGGACAAACGGACCACGATATTACCAGCCACGCATCCAGTGTAGGTCGAAGCCAGAGCGCAAGGCGGCTCTTCCGTGTGTACGGGAACACCGGCATCTCCGTAGAGAATTGCTCCTATGCTCCATGTAGTCTGGCATCCGCCGGATCTCTTCCGACTCTTGTTTCGTTGCACTGCGCCCGGAACGTGCTCGCAGGACGAGTTGAGGGCCGATTCGTCAAATAGGCGGTCGGGACGATCGTGAGCGACCTGCCGCCGCTTCCACTCCCGCGTCCCAGCGGGGCAGCCGACGGCCAATCCGCCGAACGGGTGACTGCACGTTCGGTTTCACGCAACTTCAGGCGCTCGCCTGCGGCTCAGTCGCCGGCGGCCGGCGCCGTCGCCGCTTGATCGACGCGGCGCTTTCTCGCGATCCAGGCTTTGACGTCCTCCACCATCGCGTAGCCTACCGGAACCACTACGAGTGTCAGCAGGAGGCAGAGCGTTTGCCCGCCGATGATCGTGACAGCGATGGCCGAGCGCTGTGAAGCGCCCGCGCCGATGCCGATGGCTGTTGGGATCAGACCCGCAATAATCGAAAATGTTGTCATGAGGATGGGCCGCAGCCGGATGCGATTGGCTTCGAGAATCGCTTCGTGCAAGGGACGCCCCTGGTCGCGAAGCCGGTTCATGTAGTCGATCTGCAGAATACCGTTCTTCTTAACGATACCCAGCAACAGCAGTACACCGAGCGCGCTGAAGAGGTTCAGGCTTCTACCGGTGCCGATCAGCGAAATGAGTGCGAACGGAATGGAGAGGGGCAGTGTCAGCAGAATGATGAAGGGGTGAGCCAGGCTTTCAAACTGCGCCGCCAGCACCATGTACATGAAGATCGACGCGAGCGCGAATGCGAGAATCATGTTCATCGTCGTCTCTTCCAGAATTTTCACCTGCCCGGAGAAAGTCAGGCGGTATCCTGGCGGCAGCCCAACCTCGTTGATGATCCTTTGTGTGACCGCGGCGCCTTCACCCAGCGTATGCCCGGACGCGATATTGCCGTAAATACCAATCGCAAACTGGCGGGCAAACCGGTCGATACGGCTGGGGCCGAGCCCCCGCTCAAGCGTTGCCACCGAGTCCAGGCGGATCAGTCCCAGACGCGATGAGGGAACGAGCAGACGGCTTAGCACCGCGGGGTCGTCACGTTGCCCCGGCAACAGGCGCATCGTAACAGGGTACTGTTCGGACTCCTCCTTGTAAGTGGAGATTTCGTCTTCACCGGACATCAGGAGCCTTACGGCGTTGGCGACATCGGAGACACGCACCCCCAGATCGGAAGCCAGTTGTCTGTCGATTTCCACCTGCAGTTCGGGGTTGTTCAAATTGAGGTTGACCTTGATGTCGGCCACCTCAGGCTGTGCGGCGAGCTTGACGTTGACTTCTTTGGCGATTTCGACCAGTTTGTCCATGTCGGGACCGAGCAGCAGGGCACGAATCGGCGAGAATGTGTCGCGCCCTCCCAGCACGTTCGGAAAGGACACCCTTGGCCTGGCATAGGGGTAATCTCTCAGAACCGCCCTCACCTGCTGTCCCATGGCCTGAATATCGTCCCGTTCGCCCTGCGGTTCCAGCAGCACCGTGATGAAAGACATGGTCACACGGTTCAGAAATGACGATGTAGCCGGCACA
>CAADGY010000079.1 GCA_900696665.1 uncultured Acidobacteriota bacterium
ATCCTGCGCCACCTGGACGTCGATGCGCGTGCTGTGTCGCAAGGCGCTCCCGACCGCGGCGGGGATGAGGAGCTTTCCGCCACCGGTTACAAGGACGAGTGGGGGATAGTCCGTTCCAAGCCGCCTGGCTGCCACTATTTCGAGCTCAGGCGTTCTCCACTGGCGGGCAAAATCGACGCGGGCGCTATCGCGCGCTACCCCTATCCCGATCCGTCCGACCCGGGCAGAGTGCGGGGTTTAAGAGAAAAAATCCGGAACCTGCGCGAGAACACGGACTACGCCATCATCTACAACGCGCGATACAACCTGGTTCATCAGACGCAATACCTGCGCGGATTCGAAGACTGGTATTGCGATCTCGGCGGCGGTCACGATCTCTTCCGTTGTCTGATGGATGCCGTGGCGGAAAACCTGCTCGCCACCAACGCTCGCATTTTGCCGGAAATTGGCGACCTCATCGACATCGTGGCGTTCGGTGACGATGTGGGCCTGGAAGACCGCCCGGTTTGTTCACCCGCACTGTATCGTCAGTTGATCCGGCCCTATCAGGAACGTTTCGTTGCACAGATTCGCGCCAATACCGGGGCGAAAATCCTCTATCACTCCTGTGGGTCGGTCTATTGGCTTATCGGGGATTTCATCGAACTCGGCATTGACGCGCTGAACCCGGTACAGGTGACCGCCCGGAACATGCAGCCGGAACAGTTGAAACGTGAGTTCGGCGGCCGCATCGCATTCTGGGGCGGCGTCGACAGCCGGCGTGTTCTGCCGCACGGCTCTCCCGGCGAGGTGAGGGCCGAAGTCCGCCGCCGGTTCGAAGAGATGGGCGGCGGGGGCGGCTACGTGCTGGCTGCCGTGCATAACATTCAACCCGACGTGCCGCCCGAAAACGTTATCGCCATGTATGACGAAGGACGAAACTGCGCCTACGCCATACACGCGGCCGCCTGAAATCAGAAGTGCAGCCGGAGCGTGTACTGCATCTCGCGTCCGCGGTTTGCCTGTGTGGTGGAGCGGCCGAACAGTGAACTGGTGACGGTGGTGTTGGGCATTCCCGCCATGAAGCTGTTCGTCAGGTTGTAAGCTTCCATCTTGAATTCCAGCCGGACGCGCTCCCCGTGAATCGGGAAGAACTTCGACAGCGTCGCGTCGATATTCGTAAAGCGCGGACCCGTTACACCGGGATATTGCCACGGATTCGTGCGTTTCGTGTAAGCCGGCAGAACACTGAACTTCGTGGTGTCCCAATACCGATTACGGGTGGGGTTGTCGATGGCCGGGTTTCCGTCCACCAGCGCGCCCCCGAAGCGGACAAAACGGCCAGAGTTGTAGTTGAAGATCGCGCTAGATGACCAGCCGCCGAAGATCGCGTTGACAACGGCATGCGCATTACCAAGATACGGACGCCCCTTGCCGAAAGGAAGATCGTATGTGCCCGCGATGTTCATACGGTGCCGCGGCAGAAAGCCGTCGATGTAAGTGAATCGCTCCTCGTATTGATCGACGGCATTGAAGAACTCGTAGTTCCGCTCGCGGTTGTAGTTATACGCCCAGAACACGCTCAGTCCGTTCGCAAACGGGCGCTGGAGTTTGATCTGGAAGAACTGATAGCGGTTCTTCAGGCCGTCGGTCTGTGTCTGCCGCAACCTGTCATATTGCGGGTACGGCCTCAGCAGACTGCCGATACTCACTTTTTGGCGATTGCGGAGTTGTCCGGGAAACTTATCCGGCGTGGAGAACTGGTAGAAAGGATTGGCAACGGTCCTGTCCAACTCCGCCTTATGAGTATAGGTCAGGTTCGGATCGAACAGATTTAAGTCCTTGGAGTAAGGCAGGTTATAGCCCAAGTTCAAAAAATACGTCAAATCGACTACGAACTGAGCCGCTAATTGGCGTTGGAAAGAGACGTTGATGCGCTCGCGAACGCCGGTCTTCATTTCCTGCTGGCTCCAGTCGGCGGGATCCCCCAGGTTCTGATAGCGGCCCATCGATTTTCCTGCCGGAAGGATCAGCGGGTTGGAGGCCGGGAACGGATCGCTCAGGCTGCCGCCGGGAATGCCGACCAAGGCGGGCGCTACGAACGAACGGGCAGTGTAACCATAAAGGCGAATGCCGGTGTCCTGGAACGGCCGTGTCTGGCTGGAGGGAATGACGTACCGTGCGTACCCGGCGCGGATAGACATTTTGTCGTTCAGGCGGATGGCCGCGCCGATTCTCGGCATGAAGCCACGCTTCGAAGTGTTGAACATGCTCCGATGCTCATCACTTGAAAAGACCCACGCACCGTTGTAGATGGGAGGAGCCTGCGCATAAGCAAGCACTTCCGCGGGCATCCTGGGAGCGTTCGCGCCCTGCATTTCCGGTATGGGGTTGGTCAGATCGAGGTAGCGCGAGATGCGGTCCAGGCGATCTACCGGCCCGGTTTCATATTCGAAGCGCAGTCCCAGATTCAAAGTGAGGCGCTGGTTCACTTTGAAATCATCGTGCACGTAAGCTGCGTAGCCGTTCACAGTCAATTCGTGCGGCGCCACATACTGAGCTAGGGATTGCGAATCGATCGCGCCAAGAAGGAACGTCGCGTAACTGTCGCCGCTGAGGCTTGTATCGGGACTCTGAAAAGTGTCGGCTGTAAATCCAGGACCGAAATAGAATCCCATCGGGTCCGGATAGTTGATCAGCCCGAAGGAACGCCGGTAAGAGATGCCGGTTTTCACGTTGTGGCGCCCCATGGAATGCACCAGTTTTCCCTGGAAGCTCGCATTCTTCGGATGTTCAATCCAGAAAAAGCGGTGACCGAAGACCGCATCACCGATGCTCAGATACGGATAGTAGA
This sequence comes from uncultured Acidobacteriota bacterium, assembly GCA_900696665.1. Lineage (GTDB taxonomy): Bacteria > Acidobacteriota > Terriglobia > Bryobacterales > Bryobacteraceae > CAADGY01. The sequence goes on from CAADGY010000079.1 coordinate 2,834, forward strand.
TGGCGGGCAAATCTTTCGTGTAAGGCGAAAACCACCGGTTCGGCCAGAATCCCGCCAGGTCATCTTCCGTTACCGCGGCGGATTCCGAAAAATAGTCGTCCTGAATCGACGCATAGCTGCCGGTAAAGTTCAGCACGGTGCTCGGGCTCAGTACATACACGGCGTCCCCGGCGACGTTGAATGAGTACATTGCCCCGCCCTCATCCTTCGGCATGGCCGGAGTATCCACCGTGTGGCTTTCGTCAATCAGGTTATGGAACTGGCTGTAGCGGCCGAACACCCGCCACTTCTCAGTGATGTTGTAGTCCGTGCGATTCGAAAAATTCCAGTAACGGGAAAGCCACGTGTAGGACTCTTTGAAATTGTTCACGCCGGTGACGTCATCACCGGGGCCATTCGGGCTCCAGATGTCCTGCATCATTCGCACGGCGGTCGGATCCAACCGCTGTGTGGGAATGCGGTTTCCGGGAAACGGCGTTCGAGTCGCGGTGCCGCCCGCGCCAAGTTGCGTACTCCACGGATCGTAAATGGTACGAAGTCCGCCCACCGCGTTTAGCGAGCGCGAGAAATCGCCGGTGCGCTCCAGCTCGGTGGGCATGGTGCGGATATTCAGGCGCGGGTCCTTGGTGCGCCATTGCTCCCATGCGGTAAAGGTGAACAGCTTGTTCTTGATAATCGGATTGCCCAGCGTACCGCCCCAGATATGGTTGCGGACGAAGTTGGGCGTGCGGCTGATGGCGTCGCTCACGGCGTTCAGCTTCGGGTTGCGGCCGAAATAGTACGCCGTTCCGTGAAAGAAATTGGTGCCCGCTGACATGGACAGGCTCATGATGCCCCCAGCGCTGTTGCCGAACTCGGCGTCCACGCTGTTCTGCTGCACGGTGAACTCCTGCACGGCATCCATCGGAGGCGCATACGAGGCTTTGTTCGTCATCATGAGAGGAGCGCCATCCAGCAGGAGATCCACCTTGCCGCTGGTGCTTCCTCCTACATCAATCGTTGCGGCGCCCCACATGTCGAAGGGATTGTTCGCGCCCCACCCACGATCCACTACCGACGGGTCGAGCAGTGCCAACCGGAACGGATTACGGCCCAGGATAGGGAGGTCCGTGAGCATCTTGCGGTCAATTGTCAAATCCACGCTCGAAGTGTTGAACTTCACTCCGGTCATAGTTTCCGTAATTGTGACCTGGTCGGCCAGATTGCCAACCTGCAGCACCGGATCGACGGTGATATCCGCGCGTACTTGAACGACGAAGCTTTGTTGAACGAATTTGCTGAAGCCAGGGTGCTCGGCGCTCAACGAATATGTGCCCGGCTCGACGAATTCGACAATATATTGCCCAACGGCGTTGGTTTCTTTCGTAGTTGAAATGCCGGTATTCAGGTTGGTCAGGGTCACTTTCGCCCCTCCCACAACGGCCTGGCTGCTGTCAGTTACGACACCCTGTACTTTCGCACGGTAATCCTGCGCGAAGGAAACATGGGATAGGAGTAATGCAAACACTGCGGCGGATGCCCGCCGCATTTTTCTGCCCCCCATGGCACGACCTCCTAAGGAACAACCGGATCTATCTCGAAAACAACAGTCCTGTTACTGGTTGGAGGCATTCTAGTGCAGATCGGGCCAAGATTCCAAGAAAACTTCGTTGAGTTTTCCAAATTTGCCCGGATTAACGGCTATTCAAGCCAGTTCAATTTGCCGCAAGTCAATTTTGGCGTCATCAAACTCGCCGAGTCCAAGCGCGCCGGCGATCTCGATGTGCTCAGGCTGGCAATTCAGGCGCGTGCTGACCTTGTCGGGTTTGGACAATGCTATCGGCGCAAGCCCCATCTCTGCGCGCTTGCGGTCCAAAGCTTTCCAGCCGACCTTATCCACGGCGACGGGGTCTGTTGCGAAATAGATCGTCTTGTGTTCCCAGATGTAGCCTGGGCGGGCGGCGGGTCCTCCATGATACACGCCTTTCACCCCGTCAACAATGTGTAGCACCGTCTTTTCACGGAACGGCTGCAGATCCATGATGGCCGGAATGAACACAGACGTGCAATGCAATGTACTGTTTTGATGACTGCGGGCGACATTATTCGCCATGCCATACGCGATATTTTTCAGCGCCAGCGTAACACCAGCGGATTGATGGTGCTTCAACACAGGTATATTGATGAGCTTATTGATTTCCTTCGTTACGAACCGGGCCACGTACGAACGGCGGAAATGGCGGTCGTTGGGATCCTGCCCCGGCTGTATGACGGGCAGTTCCGCGTAACAATCACGGTCATAGCCATCCATGTCGAGTTGAATGGGGTCGTAAGTTTCCGAAGCCCAGGCATAGCGGATGCCCTCCGGCAGCCATTTGTCGTAGCCGGCCTTTACGATAAACGCGCGATTCCGGTCGAAGACCACGATATCCCGGGCCTTGACACCGGCCTCCTTCAGACCGTCGATAACCGGGTGAAGCACCTCCGGCGCGGAAATGACTCTCGGCATTCCGTTGGGGTTCAACTTGATTCCCACAACGTCACCCGGCCGGACAAACACGCGCCACGCCTCCACGGCGGACGGAGCACCGGTAAGTTCCATCATGCCGCGCGCGATCATCTGGCGGACAGTCTCTTTCTGATACTGGTCCGAAAGGATGCACCCCGGCGAGTGGACCGCTATGACTCTGCCCGGGAATGGCCCAGGAATTCCGGTTTTCGGGCGCGCGGATTGGGACGCGCGAGCGGACTGGGCGACGAATAAAGCAGTGGAAAGAGCATCCCTGCGTGTGATGAGCATCGGCGAGCCTCCTTCACCGGAGGGTTCAACGCCTTTTGCCTCCGGGCAGCCACTACGATTCTATCCCGCCCGCGACTGCCGCGTACCCGGCCCCGGAAGCTAAACTGGTGACATGCGTACCTGGGCACTTCCGCTATTGTGTACCGTGTGTCTGTTTGCCGAATCGGCCGCCGGCGTGCGGTGGACGGCTCCGGCCGGTTGGAAAAGCGAGGGGACAAGACCGATGCGCGCGGCAAGTTATGCAGTTCCCGCCACGCAACCAGATACTGAAAACGGCGAATGCGTTGTCTATTTCTTTGGCGCCGGACAGGGTGGCGGCATCGAAGCGAACATCGAGCGCTGGAAAGGCCAGTTTCAATCCGCTGGAAAACCGCCGGCCGCGAAGGTAAATAAGAAAACGGTCAATACCCTTGCGGTAACCACCGTCGACATGTCCGGGACCTACACCGGCATGGGCGGACCGATGGCGGTGCAAAAGACAGCCAGACCGGGATACCGCTTGTTAGGTGCAATTATCGAGGCGCCCGGCGGCAATCTGTTCGTCAAGTTCACCGGCCCGGCCAAGACCGTGGGCGCCAACCAGCAGCGGTTCGAGCAGTTCGTGGCATCGTTCAGGAAGAACTGAGGCGGCGCCTCAAAAGTGCGTCACCTCGGTGAACTGAAAATCCGTCACCTGCATAGCGGGCACAACCATATCGAATGTCTCTTCGCCGCTCACCCGTGCGGAGGGTGAAAGCGCTTCCACGTTTTGCAACATTTCGATCAAGCTTTGATTGAATCGAAAGTTTCGAACTCCGCAACGGATGCGGCCGCCCTCCACCAGGAACGTGCCGTCACGTGTCATGCCGGTCATAATTTTCTCGTACGGATCTACTTCCCGGATATACCAGAGGCGTGTCACCAGAATACCCCGATCGAGCGAAGCCACCATCCGGTCTACCGGGACATCACCTCCGGTGATCACGATATTCACGGGAGCTTCGCCCGTCTCGTTCGGAAGAGGAAAGCCATGGCCCGTCGGCGGCGCTCCATCCCGCTGGGCCGCCATTCGTGAGCGCGCAACTTCTTTCGGCGTCCCGGCATCCACCAGCAGAAGCCGCTGCCGGGGAGAACCTTCGCCATCGAAACCCGGACCCGCCTGCAAGGGGTGATATGCATCGTCCCGAATGGAAATGTTCTCGCCGAACAGCCGCTGTCCCATTCGCCCGGTAAGAAAGCTGCGCTGGTCGAGTAGGGCCGTTGCGCTGAAATCGCCGAACATCTGGCCCACGAGGTCGAGAACAGCGGCAGGCTCCAGTACGACGGTATAGCGCCCTGGCGGCAGCTTCTGAACGTTGCGGGATAGCCGCGCCTTCTCGACCGCGCGCGCCGCAAACCCGGCTGTATCGATCTCCCGCCGGTCCACTGCAGACACCTTCGCCCAACCGGAACTGTCACCCGTCATCGCGGTTACAGAAAACCGGGCCATCGTCGCGGCGTGGTAGGCGAACACGCCAGCCGAGTTGAGGATGGCATGCGCGCCCTGTTCAGTCGAGAAGATTCCCGCCGCGGTTTGCGATGCCTGCTCTGCGATGCCGATCGCCTCGGCAATGGCCCGCGCACGGTCAGCGGGACTGGCCGCCGCCGTTGCCGTGCAAAACCGGTCCACCTCCTCGAACGGCGACGGTCCCGCCATGCGGGGCAGATACGGCAATGGTTTCACCGAATTCATAATCGCCGCGGCCTGCGCGACGGCGCGCCGGATCGAGCCGGCATCCAAGCGGTTGGTAGTGGCACGCGCAGTTCGGTTGTCGCGCACCGTTCTTATCGAGACACTCAGCACCTGTTGGGCTACGTTCTGGTGAATGGCGTTGTTGGCGAAGCGCGTTAGCGCGCTCGATTCCGCCGCGACGATCACTTCGACATCCCGAATGCCCAACTCACGCGCGGCGCTTTCCGCCAGACCGAATACGTCTCTGACACGGCTGTGTGGCAGCAGTTCGATTTCGTTCACGGCTTACTCCTGGTAGGCCCCACCGATCTTCACAGCGCTGAAGCGCGCCGGGCTGGCTCCGTGGCCCGTTCCCATCACTTGCTCCGGCTGCCCTTTGCCGCAGTTCGGGACACCCCACAAGGTCCAATGCTCGCGGCCCGCGATGGCCGCACACGAGTTCCAGAACTCCGTGCTGATTCCGCTGTAGCTCGGATTTTTGAGCATGCGGACGCGCCTGCCATTCCGGATTTCCCATGCGATTTCACATCCGAACTGAAAGTTGTACCGCTTATCGTCGATGGACCAGCTACGGTTGGTCTCCATGTAGATCGCATGTTCCACGTCGCCGAACACCTGTTCAATGGATTGCTCGCCCGGCAACAGACTCACGTTGGTCATGCGTATCAGCGGGATGTGCATCCATCCGTCGGCCCGCATGGTGCCGTTCGATTTGGCGTCACCGGCAGCCGCCGCCGTTTCGCGCGAAGTCATGTAGCCGGTGAAGAGGCCGTTGCGAATGACGTCCACACGCTGCGCCGGGACTCCTTCATCGTCAAAGGCGAACGTTCCCAAGCCGGGGCCGTGTTCCGGGCGCGCATCACACACCACGTTCACGATGCCGGAACCATACCGAAGGGTCCGGAGTTGATCGAGCGTCAGAAAACTCATGCCCGCGTAGTTCGCTTCGCTGCCGAGCACACGATCCAGCTCTATGGGATGACCGATTGATTCGTGTATCTGTAGCGCAAGCTGGCTGCTGTCCAGAATCAGATCGAAGACACCTTCCGGGCATTGATCCGCCGAGTGAAGAGCGACGGCCTCTTCGGCAATGCGGGGAGCGTTTTCGATCAGCTTCAGTTCGTCAACAAGCTCGTAACCTTTCAGTTGATAGTGGCCGCCGAACGAGTTCGGATACGAACGCTTTTGGATTTCATTTTCTTTGAAGCTGTAAACGGTGAAACCCGCGCCCGTGGTAGTACGCGTCTGATCGATGACGCTCCCGGCTGAGGATGCGAACACCTGCCGCCGGCGTGTGAAATCCATCGACGTCTCTGCTAACGTCACGCCGGGCGTTCGGCGCAGGGTGCCATCAACCGCCATCAACAGGTGCAATTGGTCCTCAATCGGCATGGAAAACGGATCGATCGCGCAAGGAGAAATCCAATCGGCGCGGTATGCCTCCTCCGGCGCCAACACCAACTCGTGCCGGCGGGCCAGGGCGCTCGCTTGCGCAATCTCAACCGCAAGCGCTGCCGCTCTCCGGATGCCGTTTTTTGTCAGGTCGTCCGTGGCCGCGAAGCCCCAGCATCCCGATGCGATTACGCGAATTCCAATGCCCACTGACTCCGAGCTCGATACATCGCCGGCTGCGCCGTTCTTCGTCGAAAGACGGCGATTCCTGTCTTCGATCAGGCGAACGTCAACATAGGAGACACCGTTACGCATGGCCGCGTCCAGTGCTTCGAGCGCAGTCTGTTTCATTGACTCGATTCTACAGCCCGCGCCGTACGTCTTCGAAAGGCGTGCTCGACGAGGACCACGCCAAGCATGCCAACTAAGTCACCGGCAGCCCTTTATGGAGGCTGCCCGTAGCGGTGGATAACTGAAAACCGGAGCACGGCCCGGGATGCGTCGAAGGGCGGCGGGGGCAGCATGGCAGCCAGCCGGGAACTCACTCCAGAACACGGATGTGCCGAAGGCCACGGGGCCGTTCCTTCATCGAGCCGCCGCAAGATGCAGGTTCCGGTTCAGCCGCTCACAGACATCCCGGCGCCTACATAAAGGAACAGGAGCAGGAACACCGCCAGAATACCGGTAGGCCAGGAAGTTAGAGTCAGTCCCGCTAATCCAGCGCGACCACCGCGCCGGCAAGCCCGGCAGGATCGGCCCCAGCAGAATTTGTGATAGCACCGGTTAGTACGAATCCTACATGCGTAACAAGCAGCGGCCAAGACCGCGAATTCATCGAACCCCGAGCGTTTTCAAAATCTCGGGATTCTCTTCGTCCATGGCCAGCAGATTATGGCAGGCGTTGCAATCCTGCGTCAGGTTCTTTCCGGAAGCGCTGGAGTGATTGTCATCGTGGCACCGGAAGCATCCTGGAAAGTCGGTATGGCCGATGTGGTTCGGATAAGTGCCCCAGGTCACCTTCATTTCAGGGAAAACATTCCGCGAGTAAATGTTCCAGACCGCCGAAGCAGCCCGCTTCACCTCGATGGGCTGCTTCTCGAAAATGTCCGGATACTGCTCGCGGTAGTACGCAGCAAACTCTTCCGTGATGCGCCGCTGCGCATCGCCGTGAGTAGCGTAGGATGCTTTCAACAGCTCCAAGCTCTTCTTCTTGGCATACGGCAGGGTGCGTGAGATCTCGCCGGAAGAAATGGCATGATTTACCGCCGTTTCGGGAAGCTCGAACACGTGCGTGGGCCGGTTGTGGCAATCGAGACAATCCATCACACGCACCCGCATGGTCTTCTCCGTGCCGGGTTTGAAATCGGGAGAAGCATATTGCGTCGTGCTGCCCTTGCCGTCGCTATATTCCACCCACGGAATTTCCAGGCGCTTGCCGTCACTGTGGGCGTACCGGATGGCGACCCCCGGACCGAGGTGCACACCATGGATGCCCCGCACCTGCGGCCCCCCGCCGATGTGCATCAGCAGAACGGTCTTCGTCTCGGTGTTGGTCTCATCTTCGGCGTAGTTGGCTATGATCCGAATGCGGTCCGCGCTGAACTTGTCGGGCCAGTGGCATTGCTCGCACGTCTCCCGGGCGGGGCGCAGATTCTCGATCGGCGTCGGTATTGGACGAGGGTAGGTGTTGAACGTAACCGCCAATAGCTGCCCCGCACCGGAAAGTTTGCTGCGCACAAACCAGGAAGCGCCTGGCCCGATGTGGCAATCCACACACGCCACCCTGGCGTGCGGCGAGTTCTGGTAGGCCGCAAACTCGGGTTGCATCACCGTATGGCACGCCTGTCCGCAGAACGTCACGCTATCCATATAGTGAACGGCGCGGTAGGTGAGCTGGGACCCTATGACGATATTCGCGAAGGTAGCCAGCGCGACAAATGTAAGAAGCCGCCGGAATGACTGGTTGCGCATATCGACAGGCGGAAACGCCGTGGGATAGATACCAGATGTGTGCTCACGCTTCGACCGCAGCCGGATGCCAAGCGGAATCAGGCCGAGGCCCGCAAAGAAAATCACCGGGAGTATGAGAAATGTCAGGATGCCGATATAGGGCGTCGCCGCGTCTCCCGTCAGCATGGTCGGCAGTAGCAGAATCCAGGCGACCGCCGCTCCTGTTACGAGCACAACACCCGTAAGGCTGATCCAGTTATTTGAGAGGTAGACTACTGGGGAAACCCAATCTCTAATTCTTCTTCGCATCTTCAGTCCGCTGAGCTTTGCCGTTCTTCGGAACTATGCGCCTCGACGGCTGGTTCATCCTGGCTGTGAGAAACGCGGCGCCGGACGGAATGGCCCGTCAGCCAGGCAGGATCCATCGGATATACATCTGGATCGAAAATTACGGTGTAGAAGTGCCAGATCAGAATAGCCAGTGAGGCGAGCACCGCTTCGTAGAAATGGATGGAGGTCGCCGCGTCGAGCCACGATTTCGGCATCCACCTGAGAGACCAGTTATTAAACCAGAGCAGGAATCCCGTCGCCGCCATGATGAACGTGCCCCAGACCACCGCCCAGTATTCGACTTTTTCGACATAGCTGTGGGGAGAGATCACCGGTTTTGTGGAACGCAGGCCGAGGTTATACGCCAGCGCCCCCAGCATTTCGTAGACGTCGTTCCGCCGGGGCAGCATCGTCAGCCAGTGTGAGCGCAGGCGGCGATTCACCAGCAGCGAGAGGACATGCATGATGGAAACGGTGACAAGAACCGCGGCGGCAATACGGTGAATGGTGCCACGAAACGGATACGCACTCTCATAGGCCACCAGGGGCACGGCCCACCACGCATCGGGATACTTCAGGGCGAAGCCGCTCCAGACCAGAACCATGAAAGAGGTGAGCAGCAGAAAATGCTGAATCCGCTCAAAGCGCAGCATGCGGACTTCGGCGTGGCGCAAGGGTAGGGGCGCGGAAGCGCCTGCTTGCGCCTGTATTCGCATGCGGAACAGCTTCCTGATCCAGTCGCCCAAATGGTGGAGGATCATAAAGCCGAGGGTGAATGGAATTACGCCCAGGTAGAATCGCCGCACCCATACCACAACCGCCGGCTCGAAGCCTTCGGCGAGGTGTACGGTACCGATGGCGAAACGGGAACCGGCTCCCGGATGACACTGTCCGCAGGTCTGGGGGAGATTGGCAACGTTTGTAGTGGCACGTCGATCAGTGGAACGGAAGATATTGTGGACGCCATGGCAACTGGCACAGTTCGCAACCGTCTGAGAGCCCGCCTTCAATGCCAGCCCGTGGAACGACTCGTCGAAGCTCTGGATGCGGTCCAGGGGAATATTGAAGCGGCGCCCGAGCCGGACGTCGTCGTGACAACTTCCACACGTCTCGCGGATCTGCAACGGGTTTACCGTCGAACGCGTGTCGGTGTGCGGACGAATTTCGTGCTCGCCGTGGCAGTCGGTGCAAACCGGAGCTTCACGGATCCCTCGCGCCACGGCCTGCCCATGAACGCTGGCGTTAAACTGCTCGGCCACTTCGGTGTGGCACATGCCACAGGTTTCCGGCACCAGGCGGTGGAATTCCGGTGTACCCGCGCGAGGCAATTCGTGCGTGTCTCCATGACAGGTAGCGCACCCAGGTGCGGCCGCGTTGCCGGCTTCTAATGCCAGCCCGTGGACGCTTCTCGAATGCTCACCCGCCTGTTGTGGATGGCACGAAGCGCATTGCGGCTTGGGAACGTTCTCCGGATGCGGATAGGCAGTGAATTTGGGATGACACTCGAGGCAGGTCACCTTAGCATGCGCGGACTGCGGCAGCTTGGCTCCCTGATCGTGGCAGGAGGAACAGTCCGTTCCCTCTTGCCCAAAGCCGGACGCGGGCGTTATCAGAAAAAACAGTAAAGTAAATAGCAAAGAGCCGTTCGGCAAAATCCTCATCGATTCTCGTCCGCCCGGCCCGGCCGGGGCATGGGAAGGCTACTTCGGCGCCTATCTTATTACAATTTGGTTGGACCGTTCCCAAACCTGGTACACATATGCAGCAGCCAGCGCTACCCCATAAGCGAAAGTGATAGCGGTGAGCACCTTCCCCCACCGGTCAATGGTGCTCAGTTTCCTGGCTATTTCCTGCTGTGCGGGAATGGCCGCGCTCTCTCCTTCCAGCACATGCAACACGTCATCTTCTTTGCTCGAGACGAGTTTGCGCCACGCCAAAAGTGCAATGACTCTACTCGTCCTCACGGCCCATAGAACAACGCATGGTATAAGATTCACTGCCATCTCCTTTCTAGCC
>CAADGY010000080.1 GCA_900696665.1 uncultured Acidobacteriota bacterium
AGTGCCTACTGGTACTACAACACTGCCGGGTTGAACGCGCGGAACTTTTTCCAAAGCCGTGTAGGCTTCGCCGTGTTGAATGATTATGGGTTCACTTTCTCCGGTCCGGTGTTTAAGAACAAGACCTTCTTTTCGGGAGGATTGGAGGCGTTCAATCAGCACACCGGCGCTGCGTTGAACTTGAATCTGCCATCGAACCGTTTGCGTAATGGTGACTTTTCGATGCTTCGCAACTCCCAGGGAAATCCGATCAACATCACGGATCCGCTCACGGGACAGCCATTCCCTGGTAACGTCATTCCATCGAACCGTCTGAACCAGACTGCATTGAAGATTCAAGAGCGCTTTTTCCCGCTCGCGAACTTCGGCGATCCGGAGTCGGTGGTGGGCAACTATCGCGACCAATTCAAACAGAGGCAGAGGAAAGAACAGGTAGATGTCCGCATCGATCACCAGTTCTCGTCAAGTAACGCATTCTTCGGCCGCTTCAATGCAATGCGTGCGCCCAACAACGCGCTCGAAGGCAGCCTTCCGACCATCGGCTTGCGCAAGCAGCGGCGCCAGACCCGCAATCTGGTGTTGTCGGACACGCACACGTTCCGTCCCACGGTGATCAACGAGTTCCGCTTTGGCCTGATCCGCGGATACAACCCCTATAGCGGGCCGGTCCTCGGGCGCGAGATCGCTTCCGAGTTGGGACTGACCGGTCTTCCCTCCGATTTGCCGGATGTGGAGGCTTTGCCGATCATCAGTATTTCCGGATTTCAAGGCATCAGCCAGTTGGATTACCAACGTGGCGCGGAGATGATATTCCAGTGGCAGGATAACCTGTCCTGGATTGTGGGCCGCCACACCATTAAGATGGGCGGCGAAGTTTGGCACAACTACGGAGAGAACTTCGGTGTTTCTCCATCGCGCGCATACGGGAGCATCAGTTTTACCGGCAACTACAGTGGCCATGCGTACGCCGATCTTCTGCTCGGAATTCCGAGGTCGGCTTCCCGGTCCTCTGCCGGTTTCGTATTGCTGAAGAGCACAAACTGGGACAAGTTTCTGTTCATTCAAGACGATTTCAAGGCGACTCCGCGGCTGACGTTGAATTTCGGACTGCGGTATGAACTAAACCCGCCCTACGTTGAAACCGAGGACCGGCTGGCGAGTTTCAATCCGTTTACCGCCCAGATGGTCGTTCCAACGGAGGCATCGAAGAGCGCTCTGTTCCCGGCTTTCGTGAACCGCAACCTGGTTCCCATCGTCACAGCGGAACAGGCCGGGCTGCCAACCCGCACGCTGGCTTACACGGATAAGAACAACTTTGCGCCGCGCGTGGGATTCGCCTACAAGGTCACATCGGACAACAAGACGGTTCTGCGCGGCGGGTACGGCATCTTTTACGACACTTTCACTGCCGCGCTGTGGCGGTCGCTGGTAGGCGGTCCATATAACGGATCGGAGAGCACGCCGCCGAATTCCATCACCAACGGCAACCCGCTGTGGCAACTCCCCGCGATATTCCCGGCGCAATTGAATCAGTCGGGGACCGCGAGTCTTGGCGGCGTCGACCCGCACATGAAGAACCCTTACGTCCAGCAGTGGAACCTGACTATTGAAAGGGAGATCTTCGATATGGGGCTGCGTGCGTCCTATGTCGGCACCAAGACGCACCAACTGGTGTTGTCACGCAATCTGAACCAGGTTATACCAAGCACGATCCCGTTCAGCACGTCGCGCCGGCCCTTCCCGCAACTCAGCGGGGCAACCTGGCGAGACAATTCGGGGAACGCCTATTACAACGGCTTGACGCTGGCCGCCGAGCGGCGCCTTAAGAAAGGTCTGCAATACCAGCTCAGCTATACCTGGGCGAAGAACCTGACCGACAATCATAATGAATGGGAAGGCGGCGGAGGATTGCAGAACGCTTACGACCGGCACGCGGAATGGGCCAATCACCAGTACACACGCCGGCACCGGTTTATCGCATCCGCTATCTGGGAGTTGCCTTTCGGTAAGGCCGACGGATGGAAAAAGCATCTGATCGAAGGCTGGTCCTGGTCGACGTTTGCCGTGCTACAAACCGGGCCCTATTTCACGCCCACGTTTGCCGGCTTCGATCCGTCCAACACCGGCGCGAGCAGTGGACGCCCGGACCGTATCGGCAGTGGGGAAATCAGCAGTCCCACAATTGGCCAATGGTTCGATGTCTCGGCTTTTCGTGTGCCGGGTGACACGGATGGAGACCGCCGTCCTGACATCGCGGTCGGGCGGTTTGGAAACTCCGGCTTGAATATCCTACGGGCGCCGGGTACGAAATCCATGAATATGGGCTTTTTCAAGAAGTTCCCTATCACGGAGACCATGGGCCTGCAAATGGAAGCGACGTTCACAAACATCTTCAACCATCCGAACTTCGCTGCGCCTGACTCATTGATTACCAGCGGGTCGGCGGGCGCTGTTCTGGCGGTACAAAGCCTGGAGGGTGCGGGCGCCCGCACGACACGTCTGGGCTTGAGGTTGGATTTCTAAGTGGCAAAGACCGCGCGGCTCGCCATGGCTGTACGGAGCCGCGCGCGTCAGCAACGGACTGTGCATCACGGATAATACAGATACAGCTTGGATTTCCGCTCGCTTTGCCCGAAGTAGAGAGTACCATCGAGACCGGCGGCGACGGCGTCGATCACGTAGGCTTGCCATGAATAATACGGCCGCCGGTTGACGTCAATCATGCCGAGCATTTCGTAGACGCCGCTCGCCGGATCGTAAGAGAACAGGCGAGCCATCTCGTCGTCGTCCCCGCCCACGCCGTACAGCTTTCCATTCTTCGCGAATGCAAGGCCGCGAATCCGGTATTGGTTGAGCGGCTTGCCGAGATTTTCCATCTTCCATGATTTCGGATCGAGGCGGAAGAGATAGCCGTCCGACGTACCGCCATAGAGGATTCCGGACTCCGACTCGGCCCAGGCGTCGACTCCGTTGTACGGTTCGCGGCCGCGGACGGTGGGGGCGTTGATGTCCAGCGGTTCGAGTACGCCCTTACCCAACGCCATCACACGGAAAATTCTGCCGTTTTCACCCGACATCAGCGCGAAGCCGCTCGAATGAACGGTTATCGCTCTACCGATGTTCTTGTATTTTTCGAAATTCTCACCTGGGATGTTGCGCTCGGCCACCTTGCCGTGCGCCGCAAATTCCACACCACCTATCCTGTAGCTGAAGACCTGGCCGCTGGGCCACGTCAGCCCATAGAGGACGTCCCGCTCGCGATCGATCGCGAGACTGTAGATTCCTTCTCCGGCAACGGGTATGCCCAAATCGGTAACTTCGAGCGGCACGTCAATCCGGATCGCCTTTGCTTCGTCTCTTTTCGGAACGTATTTGAACAGGTGGCCGTTCGAGCTGCCCGCACCGATGTACACATCGCCGGATTTCGACACCACCAGGGCGCGGTGCACAAGCGAAACGTCTTTCAGAAACCCCAGGGGCTGCACGTAACCGTGCTGCGGGAACAGCGCGAATAAGTGGCTGCGCTTTCCGCTCGTGGCGCCGTAGATCGCGCCGTTCGGCGCCACGGCAAGTGAACGGATGGCGGATTCGCCGGACGGAATCACGTCTTCGGGAGGATAGCCGAGTTCACGCAGATCGATTCGAACCTGGCTGACAACGGAGCGGTCGTACACGAGGGTGCGTTGTCCATACAGCGGAAAAACCAGCAGAAGAGTCCAAAAAAAGAATCGCATTCCGATCACCTAACGAGGCCGGTAGATCAATAGAGCCAACCGGTAGTAGGCATCTCCGATCTTACCCGCCGCTTCCACTTTCTTGTTCGCATCAGGTCGAACCTCAATCGCTCCCACCATGTAAATCGTCCCGTCGGGACCTGTATCCGCGGCATTCGTGCCGAGCACCCGCCGCCCGTCTTCGAGCAGCATTTCGCCCAAATCCTCAGTCTTTCCCGAAGCGAGATCGTAGGTGATGAGATGCGCGGTAGCAAGCCCGGCGCTGCCGCCGTAATCGAATTCGCGGCCGGAAGCCCCATAATAGAGCTTGCGGTCACGGCCGAGGGTGAGGGCGAGTGTCGCATACGGCACGTCGCGGCGATCCGCAAACTTTGGAATGGCAAGCTGTCCCAGCCGCTGAATGGTATTGTTCCGGGGGTTGAATGAGAAGAGAATGGTCGCGCTCTCCTCAACGCCGTAGAACTGACGCGTCTTCGTATCCCAAACAACTGTACGCCAGGCTGTTTCGGACTTGTTGTAGTCACGCCCCAGAGAGATTCCTTTTTCGCGGATCGGCAGACGGACCGGAAGCTCCTCGATTTCATCGGTCTTGGGATCATATTTGAATATCTGGCCCATACCGAAGCTGCCATACACGTTCCCCTGATCGTCAATGCCGAGCGTGCGGCAAATGGATTCCCAGTTGTTGATGCGGCCCAGATCGGCAGCCTTGCCCGTCTTCACGTCGTAATAAACGAAGTGTGCGCGGGGGTGCGTCAACCCGTAGATGCGGTTGTATAGCGGATCGTATGCGCCTGTATTCACGCCCTCGTTCGGCACGCCAAGTCCGAAATCCTCCACGCGGTTCGTCTTCGGGTCATATGCCGCCCAGTGTGCGCCGGGGTAGCCTTCCTTTGTGGCGAAGCGCGAATAGTTCCACCAGAGCCCCCCGTGCGTTCCGTAGTAGATGCGCCCGTCTTTGCCTTCTCCGAACTTCGCGTGGATCTTCGATTGCGGCCCGCGCTTCAGGTTCGATTCTCCGCTCAACCGTGTAAGATTGCCTACATCGTGCATGCGGTCTGTCTTCGAATCGTAGTAGACTAGGTGGCCGTCGCCGCCGTGGTAGGCCAGTCCGGCATATACTTTGCCGTCGCTTGCTGCCAGCAGGGCCGCCCAGTTTCCATCCATCTCCTCCAGACCGGTAAACACGCGGTGATCGATACGAATGGACTTCTGTGGTGTTTGCGCGCCTGACGGTGCAAGTAAAAGCACTGGCAGGATAGCCAGCCTAATAGTTGATGAGAGCGACATTGTATACCTCTAGGGCAGGGAATTGAAAACGCACCTTGTTTTTCTCCACCGTGAATTTCACTTTCCCGGATATGTTGCTGTCGGGCGAGATCACCTCTACAGACTGGACGGTTTTGCCGGATGGCACGCTCACACTCACGGTTGTAGAGGGAACCGGAGTTCCGAGGCGGTAGTTCACCCAATGAAGCATGCGTCCGCTACCGTCTTTCTTCTCCGTAATCTCCATGACCGTCGTGAGCGGAGCGTGTTCGAATTCGACGGCGAATGGCGCGCCGTTAACGTACCGGATGGCCGCCATCAACTGCTCCGAATTCCTAGGCAACTTCCAATACGCACGGCCGAAACCGGAAGCTCCCGTAGGCGAGTTGGGCGCATCTGCTTCGATGCCAGGAATGGGATCAGCCGCCACAACATCGCGCACGTAGACGGTGCGCCCTTTTCCGAATGTGCCGCGCTGTTCTTCCGGCATCGCACGGCCGCGAACGGAATGAACCCCGAGTACATCCGCCAGGCCGTAATCGTTTCGAACGCGCCGCCAGTCATTGTACAGAGACGTGCGGCCGGTGGCGACGAGACCACCGCCCGCCTTAACGAAATCACGGATCTGGCCGAGGGCACGGTCCGAAAGCGCCTCCTGGTCTCCCAGCACCAGGGTCCGGTATTTGGACAAATCCGCAAGGTTCTGATCGAAGATGATGTCAAACGGAACTTTGTACTGAATCAGCAACTGTTCGAGCAATGTCGTGTGCAGATGTGGCCCGGCGCTGTTGTAGGCCATCGAAGGAAAGGAGCGCAGAATCGCCACGTCCGCGACGGTCCTGGTGCCGCTGTAATAGCGGTTATTATCCAGATAGAAACGGACGTAACGGAGCAGGTCGCCGGGAAACTCGTAAGCGCTCAACGGAGAGCCAAGATCGCCGAGCGAGTTGCGATTGAACGCCAACGACTCCGCCATCAACAGGCGATAGGACCGGAGTTGGGCGTCGGCGCGTTGTGCTCCCGTGTAGCTGAAAAGCGTCTGGTCAAGGCTGCGCGCCAGTTTCATCGACCGGATCTTGGAGACCAGAATGCCATTGGCATCCACCTGGGCTTCGTTCGGCTCTTCGCTCCAAAAAACGGAGCCGTGCGGGACCAATCGCGCATGATCGATTCCGTTCAAAAAAGCGCGATTGCTGCCGTAGATCCCGTGAGGGTTCAATTCGACGAGCACGTTGGGGTTCAGTTTCCGGATGTAGTCCGCTACTTCGCCGTAGTATGCCGCTAGATCGGCACAGCGGAAGTCCACCCATTCCTGCATTACCGGATCTGTGACGGGCGAGATCGTAGCCGGACGCGAAATATTATGCCACGCCGGAACCGTAACAGCGCTGATATCGGCGAACCCAAAGCGCCGTTTCAACAGCTCCGGGGTGTATTTCTTGCGCAGAAACTCCCGGAAGCGGCGATTGATCTCTGGAGTGTTGCCGGTGTGTGGCGGAGCGATCAGTGCGTGATTGTCAAAGTGAATGAAGTCCGTCTTCACTTCTTCCACGGCAATGCGCGCGATGCGCTTCATGTATTCGACATAGCCGGGGTGATTGAAGTCGGGCCGGTAGCGATAGGTCTGCTGGCTGTACCGGATTGCGTTTCCGTACTCATCGTAGCGGATCCACTCCTTCGCTTCGGGCAGGTCGCGTAAGAGCGTTTCGGCGAAAATGGTTCCGCCGATATAAGTGCCCAGCTTCATGCCGTGCTTATGGCAGAGCACGCCAAGCTGCTTTGCCAGCTCCACGTCTTCACGCTCGGAATCAAGACCGGTCTTGTAGAAGTGGGTGAGAATCATGTTCACCCCGGCTTGTTTGAGCTTCAGCACGGTCTCTTCGGTATGCTCTTTCCTGTAAAGCTCCTCCACGTTTTCGGGCACGTTACCGCCGCGGCGCAAGCGGAACACCAGCGGCTCCCAGTTTCCGACAAATACTACCCCCTGGTCCCACCATGCCGGTTCGGCAAAGTCTTTTTTGACGGGAGTGGCCCACGTGGCATTTCCGATCTGCGCGAGAACAGGAACGTTCAGCAAAACACCCGCCAACAGCAACTTGAGAAGGATCATGCGAATCTACCAGTTCACAACTGCAATGGAGTACGTTTTCACCAGCGGCACCGTGAATGCCGCGCCACCTGGGGCCGGGCGGGTATCGACCGTCCGCGGCGCATCGTCCGGCGATAGAATCCGGACCTGTTTCACCGCTCCCCCCCTGGGAATGCTGCAAACGATTTCGACCGGCGAGATCTCCGGTATGTTTCTGTGGTTGTAGTTAATCAGGTGGATCATCGAGCGTCTGTTTTCCGGCTGCGCCACAAGATTAGCCACCAGGTACGGCGGCCCGCTGATGGTGACCGGTATCTCTTCACGCGCGGCCCATCGAACGAGCTTTGCCATCTCCGGCCAATTGGATGGAGCTTTCCAGAATCGCCGGTCGATCCTGAAGTAATTCGGCATCGGCGGAAGCGCGCCGTCGAAAGGAATAGAGGGAAAGTAGACCACACGTCCTTTGCCGAACTCCTTTGTCACGTGCCGTCCCGCTTCCTCGCTCCGCTGCACATTCTCTTCGTAGCCCCGCGCAGGTCGTTGCGAATCTACGAGCCCGAGAAGGCCCGGCTTCACGCGCAAGCGCCGCCACTGGTCATACATTCCCGACAGACCCGTCGCCACGAGTCCGCCGCCGTTTTGTACGAAGCTCCGGATGTAGGAAAGCTGCGCGTCGGACAGACATTGGGAATCCGGCAGAACCAGCACGCGATATTTCGAAAGATCGGCGAGGTGTTCATCGAAGATCAGATCAAACGGTATACGCGACTGGATCAGCACCTGCTCCATCAGGATAGCGTACAACTGCGCGCGCGCATTGTGATAGGTGATGGAGGGATAGGACCGCAACAGCGCCACGTTCCCTGTATCCACCGCACCGGTGAAATAATCACGATGTTGCCTATAGAACGTGATGTACCGCAACATAGTTTTCCCAAGGGGATCGTTGCCCGCGTAACCAATCGTCTGGTTGAACGCGAGTGACTCGGCCATGGCCGCGGGGTCCCCGGCGATGTAGGTGAAGACAATATTGTTGTAACGGCGGCCGAGTTTGTAGCTTCGTATAGTTGAAATCAGTCTGCCGTCGTCCAGGTACTCCGGGGCGTTGCGTTCTTCCGTCCAAAACACCTGCGTATGTTTCAGGAAGCGCGAATGATCCAGGCCCGCCTCCCACGCGCGGTTGCCGCCCTGGATGCCGTGTGGATTCACCTCGATCACAACTTCCGGATTGATCGATTTCGCCAGTTTTGCCATCCGGGCCAGGGCATCCGACATCACCTGGCAACGAAAATCGATCCATTCCTGAATTGCCGGATCGAATATGATCTCCATTCTCTCCGGCGGATTCTGGCGGTTCCAACTGGGAGGATTTACGTAGTCGACATTTTCAAAGCCGAACCGTTCCTTGCGTTCGGCAGCCGTGTACTTCGTCCGCAGAAAACGGCGGAATCCGCTCACACAGCTCTCACAATGACAGGAGTCGGGCTCGGGATTAAGGTCGAAGTTGTCAAAGTGAATGAAGTCCGTTTTGACTTCCTCTACCGCGTATCGCACGATCCGGCCAAGGTATTCCAGGTATTCCGCATTGGCAAAACACGGCCGGTAGCGGAAGGATTGCTGAAACCCATACACGAGCTTGATGGGAATTCCCGCCTCGTCGCGCTGCACCCAGTTTTTCGCGCGCGGCTCCTCTGCAAAGAACGTCTCGTACATCATGGTGTTCCATTGCAGATAAGAGTCGACGCGCATTCCGAGGCGGTGTGCGATGGCCGCCACGCGTCTTGCGTCTTCCATCTCGGCCTTCTCGTGAGCCATACCCGCACCCTTGTAAAGATGCGTGTGGAATACCTCAACCCCTTGGCGCTTCAGGCGGCGAAGGACCTCTTCGCTCTGCGCTTTCTCGTAGTGTTCGTATGCATCCATGCGGTAACCACCACGGCGGATTACGAACGAATGAGGCTCATGCGATCCACCTGCATCGATGATGCCGTTCTCGATCCACTTCGCGCGTGGAATGGGTTGGTGTGGTTGTACGGCCGTTTGCGCTAGAACGGGACTGGCCAGGGCAGCGGTATTGGCGGCAAGGAAATCACGTCGGTTCATAGAAATCAGCTCACAATTTGTAGGATTCTGTTATCTGGAATCGGTCCGCAGCACCGGCGTTGCGATAAGCCATTACCGTCCAGTTGTAAGCCTGGCGCACCGCGGCTGGATCGAGGCGTTCGTTCATTGGGCCCACTGTTGAAGACAGGATAAGCCGCCGGTCTGCGATAGCAGCCGCCACGTGCGGCAAATCGAAATGTTTCAGCACATCGCGAACGAAAACTCCGGCGGTCTGGCGGTACCGGTCGACGCGCGTTAAGCTCGCATAGGAGACAAGGCCGCCGTGGGCCACAACGGTCCCGACGCGTGGGTCGAGAGCGCCCGCGTAGAGCGCCCAAAGCGCCCCCGCGCCTTTGCCTACCAGCCGGACTCCGGCCGCGCCCGCATCGGGCCGGCTCAACGCGTATTCCACGCTGCGAACCACATCGCGTACGCGCATGCCGAAGAGATCTTCGTCCATGTACCAGGACATGTAGACCATGGCGGTTTCCACGCTAAACAGGTGCGAAAACGCTCCGCTGCGGTCGCCCGGCGAATGGCGCGGCGCCGTTTCGCCGACCCCTCGCACGTCCACGGCGATCACCTGGTGCCCTTCGCGCGCAAGCTGTTCCAGCAATCCGAACTCCTGGCCCTCCACTTCCTTTCCGGCTTCGTGCACAAACACGGTGGGAGGCTCGGAGTTGCGCTTTTCGGGCACAAACACCCAGGCCGGGATGTGGATGCCGGGTTCAGTCAGGAACTCAACATTTTCGACCTTATAGCCTTTGCGCGGCGTGGTGACGATGTGTCGCGCACCGAGCGGTCCTTCGGGGGCGCGGTAACGAATCAGCTCACGGATCTCCCCGGCCAGCCGGTTTCTGAATTCGCCCAGTTCCGCCCCGCTGGCGGGCACTCTGCGGGATGGAGTGACCGTCACTCCATTCTTCAAAATCAGGGAAAAGATGGTCTCGCCCTGCTGAGAGTAGCGGACAGAGCCAATCGGTGTGCAGTACAAAGTCTCCGGATTTTCAGGCGCCAGATCCGGCTCGCGGTCCGGGCCGCGGCGGCCGCTGAACCATCGCGAGAACCAGTCTGTCGTAGACAGGCGCAGCTTCACAGTCCAGGAGTGCGGGTCGTTAGCCTCTTCGGTTCCGAATTTTTCGGCGGCGTCAAATAGCGCGTAACGAGCCTTTAGATGATCAGCCGTGCGGCGGAATGCGGACGAGTAATTCTCAATGGTAAGCAGCAGCGGCCTCGGCGCGATTGCCGTTAAAAGATCGCAGACATCGATGCCGAAAACCGCGGCAGGAAAAATGTTCTGCTCGACATCCGATGGCCCAAGCCTGCTCCCGGGAAGTGCCTTGATGGGCCAGCGATGCCCGGTGCCGCCCTGGTTGACGGCAGCGCAGCGAACGCGCTCGTCGAGCGAACTGATGAAGATAGTCAGCGTGGCACCGCCCGAATGTCCGGCGCAGCCGATTTTTTCCTTGTCTACTTCGGGGCGGGTCAACAGGTAATCGATAGCGCGCATGCCGTCCCAGATGCGGTAATGCGTCAGGTCCTCCCCCATCAACAGCAGCACCTGGCCCGGCATGGAGTGCTCGTAAGTCGACGCGGAGGAGACTTCCGTCTCGCCGGTTTGCGGATTCCAATATTGCCGCCGCTCGCCTTGTCCGACGGGATCGAATGCCAGAACCACAAATCCATTGAGCACGAGGTTGATGTAGGCAAACTGGTATTCCGGTTCCATTCGCGCCAGCGGATAGTGGCCGCATGGCGAAATGATTCCTGGAAAAGGGCCTTTTCCCGAGGGTATGTACAGATTGCCGGTTACCCAGAAATTCGGGCGGCTTTGGAACATTACATTCTCTACGCGATAGCCATTTCGCTCGTGGGTGCGCACCACGATGGGCGCAAGCGGCGTCTTGCCGGGCCAGCCGTGCACCATCTCACGGAATTTTTCGCGGACGAACCGGTTGCGGGATTCAAGCTGTCGAGCGGTTCGCAGTGCGTCCCTTTCCCGATCCCACTTCCCGGCCAGAGCATTCAGTTTTCCCGATAAATAGGAAACCAGCATATCCGGGTGCTGCTCGGCATAAGATGGAGCGCGCTCTCCGAATAGATGGAGCGGACCTCCTGCAAGCATCCCACCCGCAAAGGCCGCTTTTTTCGCGAACTCCCGCCTGCTCAGTTTTTGCATGATTGTGGTCCTTACTTCTATCACGTAAGAACCCAATTATCTGATTTCCCAGCCCGTGCCGCCACTTGCCGGTGGAGATTGGGGGTGCGCGACAGGAAAATGATAGCGGCGCCGCGACGGTCATGGAACGGTGGCTGCCAACCGCCCGCTGACACTCACCTCTCAGTTGCACGCGCCGCGGAGATCGGGGCGCGCTATCGAAACCCGAAACCGGTCAAGAGGGATCTTGATTACTTCTTCAGCCGCGCTCCGGCATAGTAGCCCTTCCGGGCCTGGACCTTCAGGTCCTTGTTCTTTGGCCGGATCTCAATACGGCGGAACGAGCCGTCCCGGGCTTCGTTCAGTGGCGTATAGCCGATGGCATACTGGCTGCGCATTTCGTTCTGAATCTCATCGAAGATGGAGTCCAGTGTGTGCTTGCGGTCAACCCGGAACACGCGCCCGCCGGTCTCTTCGGACATTCTACGAAGCGTGCCCTCGTCGCCGCTGTAGTAGAATCCGCTGCCGCTGCCAAAGGAACGGTCCTCATAGAAGATGCTGTAGATGATGACATCGGACCTCTGCGCGGCCTCAATGGCCTGGTCCCGTGACATCATACTGCCCTGGTCATTGCCGTCCGTGATGAGGATGATTGCCTTGCGGCCGACTTCGCTCCTCAGTTTCTCGGTTGCGGCGAGGTAGACGGCATCGTACAAGACTGTGCCTTTCGGCCGGTTCGCGGTCGGCACTGGACCGGGATGGAGACCTCCCACGGAAGTCTTCACCCGCAGATCTTCGAGGCCTCGCTGGAGCAGGCGCGGAGAACCGGTGAAATCCTGGAGTAACTCGCTTTCCGACCCAAAGCTGATGAGGAATGCGAGATCCTTTTCCTTTAAGACCTGGGAAAAAAACTCATAGGCGGCCCTGCGTTCGATGTCAATCAGGTTTTCCTGGCTGCGGCTGACGTCCACTAGCAGACCCATGGTGAGCGGCAGGCCGGTCTCACGGACAAAATACTTCACTTCCTGGTGCTTGCCCTCTTCAAACACCGCAAAATCTTCTTTCCCCAGATTCGGGATGAGCGCGCCCTTTTTGTCGCGCACAGAAAAGAGAATATTGACAAAATCCACGTCCACTTGAATGGTGGGCGAGGTCTCTTCCGGCGGCGGCTGTACCTGTGGTAAAGCGGCAAACAGGCACAAGACGCCCGGTATCGCCGCAAAGCTCATCCATCTCATACAATTTAGAGATGCGCCGCCCGGCCATTGTGTTCCAATGCGTAAAGCTATTCTGCATCTGAAGAGCGCGGATCCCGTTTTGGGCGGGATTATTGAGAAGGTAGGGAAGTACCGCATCGAGTACCTCGAACCCGAGTTCAGCACGCTGGTCCGGAGCATCGTCTATCAGCAACTCAGCGGAAAAGCAGCCGCAACAATTTACAATCGCCTGGCTGTCGCGGTGGGGGATGGAGGCCGCCTGTCACCGGACCTGATCCTTTCTCACGGAGCGAAGGAAATACGCCGTGCAGGTCTTTCGCAGCAGAAAACGGCTTATATTCTGGACCTTGCAGAGCGTACCCTGTCGGGAGAACTCGATTTCGCCGCGCTTCGCCGGCTGACCGACCGGCAGGTCATCGGCAAGCTTACAGAGGTAAAGGGCATCGGCACCTGGACCGCCCATATGTTCCTGATCTTTGCGCTGCGGAGGACCAACGTTCTTCCGTCGGCAGATCTTGGCA
>CAADGY010000081.1 GCA_900696665.1 uncultured Acidobacteriota bacterium
GCCACCAGCCGGTCCCTGTCGGCTTGCGTCATCAGTAGCTGTCCTTCCTGCATCCCCAAAGCTTGGGGCTGTCAAGACGACATTTCTACTTTGCCCAAACACGACATTCTCACTTTGCTGCCACATCAGGATTTTCGGGCTGTCAGGATTTTCGGGCTGTCAAGGCAAAGTAGTTCAACACCCGCCTTCGGCGGACCAGGAAGGATGAAAATGACACAGTGGGCAGGATGCGATAGTGTATGCGCGACGGAGGTAGACAGGGACTCTGGTTGGGGCAGGAAGACCGGCCTTAACAACGGCAAACGCATTGTTTGATTTCTTACAACACGGGCTGCTGCAAGGCGCGGCAAAGTCTGGCTCCGATGCGCGCACACGCCAGCCGCTTTTGGCGCCAACATGATGAAGGGCTCCGTGGTCTACGGGCCATTTTGCCGCTATGGACTGAGCGAAGGTTCGAAGAACTTCGGATTATCCAGGCGCCTGACGGGCCCGTGCGCGTGATCTACAGCTACTTTGTCCGGGAGGGTGGCGAAGGGGTAAAGTTCATCAAGCACGCCCGGTTCGAACTGCCGTAGATCACTTCCACATCGAGTTGATCGTATCCACGGTTCGATCTACCAGAACTTGCCCGCCTTCCGGACCTACCAGGTTGCTGGCGGCTTCCGCGCCATAGTGTCCGCCCGCAACCGCCTTCTCGGTGGGCAGGTACGTGCCTCCGCCCGCGAGTTGCACTACGAAGGTCTGCTCCGCCTGGCTGCGAGCTTTGATCTGAATCCCGTAGTCGAGAAACAGCTCAAATGGATTGGTGGCGATCGCGATGTCGCCAAGCCGGATCGCATGGAGCTTCATCTTGTAAAAAGGCTCTTTGCTCTGCTTTTCGTAGCGCTCCATCACATCCCTGCTACGATTCAGCAGGACGTATCGTGATCGCTCGGTCTCCGGCAGCTTCGAGAGCCGCTCGTATTCCTGTTTTGCGGCAGCCGTTTCTTCCGCGGTAATCTTTCGCACGGGCAGACTCAACTCTTCGACTTTGTGCACGAAGGGGACCGCATGACGGATATCTTTCCGTACCGCGGGCAGAACGTAGTTAACGGCGTTCACAATCCGGTGTGCGATCTCTTCCGTTTGCGATACCCCGAGCCGTTCGCGCAGCCTCTCTTCCGCCCGGCGGCGGAAAAGGAAGTGGGGCGACTGGTCTCCCGCCGCACCGGTCATGGGAAACACAAATAGATTCTCAGAGAACTGTTTCTTGATCAGCGTTCGCACTTCGTGCCAGAAATCGGCGGAGATGTAAAGCTGACTTTCCAGCACCTGCGACGGGCACGCGATATTGATGGCGATTCCGCTCAGCTTGTCCTGTGCATCCCACAGGAACAGCATTTCCAATCCGTGGTCCTCATAACCTTCCAGGGCGCGAAAGTCCGGACGGTCGGTTTTTCCGTACATGCGTGCCGAGCCGTCCTGGTAGATCGCGCGGCGGTTGTGTCCCACGACGGCATGGCCAAGCGCCCAACTCACACCGCCCGGTTTCCGGCCGTTCCATGCTTCGAAAACGGCGCCGGCGATCCGGTCCGCCGCGAACGTGCGGTACTCGGCCGGCTGCATCACTCCGGGTGGAATCTGATAACGGCCATCCCTTGTTTCGGGGGCTGTGTGTGTATGGGTTGCATTCAGGAAGAGCTTGCTGCTATCGAAATCCGGCAATCGCTCCCGGACCCGGCGCTGCAGTTCCTGCTCGATTTCAGGAACGATGCTTACAAGATCGCAGGAAATGAGGATCGCCTGGTCCGCGGCAGAGCCCTTTGTTTCAAGCGCGAGGACGGTAGCCGTCACGGGGTCGCGAACCGATTTCGACACGCGTGTATACATTTGTCCGGCCAGGGCAACCGGCTTGTCAGGCGTAATGCTCACCGAGGCCCAGCCCACCATCAGATTGCCGCTTTCGCGCGCCGCGGCTGAATTCATTGTGAACCCGGCCACGAACAAAAGGCTAACCACCACTTGCTCGAGTCTTTGCACTGTCTTCATTCCTAACAGATTATATTTGAGCGCGGAGTGAAATCGCACTTCGGGTATCATAGCCACCATGGATCCTCAGAGGCGGACGGTCTTCTTGTCCTACAACCGTCTGGACAAGCCCGCCGTGGAGGCCATTGCAGGGAAGCTTCAGGATAGCGGAATCGAAACCTGGCTCGACCAATGGAACCTGATCGCGGGGGAGCCGTGGCAGGAAGCGGTGGAGCGGGCCTTGACCGATTGCGAGACGTGCGCTGTGTTTGTAGGCCCTTCCGGTCAGGGTCCGTGGCAAAACAACGAAATGCGTGCCGCCCTCGACCTGCGTATGAAGGCCGGCGGGACCGGGCGTCGAGTGATTCCCGTTCTGCTGCCGCGAGCCAACGAGAAATCCATTCCTTTGTTTCTCGCCGGAAACACCTTCGTGCAGTTCCAATCGCTCGAAGATGAAGAAGCGCTGTATCAACTGCTCTGCGGCATCAAAGGGGAAAAGCCTGGACGCCGTGATATGCCATCACGGCAGCCGGTGCGCGGGCAGTGCCCTTACCGGGGGCTGGATGCGTTCGACATCGCCGACGGACCACTGTTTTTCGGACGCAGCGCCCTGGTGCAAAAGATTATCGCGAGGGTTTCCGATGAACTAAAGCCCGGCCGTGTGAGTTTGGTTGGCATCCTGGGAGCTTCCGGCAGCGGGAAATCTTCCCTCGCGCGCGCCGGCGTTCTGTACCAGATTCAGAAAGGTGCTTTGCCGGGCAGCCAAACATGGCCCGTGATGGCTTTCAAGCCCGCGGCGAACCCGCTCGAATCGCTCTCAATCGAACTGTCGCGGCACGCGCGCTCGGAAACCACCGGCAAGGCTCTGGCGGAGATGATCGATGGATTCCTGCACGACGAGCGGCGGCTGCATTTGTCGATTGCGGCGGCCCTGTTGAATCAGCCCGCCGGAACGCACATGGCTCTGCTCGTCGATCAGTTCGAAGAGGTCTTCACCGTTTGCCGCGATGAGAAAGCGCGGGAGGCTTTCATCCAAAACCTGCTGTATGCCGCGTCGGCCGGTGCGCCGGCCGTCGTGCTGTTGACGCTGCGCGCCGATTTCTACGGTGAATGCGCCGGATTTGTGGAATTCGCTTCGGCGCTCGAGAGCCGTCATGTTCTGGTGGGCGGCATGGCCGAAGGCGAACTGCGCGCGGCGATCGAGGAACCAGCCCGCATTGCCAACGTAGACATGGAGCCAGGTCTGGCGGACGTTCTGGTGCGCGACGCGTACGGCCAGGCGGGTGCTCTTCCGCTGCTTCAGTACACGCTGACGCGGTTGTGGGAGGAATGCGCCGGTTCGGGCCGTCTCTCGCTCGACGCATACCGCGGAATGGGCGGGCTGTCAGGCGCTTTGCACAGGCAGGCGGAAAACGTATTCACGGAGCGGCTTTCCAATGGCCAGCGCGAGATCTCGCGCCGCATTTTTCTCCGGCTTGCTGAGGCTCAGCCGGATGGCCGGTACGCCAGAGTTCGAACGGCGATCTCCCGGCTCTATCCGGCATCGGCTGCGCCGAGACAGGTGAAGGATATTGAAGAGGTCGTGGGCATCCTGGCCGGTCCCAAAGCACGGCTGTTGACGGTGTCCTCCGGGCAGGCAGCCGGCCCCACGGTGGAAGTGGCGCACGAGGAATTGTTCCGCGCCTGGAAGCGCTACGCGCAATGGCTGGAGGAAGACCGCGCGTTTTTAAACTGGCGCCGTACGTTCGGCGTCGGTTTGTCGGAATGGCTGCGGCTCAATCGCGATCCGGACTGCCTGCTTCGCGGCGCGCTTCTGAAGGAAGCGGAAGGGTGGTTTGCTCAGCGGACGGAGGATTTCACCGAAACGGAGGCAACCTTTCTACGTTCCAGCCGGCAAGCGGTGAATGCCGAGACCCGCGCGGCACAGGCGGCGAAACGGCGCCGCTACCTCCTCATTGCCGGACAAGCCGCGGCGAGTATCGCGCTGATGTTTGTCATCTGGCTTTTCGTAAGCCGGTCGCAGGTAACCGGAAGACTTCTGGCGAAAGCCAAAGAACTGCGCGCATCCGACGGCAAGCTTGCGCTCCTGATGGCATATCAGGCGAACTTGCGCCGCGATGGGCCCGAGACGCTCAGCGCGTTGTACACGTGCCTGGAGGCGGCCACCGCGGCGGAAATCGAAGGGCACGAGGCTATCGCGATTTCGTTCAGTCCCGATGGCAACTATCTGGCGACCGGCGCGGCAGACGGAACCGTGGCCTTGTGGGATGCCGACGTGGCCCACGGTGACCGGACGTACAGCGAATTGCGGCGGCTTCCAAACGAGGAGCGGCTTCGCCTCGACGGTCCCGTCGCGGCAGTGTGCTTTAGCAGGACGAATGTTCTGACGGCGGGAACGCTCCGCGGCATCGTGGGAGGATTCATTGCTGACACGGGCGCTCTGCTACCTCCAGTCTTGTTGAACCAGAGTGGAATCACGTCCGTTGCCATCTCGCCGGAAGGGACACGAATCCTCACCGGCGCGGAGGCGGGAAAAATACGGCTGTGGTCCGCCGCGGGCGCCGGGATCGAACAATATCGGATCCCGGCTGAGAGGGTCTCTGCAGTCACATTCAGCGGCGACGGACGCCGCTTTGCGGCAGGCGGCTCGAACGGTGTGTTTGCGGTGTGGGGCGCCGGCTCGCCGGCTCCGATATGGGAACAGAAAGATCCGGACGGCACGTTTTCTTTCCTGGCTCTGCCCGCGGACGGCAGACAGCTCATAACAGCCAGCCGGTCGGGCAAGGCGCGGCGGTGGGACCTCGAAACGAAGCGTGAGGAGCGCGTCTTTTTGCCGCCTAGCGGCCCGGTGCGATTAGCCGGGGTTACGGAGGATGGAAGACGCCTGGCCACACTGGCCGATGCCAATTCCATCGTGCTATGGAACACGGAGGGCGGCAACGAACTCTTCACGATTTCGAGTGATGCGGCACCCGTGCGCGCCATGGCTTTCAGTTTCGACGCGAAGCGGCTCGCCGTAGCCCGCACTGATGGCACCGCTCGCGTCCTGGAACTCGACCGCAACCGGGTACACGCCCGCGTTCTGATGATTCTTCGCCGCGACCCGCGCTTCCCGTTCACGAGCGAGTGCCGCGAGGCGGCGGGGAGTTGCTCCGGGCTTTAGCTGCTTGCTGATGAGCGGCGGCCGCGGCCGGAAAGTGCAGGTCCGTGCCGGCTGCCTATCGGGCCCGGAAGCGGCTCCTCAAGCGGGTGAATGGATTGGGCAAAGAGTGGGTTGAGCTGGTCCGGAGTTGGTGGACCGGCTGGCGCGCTGAGGGCGCCCGCCTGCTTCCGGGCGCCCCATTTCAGCGTTCGTTTCCGGGCCGCGACCGCGAGGAAGCGATTATCAGAACACGCGAACCGAAGCGTTGTCGTGTTCAGAACAGGAACTTCAAGCCGAGTTGAATCCGGCGCGGATATCCGCGCTGCGCGGTAACCTGGCCGAATGCCGAACTGGTCGGCGTGGTGTTGGGTGTGGCGAACAGGGTGTGGTTGAACGCATTGAGAAACTCTCCGCGGAACTGCACGTTGAACCTCTCCCCAATGCGGGTGTTCTTCAGCGCCGAAAGATCGAAGCTGTTGATCCCGTCGGTGCGGACATCATTGAACCGTGACGGCATCAGCCGGTAATTGTTTCCCAACTGCCTGTTGGACGCACGCTCGAAGCCGGCATCGGTGTTAAACCACCGCTCGGGTTTCCGCTCGCTCTTCGGCAGGGTGATGTCGTGAATGTCCCCGATGAACAGCGCGTTGCCGAAACCGATTGCCTGCCCGCTCTGTGCCGTGTAGATCCCCTGCACCTGCCAGCCGCCGAAGAACTTGTCCGCGACGGCTGGCATGTCTGAGAGGTAGCCCTTGCCTTTGCCAAAGGGCAGTTCCCAGATGGCGCTGACGACCACGCGGTGGGGCCGGTCCTGGTCCGAAACAACGTACTCGAGCGGCGAGTACGGCCCATTCAACCGGCTGATAGCCTCCATGTTTTTCGACCACAGATAGTTGGCGGTAACGGTCCACCCACTGGCGAAACGGCGTTCGGTCCTCACTTGCAGCGCGTGATACCAGGAGTATCCGTCGTACTGCGTGGTGCTGATGCCGGTAAAATGCGGATAGTCGCCCGAAGAAAGCAGGTAAGAGCGGGATGTGTTCGCTCCGTTCAGGCCGGTGCCCGGCAGCAGACCCGCGAAGGGGTTGGGTACCTGCTGACTCAGCCAATTGATGTGCGCTGTATCGCGGTAAGGTGAGGTGCTCAAATACTGGAGCGGCAAGCCACGCAGATCTCTGGTGGTCTGAATCGAGCTGGCATGGTTGCCGACGTAGCCGAGGTCCAGGAGTACGCGCTGCGGCAGTTCGCGCTGGATACTGAGCTGCCAGCGCTGTTGCCGGGATGCCTCGGGGTTCTCATCGAAGAAGGTGATCGCACGGCCGGCGAAGGTCATCAGACCGTCGGCAGCTCCGCGCGGCTCCTCGATTCCGGTGGGGTAGGGATTGGCGAGCGTAGCCACGAACGTCAAACCGCTGTCCAGTGAGGGGACCAGGTTGGTGGCGTAGCTGAAGCCTTCCTGCTTCACGTCGCCGCGCTGCAGGCCGAGCTGGCCGAAGTAGACGCCATAGCCGCCGCGCAGCACGGTCCTGGGGTCCATCTGGTAGGCAAAACCGATACGCGGCATGATGTTGTTCTTGTCGCGGGTAAACAACGTACGGGGTTGTCCGTTCACACCCGCAAACGTCACGCCGCCCCTCAGCCGGAACTGCTCGAGCGGCAACTCGGCAATGGGGTTCCTGGCGTAGTTGGCGCGGACCACCTCGTTGAGCGGGCTGGGCGTATCGAAGTCGTAGCCGCGAATCGACCGGTCCCAGCGTTCTGTCAGCGGACCCTCGATCTCGTAGCGAAGGCCGGCGTTGATGGTCAGGCTCGGGGTGATACGCCAGTCATCCTGCACGTAGAGCGACCACACTGTGGATTGTTCCGCGAAGCTCGCATTGCGCTCCACGTACCCGCTGCTCGGCAGTCCCAGCATGAGCGCCGCGGCGGCCTGGCCAATGGGTGCGGAGGGCGAGTTGTCAAATGGGCCGCGCGTCCATGTGTTGTCGAAGTTGAACCTGCCGGTGGAAGCCCTGTTCCATACGTAGTGATTGGTACGGTATTGACGGCCGTCGCCGCCGAAACGAAGGGTGTGGTTTCCGCGTATGGCGGTCACGTGCGCCTCGAGGCTGGCGTTCGCCATCGGATCGCGGAACCAGGTGTTCGGCGTGGCGGTGTAGCCGCTAATGGTGATGTAGGGAAACGCGCTATACGATTTATCAATGGCGTTGGTATAAATCGGTGGAAAACCGAGCGAGGCGAGATCGAAGCCCTTCTCGTTGAGTGGCGTCTGCTGGATTTGCAGCCGGAAATAGCCGGCACGCAGGTTGAGCAGCGTTGTAGGGTTGATCTGATAAACGTGATCCAGTGAAGCCGCGTGCTGCTTCCACTCCGAGTCGGTTCCAGTGGCCGCGCTGCGGAACCAGTCGCTCGAATAGCTGAACCGCCGGTAGGTATTCACACGCGCGAACATACGGTGTTTGTCGTTGAAGGTATGGTCCACACGTGAGATATGGTTGTAATAGGTGATGACTTCCGGGTCGTTGACGCGGATCAGGTTATTGAGGCCGTCGGCTGTTCCGGGATCGTTCGGCAGCGACCAGTAGTTGAGGATGTTCTTCGCAATCGGGCTGATACGGCTCGCAGGAATGATGTTGCCGGGAAGCGGGTCCACCACGGTGCGCCCGTTCGGTGCCTGTTTGCGGGTGGCCGGGTCGTAGATCTGGTACTGCGAGCCGAGCTGGAGCAGAGCGGAAAAATCGCCTTCCCGCTGCGCGGCGGTAGGAACCGTGAGCGTGCCGGTGCCATAGGCCGAGCCCATGGGACGGCTCTCATGAATACCCTCGTAACCGTAGGTGAAAAACGTGCGGTCCTTGCCATTATACACCTTGGGAATGTATACCGGCCCGGTAAGGCTCGCGCCCCAGCGGTTGTAGTCAAACTCGCCGCGCGGCTGCCCCGCCTTGTTGGCGAAAAACAGATTGGCGTTCAGTGACGGATCGAGCAGACTCCAATAGGCCGTGCCGTGGGGTTGGTTACCGCCGGATTTGAGCGTGATGCTGGTGACACCGCCCTGCGTATGGCCGACCGACGCGTCAAAGGGCATCGTTTGAATCTTGAACTCCTGAACGATGTCGGCAGGCGGCGTGTAGCCGGCGATGATATCAGTCGTGCCGCGTTTGACGGTGGAATTCTGCACGCCGTCCATGGTGATCTCGCTCTTGTTGGCCTTCACGCCGTCCATGGAGTAGCCCACGATGTGCGTGGGCTCAAAGGGACGGTCGAGCCCGGCGTTCTGGGTGTATACCACACCCGCGCTAAGTTGCATCAGCAGATACGGATTGCCATGGGCGATAGGCAGCTCCGCGATGCGGCGCTGGTCAATGACCTGGCCCATGGACGCGTTGGTCGATTCCAGCAGCGGGGTTTCCGCGGTAACGGTCAACGCCTCGGTGAGTTCCCCGATCTCCAACTGGATCGGGATATTCAAACGATCGTCAATGCGAATTTCAATATTGTCGCGAATGAACGTCTTAAAGCCACCCACTTCCGCCTTTAAAATGTATAGACCCGATACAAGATAGGGGATACTGTAATTGCCTTCGGCATTGGAGCGGGTGGAAACGGTAACATTTGTTGCCTTATTTGTTGCATGAACGGCTGTGCCCGGGATTACCGCGCCACTGGTGTCCGTGACGCGTCCCTGGATCGACCCACGAGTTTCCTGTGCCGGCAATACCTGGCACGAGACCAACGCGAGTAAACCGACTAACGGTTGAATCCTCATAAAAACAATTTATCAGATCCGCTTATCCGTAATAATCTGCACCAAATCTGCTTCCGTTTTCGTCCGGGCTGCGTGTGCCGCTGGATGACGCCGTGGCGGAATTGGACTTTCGCGAAGCGTCGAAGACCTGAAGCCGGACGCGCCAAAGCTTGGCGGCGTGCCCCACTATCTGTAGCGAACCTGCTACACCGTATATGCGGATTTCCGCTATAACGCTACGCCGCCGTCCTGTGCCAGTATGAAATGGATATGGCATTGGATGCTGCCTCGAAGTTTCGTGTCGGGCTGGTACAGATGTCCTGCTCCACGAAGCCGGAAGAGAATCTTGAGAAAGCGCAATGGAAG
Organism: uncultured Acidobacteriota bacterium; assembly: GCA_900696665.1. Lineage (GTDB taxonomy): Bacteria > Acidobacteriota > Terriglobia > Bryobacterales > Bryobacteraceae > CAADGY01. The sequence continues at coordinate 9,261 of CAADGY010000081.1, forward strand.
ATCCGGGAAGCCGCCGGTAAAGGCGCACAGATTATCTGCCTGCCAGAGCTTTTCCGCTCTCAATACTTCTGCCGCGAGGAGGACACGGCGCTCTTTGCACTGGCTGAAACCATCCCGGGTCCATCAACCGAAGTGCTAACCAGACTCGCGGCCGAGTTGAAGGTGGTGATTGTCGCGTCGCTCTTCGAAAAACGCGCGCAGGGTCTGTATCACAATACGGCGGCCATCATCGGGGCCCATGGAAACATTCAGGGCATCTACCGGAAAATGCACATCCCCGACGATCCGCTCTATTTCGAAAAGTTCTACTTCACTCCCGGCGATCTTGGCTTTCCGAATTTTGATACCGCCTTCGGAAAGATCGGTGTGCTGGTCTGCTGGGACCAATGGTATCCGGAGGGGGCGCGCCTGTCGAGCTTGGCGGGCGCGAGCATCCTGTTCTATCCCACCGCTATCGCCTGGCACCCCTCCGAAAAGGAGCAGTACGGCGCGGCGCAACTCGACGCCTGGACGACCATCCAGCGAGCACACGCCATCGCCAACGGTATTTATGTCGCGGCAGTCAATCGCATCGGCTTCGAAGGACCTTCCGGCCGCGGGCTCGAATTCTGGGGCTCCTCTTTCGTTGCCGATCCGTTTGGGCAAGTGATCGCCCAAGCCGCGGTGGATCAGGAGGAGACGCTGGTGGCGGAGTGTGATCCCAAAAAGATCGATGAAGTCCGCCGCAACTGGCCGTTTTTTCGTGATCGCCGGATTGACGCGTACGGTCCTCTCATGTACCGATGGCTCGGTTGAATCAACGTACGCCCGCGGCGCTCGGATACCGGATGCCCGCCGAGTGGGAGCTGCACGAGGCCACCTGGATCGCCTGGCCGCATGAACGCTCCGACTGGCCGGGCAAGTTTGCACCCGTGCCTTGGATTTACTGCGACATCGTGCGGCACCTGGCCCGCTTTGAAAAAGTTCGCATCCTCATTGCATCGGAGAAAGCGGAATGGCAGGCGTCCCGTATGCTCGAAAGGTCGGGAGCAAACCTGGATGCGGTGGAATTTCTGCGCTTCGAGACGGATCGTAGCTGGTGCCGGGACTACTGCCCGATCTTTGTGAAGAACCGCGCCGGCGACGTCGCCATTACGGACTGGCGCTTCAACGGCTGGGCCAAGTACGATAACTGGACGCGCGACGACCAAGCCCCCGAGGCCATCGCGGAAAAACTCGGCATGACTCTCTTTCAGCCGGTTTCGAAGGGCCGGCGGGTTGTGCTCGAAGGCGGAAGCATCGACGTGAACGGCGCCGGCCTGCTGCTGACAACGGAAGAGTGCCTGCTCAGCGAAGTTCAGAGCCGGAACCCGGGAACCGGACGCGCCGGGATGGAGCGGATTCTGACGGCTCACCTGGGTATTCGCAAAGTCCTTTGGCTCAAAAACGGCATTGCCGGCGACGATACCCATGGCCATGTCGACGATCTCGCACGCTTCGTAAATCCCACGACAGTAGTCGCCGTATCCGAAAACAACCGCGAAGACGCCAACTACGCAAACCTGCGCGAGAATCTCGAACTCCTTCGCGGCATGAAAGACGAAGAGGGGCGTCCGCTGAAAATTATCAAGCTGCCCATGCCGGCGCCAGTGTGGTTCGACGGACAACGATTGCCCGCGAGCTACGCCAATTTCTACATTGCGAACGGAATTGTACTCGTGCCGGTCTTTAACGACCCAAATGACCGTATTGCATTGAATACGCTGGCGCGGCTGTTTCCAGATCGCGAGGTGACAGGCATTTATTCCCGCGACCTGGTCCTCGGGTTGGGAACCCTGCACTGCCTGACACAGCAGCAGCCGGCCGCCGGTGCGCTACTTTGATAAAGTTTTCTCCCACGCCCGTCTAATAGCAATAGTGCAGAATGATAGCTGAAGTCAGTTCACACTACTGGAGGCGAAACAATGAAGTATTGGGCACAACTCACAGGCACAGGTCTCTTTGCACTCACGATGGCATGCGGACCCAGTACGCCGCCCGCGGCTGAAACCCAGGGAGAGGCGCCAGCCGCTGTCCAAACCGCAAGAGCGGAACTCAAGTCGTCGAAGGGCGAGGACGCCGGACGGGCTACCTTCACCCAGACAAATGGCTCCGTGCGTTTATCGGTCGAAGTGAAAAACCTGCCGCCCGGCACGCATGCGATCCATGTCCACGAAACCGGGCAATGCGACGCACCGGATTTCAAAACAGCCGGTGGCCACTTCAACCCCGCCGGGAAACAGCACGGCTTGGAGAATCCCCAGGGGCACCACGTAGGCGACATGCCGAACATGACCGTCGGTCAGGATGGAACCGGGACTTTCGAATACACCATTGAGGGCGCGTCCCTTGCCGGCACGGGAGAGAATTCGCTGTTCCATCAGGGCGGGACGGCGCTGGTTGTACACGCCGGCCCGGACGACATGAAAACCGATCCAGCCGGCAACGCGGGCGGCCGCATCGCTTGCGGGGTTATCACCCGGTAAGCAGGTTTGGAAACAGGAATCTGTTGTGGAGGTTGAGCCGTGCACTGGATCTGGAACCTGGGAGGGCTTACATGGCGCGAGCTTACGCGCCGTGTGTATGCCCAGATCCTGAAGGACGATGTTTTGGGCCGGGCGGCTCAGCTCTCCTACTACTTTCTGCTCGCGCTGTTCCCGCTGATGGTATTCCTGATGGTGGTGCTCGGGAACCTGGCCGACACCGGAACATGGATGCGCGTGCGTGTGCTGGAATACCTCGCACATGTCGTTCCCCCTTCCGCATTTACACTGATTCTGAGCACCCTGGACGCTATCAGCAAAGGCAGCGGAAGCGGCAAACTTTCACTCGGCCTGCTGGGAGCCATATGGGCGGCGTCGGCGGGAATGAACGCCGTGATTCGAGGGCTGAACGCTGCCTACGGCGTAAAGGAAGCACGCGTGTGGTGGCGCGCGCGGATGGTCGCCATCACGCTGACGCTGGCGCTTTCCATCTCTTCGCTGTTCACCTTGACCCTGTTTCTTTGGGGCGACCGGATCGGCAGTTTCATAGCGGAGTGGCTCGGGCACGCCGCCCTGTTCCAGACGATATGGGGTTGGGCTCAACCGGTGCTGGTGGTCGCTTTCCTGATGGCGACCTTCTCCGCCATCTACCGTTTCGCGCCGAACCTGGAGGAACAGAAGTGGGTAGCCACGCTTCCCGGCGCGGTGCTCGGTGTCACCATCTGGTTGCTCGCCTCATATGGATTGCGGCTCTACCTGGTCTATTTCACTAACTACAACCGGACCTACGGCTCGGTAGGCGCCGTGATTATCCTGATGCTCTGGTTTTACGTGACCAGTCTTGCGTTGCTGACAGGCGGCGAGATTAACTCAGAAATCGAGAATGCCGCCGCCGAACAGCATGAGCCCGGCGCGAAATTTTTCGGCGAGCGCATGCCGCATGAACACGCCTGGCGTGGCTGATCTACCGGACGAACCGCGGCGGCGCCGTAAAATAAGGATCCTGCTGCGGAATGGCCGCTCCATCCTTCCGCGGCGACGAGGCGCCAAATTTTACGTTCGTACCGGAATCGTAAATGACAGCCTGCCCCCCGCCCACTCTTCCCGAGTAGGCCGCCCTTACTTCAAACTGGTGGCCGCGCTTTGACAGCTCGTCCCGGACCTCTTGGGGGATCCTGTTTTCCACCATTACATCGCAGCCCCCGAACGTGAGCTTCGTGAACCGCGGCGCTTCGAGCGCCTGCTGGATATTCATCCCCGCATCCACGACATTCGATACGAACTGCGCATGGGCCTGCGCCTGATTGTATCCGCCCATGATGCCAAAACCGATGTGCGTATTACCCTTTTCCATGTAGCCTGGAATGATGGTGTGGAAGGGCCGCTTATGTCCGGCGAGCACATTGGGATGGCCGTCCTTGAGCACGAACAGGCCACCGCGGTTGTGCAGATGGAAACCCATGCCCTCCACCATCACGCCTGACCCGAATGCCAGGTAGATGCTCTGGATCAGCGACACGATGTTCCCTTCACGGTCTACCACCGACAGATAGGTCGTGTCGCCGTTCGCCGGAGGGGCATTTCCGGGCTTTACCTCGCACGATGCCTTTTCCATGCGGATGAGCGCGGAGCGCTGTTCCGCGTAGGACTTCGAGATAAGGCCCGCCACGGGAATGCGCGTTGTGCGGGGATCGGCGACATATTTCACCAGATCCATGTAAGCGAGCTTCTGGGCTTCAATCTTTACGTGCAACGCGTCGGCGGCATCCATCTTCGCCAACGGGAACCGCTCAAAGATGTTCAGCATTTCAAGAACCGCGAGTCCCTGCCCGTTTGGCGGAAGCTCATAGACTTTCCACCCGCGGTAGTCCGTCATCACCGGCTCCACCCATTCGGACTGGAAATCCGCGAGATCGGCGGCATTCATTACGCCGCCCAGCCGGTCGGACGTTTGCAGTATTGCCTTCGCAACCGGTCCGCGGTAGAAAGCGTCCGCACCACCGTCCGACACCAGCTTCAACGCGTTGGCGAGTTGCGCGTTACGGAAAATCTCTCCAACGGCGGGCGGCTTTCCTTCGTTCAGAAACAGGCGGCGCGCGTTCCCGTCGCTTGAAAGCTTCTGCGCACCGTCCTGCCAGTGCCCCTGAATGATTTCCGTAACCGGGTATCCGTTCTCGGCATAGTAAATGGCGGGGCGGAACAACTCGGACCATGCGAGCCGCCCGAATCTCTTGTGCAGCTTCTCCCATCCATCGACACAACCTGGAACCGTGACGGAATTCATGCCCAGTTCGGGCATTTTTGTAATGCCCTTACTCTTCAGGTACTCCACCGTGAGCGCCTTCGGAGCCCATCCGCTGGCGTTCAAACCGTACAGCTTTCCGGTTTTCGCCTCGCGATAGATGACAAAAAGATCCCCGCCCATGCCGTTCATCATCGGCTCGACGACACTGAGCGTTGCATTCGCCGCAATCGCGGCGTCCACGGCGGAACCGCCGCGCGCCAGCACCTGGGCGCCCGCCTGCGACGCGAGCGTCTGGGCAGTGGCTACGATGCCCTGGGTAGTGACCACCATGGAGCGGGCTGTGGAACGTTCCTGCGCTTCAACCGGAGAAACAAGTACGAGACACATGAGTAGGTACTTCGACATGTTGTGAAGATTATTTTTTCACAGCCCTGCGCACTTCCGCGTGTCAAGCCTTCTTGCGGATTTCGATATTCAGGCGCTTGATCTTCTGGTTCAGTGTGGACAACGGAATATGAAGTTGTTCGGCGGCTTCCGTCTGGCTCCAGTTGACGCCTTCCAGAGCTTCAATGATCTTGCGCCGCTCGAAATCCGCCACAATCTCGAACAGGCTTGCGTCGGGTGGAAGGTAGCCCTTGTCGTCGCGGCGGATGCGAACGCCGCCGGCCTGCAACAACTGGTCCGGCAGGACATCAACGGTCACGGACGGCCCGGAAGCCAGCACCACCGCGCGTTCGACGGCATTTTCCAGTTCGCGGACGTTCCCAGGCCAGTTGTAATCTATCAGGATCTGCATGGCGTCCGGCTCGAACTCGAGCACCGAATGTCCCGCCGGATCGAGAAACCGCTCGTTCTCCCGGCAGTACCGGTCGAAGAAATGCCGGATGAGCAAGGGAATGTCTTCCTTGCGATCACGCAGCGGCGGCAGGGGAACGTTGATCACGTTCAGCCGGTAGTACAGGTCCTCCCGGAATCGTCCTTCTTCCACCAGTCTCTTTAAATCCGCGTTGGTAGCGGCGATGATCCGGACATCGACACGTACGATCTCGGTGGATCCGAGCGGCCGGAACTCCCGCTCCTGGATGACGCGCAGCAGTTTCGTTTGCGTCTCCAGGCTGATGGTCCCGATTTCGTCAAAAAAGATTGTGCCCCGATTGGCGATCTCGAAGTACCCCTTTTGCGACGTTACTGCGCTTGTGAAGGCGCCTTTCACGTGGCCGAACAAGGTGGATTCGAGAAGGTCGGGGGGCAGCCCGCCGCTGTTTACCGCGAAGAACATGTTATCGGCGCGCGGTGAGTTCGCATGAATCGCTTTGGCGATCAACTCCTTTCCCGTGCCGGTTTCCCCGGTGATCAGAACCGTGGTCCGGCTGGGCGCCACTTGCGTAACCAGGTCGAGCACACGCAGCATGCGGTCGCTCTTACCCACAATGTTGGGGAAGCTGTACCGCTGCTTCAACACGCGCTTGAGCTGGGTATTTTCCCGCTCCAGCCGCCCGCGTGCGATCATCCCCTCGATCTCAATCAGCAGCTTTTCGTTATCCCAGGGCTTCGGGAAATAATCGTTCGCGCCGGACTTGATGGCGCTGACGGCAACCTCCACCGAGCCGTAGGCGGTGATCATGAAGATCGGCGTCTCGGTATCGCGTTCCCGGACCTCCTTCAGCACCTCCATGCCGGAGCGGTCCGGCATCATCAGGTCCAGCAATACCAGGTCGTAGGCGGTATTCTCCATCTTCCGGAGACCATCGATCCCGTTGACGGCTAAATCCACCTGGTAGTTTTCGAGCGTCAGCAGTGTCTCCAGGCTCTCGCGGATGTCGGCTTCGTCGTCGACTACCAGAATGCGGCCTTTATGTTTGGGAGGCGAGAGTACGTCGAGCGCCGTGTGTTCAGACATTTACCGGCTTCCTCGAAAGAGGGAACTCGAGGTGGAAGCGCGTGCCGATGCCAACTTCGCTATGGACCTCAATGGAACCGCCATGCTCCTTCACAATACCGTAGGTGACCGATAGACCGAGACCGGTTCCTTTTCGCGAGGCCTTCGTGGTGAAAAAAGGATCGTAAATGCGCGGCAGGTTTTCGGAGGCGATTCCCTGGCCGGTATCGGAAACATCGACGCGGGCCAGTCCCCGACCGCTCCAGCTCCGGATGCTGAGCACGCCTCCGGAATTCATCGCGTCGCGCGCATTCAGAACCAGGTTCAGAAACACCTGCTGAAGTTTTCCGGTATTGCCGCGAATCGCGGGCATTCCGTCCTCCAGTTGCAGGCTCACGCTGACGCCCGCTTTCTCGAGCTGATGTTCCAGCAGGGCCACGGTTTCCCGCAGAACCTTGTTCAGATCCACCTCGTCGTAGGAGGTGGTGGAGGTGCGCGAGAAATTGAGGAGCGAGTTGACGATCTCGCTCGCCCGGAACGTCTGCTTGGCGATTTTGTCGAGCAGCTTCGATTTCTGATCGTCGCCCGGAATCTGCTTGGCCAGCATCTGAGCATAGGTCGAGATAACCGCCAGCGGCGTATTCACCTCGTGTGCGACCCCGGCGGCCAGCAAGCCGATCGAGCTGAGTTTGTCTGCCTGCACCAGCTTCTGCTCCAGCTCCGTCCGGTCCGTGATGTCGTCGAAGATGATCAGGCGGCCGATCTGCTCCAGATCGCGCGAAACCAGCGGAGCGACGGCGATGTTCAGGATGGCGTCGTCAGCGGCCCCGGCCGCGCCGGCCGGTGCGCCTTCGTATGTGCCGGATCCGTTGCCGTTAGTGCCCCCGCCCGCATATGCACCGGCGGCACGCTCCGCAACCTGGGCCGGCAGGGAATGTACGCGCAACGCGAACTTGTAGATGTGATGAATGCCCGTTTCGCCGCGGACGCTATCGAACCGCTCGCAGAGGTCCCTCGGAATCAACTCCGTCAGCGTGCGGCCCACGGCGTACTCGCGCGGAATCCCCGTAAGCCTCTCCATCTGGGTATTCCAGCTTTCCACCCGGTCCGCCAGGTCGGCGGCGAGGATTCCGACATTTATGGATTCGACAATATTCTCGCTGAATTCCTTCAGCCGCTCGTATTCGTCCACTTTGCGCTGTAAAGTCCGGTACAGCCGCGCATTTTCAACGGCGATTCCGACATAACCCGAAATCGTTTGCAGCAGTTCGATGTCGTCACTGGGAAGAAAGTCGTCTTCTTCCGTCCGGCTCGCTCCGATATAGGCGATCGTGCGGCCCCGAACCTGGCATGGCAGATAGTAAGTCAGGTCGAGGTTGGCAATCGTGTCTCGCACCGAGGCAGGCCAGTGGGTGGAAACCACGTCCAGCGCGTGCCGCGTACGTTCGAAGAACAGATAGGGTTTGCCAGGCTCCGCCGACAAGAAACTCAGGTCCAGGTCTGCGGTAGAAAGCTGCCCATTGCGAGGCACGCGGCCGGTGCTCATCTTCAGGTAGAAACGCCCATCCTCCTCGCCGAGCAGAAAGAACGCGATGTGCTGGATCGAAAGCGTCCGCCGCAGCCGGTCTGCTACGGAGTTCAAGGTGGCATCCAGGTCGGTTTCCGAGCCGAGTTCGCGGGCGAACTCTATCAAAGTGCGGCGGTAGTCGTAGCGGTCCTTGTAAAAGATATAGCGGTCGAACTGTTCCTGCAGCCATTTCCGGATCGGCTGAAAGATGAAGGTCGCAATCAGCAGCAGGGACACCAGCGCGGTGGAGTTCAATTCCTCCATGCGGCCCCACACGGACAGAATCAGCGCATAAAAAATCGCGATTACGGACAGGGTTGCGGCCGTGTAGACATAGCCCTGCTGGAAAATGACATCCACATCCATCAGCCGGTAGCGCAGAATGGCGTAGGCCCAGGTGAGTGGCACCAGCAGAAGTGAAAACACCATCGCGTCCATTACTTTGCCGGGCACCGCGCCGAGGGCATACGGCAGGACGTAGAACAGCGTAAAGGGAACGACTCCGAACAGCGCGCCGTTGCGCAGCCATTTAAGCTGCTGGCGCACAATCGGATCTTCCCGGCGGGAGTGATACTGAAAGGTCAGCACAAGGGTGCCTGTCAGATAGAGCCCCGCCATGAGCAGCAGCCACAGCCGGTCGAGCATCCACCGGACTTCCACCAGGGACACGGCGATTCGGATGGTTCCGGACGAGAAGCCCACATAGGCGGCAATCAGCAGAAGGCCCGGCACGTACAACAGAGCGATTCGCCAGCGGCTGCGGCACCACCTCCGCGGTTCCGGGAACGTGAGGCAGAAATGCAGGAAAATGGTGGGCGCCAGCACTCCCGCCGTGACGTTGCCCCAGTAAATCACCTTGTCGAAATTGTTTAATTTGCCGGTGTAATGAAAGGCGAAAAGAACAAAAGAGGCTAGGCAGAGAATATAAAAATGACGCGCTTTTGGAGCACCGCCGCGCCGGAAATAAACGAACAGGCCAATGGAGATATAGGCCAGCGCGACAAGATATTGGTAGTAGGTGGCGCCCTGCGGCTCGCGCTCTCCCAAAATGACGGGAATCTTGACCTCCACCCCCTGCCGGTGGATGAGATAGTCCGCCGAGCGCCATCCCCCGATTCCCACCAGGATCCGGGTGACATCGAGTGCGTTCCGGACCGGGGCGCCATTGATCGCGACGATGACATCGCCCGCTCGTAAGCCGCGGTTGTCCGCCGGGCTGCCGGGAACGATGTGGAGCGCCTCCACCTGCCCGTTCCGGTCCACCCAGATGGCTCCGTCGTCGGGTAACTTTACCTTCTTCTGCTGTTGAAAATTCAAGGCGGCGGAAATAACAGCAGCGGCCGTCAATACGACCAGAAGTGCGTTGACGAGTTGGTCTTTTAACTCCCTCACCGCCGAAGTCCGCCCACCGTTTACAGGTACAACTATTCTGCCATGGAAAGCGTTGCACGTCTGCTGCCACGGCAGAGCGCTGCCCTTAGCTGCCCTTAACAGAAGAATACAGCCGTTTCGCTCCGCAGACAAACCCGCCCCCGGAACACGAATCCGGTTTTTGGGATATACACTATGCGGAAGTGTAGGCAATTGCGTTGGCTGGGTATTGTCCGTGGCACGGTAGAATTAAAGGAATGCACCGGCTTTGCATGCTTCTTCTGCTCAGCTTTCCGGCTTTTGGGCAGTTTGTATTTGGTGTAAAGGGCGGCGTACCCCTGAGTGACGCCTTCGACATCGCGCGAGCCCCGAGTCCAGCCAGAGAATTCTCCTCGGCTACGCGCTGGTACACGATTGGACCCACGGCTGAGTTGCGTCTCCCTTTCGGGTTAGGCATCGAATTCGACGCCCTGTACAAGCGCCTGAGCTACACTTCGAGTGGAAGCACCGCGAGCCTCTCGTTCCACTCCGGAACGACAGCCAACTCCTGGGAGTTCCCCCTATTGCTGAAATATCGCGCACCGGGGATACTGGCCCGCCCGTTCGTTCTGGGAGGCGTCTCCTTCCACCGCCTGAGCGACGTGAAGCAGTTCACAGTGGAGACTTTTCAAACGGTTACCGGCGACCGGAAGTCCACCACCAGCGACCCGGCGGAACTGAGAGACAAGTCCGGCCAGGGTTTCGTCCTGGGCGCGGGCCTGGAACTGCACGCGCCAGTGATCCGCATCTCACCCGAAATCCGCTACACCCGATGGGGAAGTGAGAACTTCCTGGACTCGCTGAATATTTTCCGCTCAAACAGGGACCAGTGGGAGTTTTTAATCGGTTTGACATTTTAGCCGGGGCCTTCAATCCGGTATAATTTATCCGGTTGAGTTCACCACAACAGGATGTCACGCGGCTGCTCGTCAACTGGGGCAAGGGCGATCAGCAGGCGCTCGAGGACCTGACGCCTCTCGTTTATGGCGAACTGCGGCGTCTGGCGGGCAGGTACCTGCGCCGGGAGCGCTCCGATCATACTTTGCAGAGCACGGCACTGGTTCACGAAGCTTACCTCCGGCTGGTGGACCAGCGCAACGTGAAGTGGCAGAACCGCGCCCATTTTTTCGGTGTCGCCGCCCAACTGATACGCCGCATCCTCGTCGACTACGCGCGCAGCCACCAAACGCTGAAACGGGGTGCGGGCGCCTGTAAGCTCTCCCTTGATGAGGCCATCGGCGCACCCGAAAAGCGGGACCTCAACGTGGTGGCGCTCGACGATGCCCTGGATGACCTTGCCAAAATCGACCCGCAGCAAAGCCAGATCGTCGAGTTGCGCTTTTTCGCGGGGCTGTCGATTGAAGAGACCGCTGAAGTCCTCAAGATTTCCCCCGCCACTGTAAAGCGCGACTGGGCTGTCGCGAAGGCATGGCTCTACCGGAACATCAGCGGGAGGGAGTCGGGTGACACCTGAGCGATGGCGGCAGGTTAAAGAGATTCTCGCCACTTCGCTTGAACTGGAACCCCAAACCCGGAACAACTCTCTCGATACGGTGTGTGGGGCCGACCCCGGGATGCGAGCTGAAGTGGAATCGCTGATCGCCGCATACGAGGAGGCCGGCGATCTGATGGAATCTCCCGCCGGCGGGAAAAAGTTCAGTCTTTCGTCTTCTTCTATTGAAACCGAGCCGCTCCGCAGGATTGGTCCCTACTTCATCGTCGAGCGTATCGCGCAGGGCGGCATGGGTGCGGTGTACCGCTGTTACCGCGAAGACGATCCCGACCGCAAACCGGTGGCCGTGAAGGTACTGAAGCCGGGCGCCGACAGCAGTTTCGTGCTCCGCCGCTTCAGCCATGAGCGCGAAATCGTAGCGAATCTCCATCATCCGAATATCGCCAGGTTCCTGGACGGCGGCAGTACCGGCGATGGATTGCCCTACTTCGTGATGGAATTCATCGAAGGCCGGCCTATCGATGAGTATTGCGACGCGCGCGGACTCTCCACAGAAGACCGCCTGCGTCTGTTCGTAACCTTGTGCTCGGTGATCGAATTCGCGCACCAAAAGGGCATCGTCCACCGCGATATCAAGCCGAACAACGTTCTGGTGGACGCCGGCGGCGTTCTCAAGCTGCTCGACTTCGGTATCGCCAAGATCCTGGACCCGGACTTCTCGTCCCAGCCGATCAGCGTTACCGGTTCCATGATGCGCCTGATGACGCCGGATTACGCGAGTCCCGAGCAAATCAAGGGAGAGCCGGTAACGGTGGCCACCGATGTCTATGCTCTCGGCGTGGTGTTGTACGAGTTGCTTACCGGACGCCGCCCGTACCACCTGAAGAGGGGAACGCCGCTCGAGTTGATGCAGGCTATCTGCGAAAAAGATCCGGAAAAACCCAGTACGGCCGTCGCGGGAGGAGGCGGAACTACCAGTACGGCGGCCGCGGATACTCTGGCCGGCCAGCCGCCACCGCCGCCGGTCGAGGCCCACAAGCTCGAAGGCGACCTGGACGCGATCATTCTGAAGGCCATTCGAAAGCATCCGGGTGAACGATACCCTTCCGTAAAGGCATTGCAGGAGGACATTGAGCGGCACCTGAACGGCGCCACCGTGCTGGCACGGCTCGAACGGCCGCGCAGCAGCCCGGCGCCGGAAGCTGGGAACCGCCGCACGCTGTGGGTAGCGGTCGCGATCGCGGCTGTGCTGCTGGTATTCGCGCTGGCGCCGCTGGTTCGTTCCTATCTCGCCTCCAGCCGGAAAGTGGAACTACCTTTCGTAACGCCGGTGACGACCTTTCCGGGCGTGGAAACGCAGCCTTACTTTTCACCCGACGGCGAAAAGATCGTTTATGTCTGGCGCAGGGAGGAAAGCAGGAACTCCGACATTTACGTGAGAACCCTCGCCACTGGTGAGCAAATGCGGCTGACTACCGATCCGGCGGAGGACTTGAGCCCGGTGTGGTCGCCCGACGGCAAACAGATCGCCTTCCTGCGAACGTCACCGAAGGAAACAGCCGTATTCGTGTCGCCTGCCGATGGCGGGGTTCATCGCAAGATCGCCGAGGTCTACCCGATGCGGTTTGAAGCGGTAGGACGGCACCTGGACTGGTCTCCCGACGGCAAGTGGCTGGCGGTTGCCGACAAATCCGTGCCCGAGGAGCCGTTCAGTATCTTTTCGCTCTCGGTTGTGGATGGCGGCAAGAAGCGTTTGACGCATCCGCCGGAGAAAGTGCTCGGCGACAGCAATCCCGCTTTCTCGCCCGACGGGAAATGGGTCTCTTTCCTGAGGGCGCCGAGCAGGGGTGTAGCCGATGTTTACCTGGCCTCGCTCCGGAATGGCGAGACACGGCGGATTACGTTCGACAACCGGTCGATCCAAAGCCAGACCTGGGACGCGCATGCGCAAAGCATCCTGTTCTCCTCGGACCGGACCGGCGCTCTGAATCTGTGGCGGATCTCCGTGCAGGGAGGTGCGGTTCTTTCGAGACTCCCCGGCATGGGTGAGAATGCCACCGAGCCGGTGTACTCGAAGGACGGCAAGATGCTGGCCTATTCCCAGATTTCGGTGGACGCCAACATCTGGCGCGCGCCTCTGGCCGGCGGCCCCGCGCAGAGTTATATCGTCTCCACGTATTACGATTCAAGCCCGTCCTTTTCGCCGGATGGCCAGCGCATCGCCTTTCGCTCCAACCGTTCCGGCAGCAATGAGATCTGGGTGAGCGATGCCGATGGGCGCGACCCGCTCCAACTGACCCGTTTCGGCGGGCCCCTGACAGGAACGCCGCGATGGTCCCCCGACGGGTCGTGGATCGCGTTTGATTCACGGCCCCAAGGGCAGTCCGATATCTTCCTGATACGCCCCGAAGGCGGCAACACACATCATCTGACCAGAGAGCCATCGGAAGACGTAGTTGCCAGTTGGTCCCGCGACGGCAAGTGGGTGTATTTCGCATCGAACCGTTCCGGGCAATGGCAGGTGTGGCGGACCTCCATCGACGGCGTACAGAAGCAGCAGGTGACGCAGGACGGCGGATTCTGCGCGATGGAATCTGCCGATGGGCGGCATATCTACTTCGCCAAAGGCCCAGGCGAACCGGGCCTGGTGCGGCGCGCCCTGGCTTCGGGCCAGGAGCGCGTGGTGTTGCCTTCACTCAAGGCCGGATATTGGGGCTATTGGGCGTTGACCCGCGACCGGATCTTCTTCGTGGACCAGGACGCGAACGATCCGCAAGCGGCCATCTATTCCGTGAACCTCGACGGCGGAGATAAGAGACTGGTCTTCACCATGGAAAAAGCTCCTTCCATCGCCGACTCCGCATTCGCCATTTCACCCGATCAGCAGTGGATCCTGTACACACAGATCGACCGCAGTGGCGGAGATATTATGCTGGCGGATTATTCAAGGTAGGGGCGGGGCTGGCTCACCGCACATTGGGATAGACCTTGCGTACAGCGGCGACGATATCGTCTATGTCGGCGCGCGTGTACTTCGGGTCAATCGAAGGGCCGGCAAAACGCGCCACGATGTCGATGCTGCGCGGGCAGATGCCGGCGCCATACGAAATCGACCTGCCGCGCCCGGTGGTGAAGGTCGGCCAGTTCCGCCGCGGCGCGATTTTCTTTTCGATGAAGGGAACGGCCGGCAGAATGGCGGCGCTGCCGGGGCGTGTGACGGGTACACCCTCGGCTTTCATCGCCGCGACGAAGCGGTCGCACCGTGGCTTGTCATCGAACCGGATGAAGACGACGGCGCCGAGTTCTCCCTCAGGATCGGGGCGCAAACGGAAGCGGATTCCGGGCAGATCGCGGATGCCGTCGTAGACGCGCCGCGAGTGTGTCCGCACGGTGGCCAGGATGCCGTCGAGTTTCCGCAGTTGCGCCAGGGCCACCGCCGCTGTCCATTCGTTCATTCGCAGGTTGGTGCCCGGGAAACCTTCGAGCGCGGGCGTGCCGAGGATCTTCTCGTGATAGGGGCGGCAGCCGCCGACGTCGTGATAGCGGACCGCACGCTCGTAGAGCAGCGGATCATTCATCGTTACGATGCCGCCTTCGCCGGCCGCAATGGGCTTGCTGGGCTGAAGGCTGAACATTCCCACGTCCCCGATTGACCCGAGCGGCCGGCCGTTGTATGAGGCGCCCATGCTCTGCGCCGCGTCCTCCAGCACTCTGATGTTCCGCTTCCGGGCTATGGCCATAATGCGATCCATGTCGCAGGCGTTGCCGCGCAGGTGCACCGCCATGATGAGCCGCGTGGCGGGCGTGATGCGCTGCTCGATGTCGTCCGGGTCGATGTTAAACGATTCGTCCACCTCGGCGAAGACGGGCAAGGCGCCGGCCAGGACGATGGTGTTGTAGCAGGAGACGAACGTCCATGCCGGCAGGATCACTTCGTCGCCCGGGCCGATGTCGAGCGCCGCTATCGCCGTGTCGAGTGCGGCCGTCCCGGTTGCGACCGCGAGCGCAAACCGCGTCCCGATGCGCGCGGCGAATTCCTTTTCGAAGGTCGCCGCCTTCTGCGGAGCTTCGCTGCCGTGCCCGTAGTAGCGGAATGGGTTGCGCGATTGGAGCACGCCGGCAAGTTGGCCGCGCTCGCTTTCGTCGTAATACTGCGTACCCCAGAAAGTCGAAACCAGGGGCTTCTCCCGCACAGGCTTTCCCGGCGCGGGACGCGAAGACCCCAGGCCCGCGGCTGCCGCGGCAACGAAACTTCTGCGATCTACCAAGTTAGCCTCCTTGTTCCAGGCATTCAGCAGAAGGGTACCTCACATTGGCCGGCCACGGCATCACCCATGAGCGGGAACAGGCCTCCGTGATCGAAAATGGCGATATGGGAAAGCCGCGCATCCGGACGGTCGGGCATTCCACGAGACCCGTGGATGCGCTGATCGAAATGCTGAAGGCCCACGGCATAACGCGGCTCATCGACGTTCGCACGATTCCCAAATCGCGCCATAATCCGCAGTACAATCGCGAGGCGCTGGAGCGGTCACTGCGCGACACC
The DNA here is from genome assembly GCA_900696665.1 of uncultured Acidobacteriota bacterium. Lineage (GTDB taxonomy): Bacteria > Acidobacteriota > Terriglobia > Bryobacterales > Bryobacteraceae > CAADGY01. The sequence continues at coordinate 24,862 of CAADGY010000081.1, forward strand.
GGCATCGGCTACGAGCACATGAAAGCCCTCGGGGGCTTGCGGCATCCTCATAAGGATTCTCCGAACCTGGGTTGGCGCAACGCGTCGTTTCGGGGCTTTGCAGACTACATGCAGACGCCTGAGTTTGAGTCTGCTCTGAATGCGTTAACCGTGGCGGCAGCTCGCGAACCTCTCGCCATCATGTGCGCTGAGGCTGTGCCGTGGCGCTGCCACCGCTCGCTGATTTCGGATGCCCTGGTGGCGCGTGGCTATCGGGTGGATCACATCATGAGCGCGGCCAAGGCGAACCCGCACACTATGACGTCATTTGCGAGAGTGGACGGGAAATCGGTTACCTATCCCGCGGGCACGCAGGAACAATTGCTTTAAACGTGACGTCCGAAATAGTCCAGGCTTTCGCCGGCTGCTGGTTTCCCGATACCACAATTACCACAACGTTCGGCAAGAAGATCTGGCTGCTCCGTGGGTCATGAACCTTTCCGTTGGAGGCTGCAAACCCCAGTTGCTCTCTTGTGGCTGTGTGCGGACCCGGCGATCAATGCCAATGAGCGGAACGGCGACAAACCGCGTTGGTCGGTCTGCTTGTTGAACAAGAATACTACTATGGAGCACTCGCGAAGATGAAATGCGTTCCACGCGCAATCAAGCGTGATTGTCGAAAGGAAACACCCCGCGTCAAGGAGGCCCGGTCTGGCTATTGCGATGCAGAAGGGCGCGCGCAGGCCTTCCAACTCTATCCATGAAGCCGGGAAGACCGTGGGTCAGCCACTTACCGTGTCACTCCCAAATCGCCGAACTCCCAGGGCGATACAACCTCCGAATGTCCCAAGTGGCCAGTACTTCC
>CAADGY010000082.1 GCA_900696665.1 uncultured Acidobacteriota bacterium
CGCCCCGAGATGAATTCCATCGGCGATAAAGCCCGCGGTCAGCCGGTCTTCGGCCAGTTGTTCCCAGATATAGTTGGGGTGGCGTTGCATCACCGCGTGCGCACCATTTCCGATGTGCGTTGACAAGGTCGCTCCAGCGCTAATAGCGTCGGCAATTTCCCGTGGTCCGGCTTTCGTGTGTCCGATGCTGACGACGACTCCTTCGCGCACCAGGGCTTCGATATAGCGCACGGCTTCGGGCCACTCCGGCGATAGCGTCACCAGGCGTACGTTTCCCTGCGCGGCGTCCTGCCAGCGGCGGAACTCATCCAGATCCGGTTTTCGAACCCAGACCTTGGGATGGGCGCCGCGCGGTCCGTCTTCCGGTGAGATGTGCGGTCCTTCGACGTGAAAACCCTCCATCGCCGGCCCTTCCTCCAGGCTCTCCCTGGCTCGGGCCAGGTTGCCGAGCGCCCCTGCCATGTCGTCCGGAGCGCCGGTGATTACGGTCGGAAGAAACCGCGTAATGCCGGTGGAATGCAGAATGCGAATCGAACGCGCAATTTCCTCGTGCGGAGTCGAGGGAGTGTTGTAGTCCACTCCGGCGAAGCCATTCACTTGAAGGTCAATCCAGCCAGCGGAAATGTAGGAATGCGTGCTGCCGTTGCCGATCACGTGATCAACCGACTGAATCACCCGGTCGAAAGAGATCTCTATAACGGCGCCGGTCGTACTATCTATACCTCTACAATTTTCAGGCATTGTGATTTTTGCACAACTTTCTCACAGGCTCACACGGCTAAATACCAGAGAAATCGAGAATAAAAAGCTGTTGGAAACTGATATAAACAAGCGATTTCGACTGGAACTATTGTCTGCGCCTTGATAGAACTACAGTAAGATCCTAAGCAGGTGCGATCCCGGTGAATATCTCGGGGGAGGTGATTGCCGGATCGCATCTGCGGGTTCCATTCAATTCGCCGCTACCGGTTGTCCTGCGCTCACTTTTGTGAGCCACCCATAGGAGTCCGGTTTCTTCCCGTTGATGACCTCGAAGAATTCCTGCTGAAGCTTTTCGGTGACCGGCCCGCGTTTGCCGGATCCTATAACGATGCGATCAATGGAACGTATGGGAGTAATTTCGGCTGCTGTGCCGGTGAAGAACACCTCGTCGGCAATGTAAAGCATTTCCCGCGGCACAATGGTTTCAATGACCGGCAAGCCCAGACCTTCGGCCAGCTTGATGACGCTATCGCGCGTGATGCCGGGCAATACCGAAGCGCCGAGAGGCGGCGTCAGGATCCTGCCGTCGCGCACAACGAAGATATTCTCTCCCGAGCCTTCGCTGACATACCCCGCCTCATCCAGAGCGATGCCTTCCGAGTAGCCGTTGATCTGGGCCTCCATGCGGATCAGTTGCGAGTTCATGTAGTTGGCCCCCGCCTTGGCCAGTGCGGGAAGGGTGTTTGGAGCCAGCCGATTCCAACTGGAGATGCAGACGTCCACACCTTGCGCCAGTGCTTCTTCGCCCAAATACTTTCCCCACTCCCAGCAGGCGATGTAAACCTCGAGGGGGTTATTCCCGGCATGCACGCCTACTTCACCATACCCGCGAAGTATGATCGGCCGGATGTAGCAGGCATCGAGCTTGTTGACGCGTACGAGCTCCACCATGGCATCCACCAATTGCCCGGCGTTGTAGCCGAGGTTGTCCATCCGGTAAATTTTGGCGGAATCGATCATCCGCCGCACATGCTCCCGCACACGGAAAATCGCGGGACCTGATGGTGTCGCATAACAACGGATGCCCTCAAACACCGAGCTGCCGTAGCTTACGACATGAGACAACACGTGGATTTTTGCATCATTCCAGCCGATGAACCGGCCGTTATGCCATATGTATTCAGTAGGCGTCAACATGCTGATTATTATACCGAATAGGCAGTTTGTGCAACGATTGGAAATGCACGTGCATCTAGCATGGCTGGGAGGGTGTCACTTGCAACGACGGCTGTTTTCGTTAATTCTTCTTTCGAGCCTGGTTTGGCCGGCGCTCCTCGACGCCCGCGACCTGAAACCGGGATGGAACCTTTTTTCGAAGGAACAGGATGTGCAGCTTGGGAAGGAAGCTGCGGCCCAGGTTCGTCAGCAGATGCCCATCGTCAAAGACGCGGGCATCAACGACTACATCCGGAAGATCGGCCGGCGGCTGGCTTCACAACCCCAAGCGGGAGATTTTCCCTACTCTTTCGAAGTGGTAGCAGACGAGAGTATCAACGCTTTTGCCCTGCCGGGCGGACCGGCGTTTGTGCACACGGGCTTGATCCTGGCCGCTGAAAACGAGGCGCAACTTGCGGGCGTGCTGGCCCATGAGATTGCACACGTGGCTCTGCGCCACGGCACCAACCAGGTCTCGAAAGCGAACGCGGTACAGATTCCGGCAATGATTCTGAGCGGCGTGCTGGGGCGCGGTGGATCGATGATGGACCAGCTAACGCAACTTGGCATTGGTATCGGAGCGAATTCGGTGATGATGAAGTTCTCCCGCAGCGCGGAACGTGATGCGGACCTTCTGGGAACTCGTATCATGTCCAGCGCCGGTTACAACCCGATTGAGATGGCCCGCTTTTTTGAAAAGCTGGAAGCCGAAGGCGGCAGCCGCGGCCCCGAATTTCTGTCGAGCCATCCGAACCCCGGGAACCGTGTGAAAGCCGTGCAGGCGGAGATTCAGACCCTTCCCAGAAGGCAATACACCACGGACACCGGCGACCTCGCTCGCATCCAAAGCAGCGTATCGAAAATTCGAGTGAAACCCGCCCGCACAACGCCCGCTGGCTCCACCCCGTCACGGTCACGGCAGCGCTCGCGATGAAGACGTCATCGTACACTGGACGTAATGTCCGTCTATGATGCCATTCTTTTTGATTTCGATGGCGTGCTGGTTGATAGTGAACCCGTGCACTTCACCTGCTGGCGCGATGTGACGGCGCCATTCGGTGTGAGGCTGGATTGGGACTCTTACTTGAAGGAACTGGTGGGGATCACCGATCGCGAGGCCGTGGAATGGATGGCTTCCCACAGCGATCCTCCGGCTGACCCCGAAAAGCTATGGGCACTATACCCGGCTAAGAAAGCGATGTTTCGCGAAAGGATGCTGGCCGCTCCGCCGTTCGCCCCCGGCCTCGCCGGATTTCTCAAGAGCGCCGGCCATTACAAACTGGGGGTGGTGTCCTCCAGCGCCAGAAGTGAAGTGGAGCCGCTGCTGGAAACCGGAGGGCTGCGGCGTTATTTCGATGCCGTGATCTGCGGGGAAGATGTCACCCGCCACAAGCCTGCGCCGGAACCCTACCTGCTGGCGGCCGAAAGAGTGCAGGCACGGCGCCCACTGGTGGTTGAAGATTCCGAACCTGGAATCAGAAGCGGACGCGCCGCCGGTTTCGATGTCGTCCAGGTTCGTGATGTCTCCACAATGTGCGAGCTTGTGGCCGAACGGCTGCGAAACGGCCGCATTACGAAACAGGGTTGACCGGTTCCCCCTCCTGTAGTGGGCGTTCGGTAGCCAGAGCGACGCGGTCTCCCTCACCTAGTCCGGCCATAACCTGGACTTCCGTGACGCTCGATGCGCCAATCTCCACCGGTCTCCACTGTACGCGGCCATCCTGCAGCACGAACACACCGTTTTCCTGCTCGCGGCGGCGTAGCGCTTCCTTCGGGATGATGAGCGCGTTTTCCACCACGTGCGAGCGTATCGCGGCGTTTACATTCGTGCCAGGCAATAACTCGCCGTTCGCATTGTCCACGACAGCGATCACCGTACCCACCTGCCGGGTTCCCAAAGTGACCACTTCGGTCGGAACCCTTTCCACCTTGCCGGTCCATGTCTGCCCGGGTCTGGCATCCCAGGTAATGGAAACCGGCAGACCCACGCGCACTCTGCCGAGTTCCGGTTCATCCACGTAGATTTCCACGCGCATCTTGTCCAGTTTCCCGATGCGCGCCAGTTCATCGCCGGGACTGACGAATGCCCCCACGCGAACGCTCAAACTGTATACCGTTCCGCTAATGGGAGAGCGGATTGTGCTCTGCTCCAGGCGACGCCGTGCAGCATCGAGCGCTATCTGTGCATCGCGTGCACGAGCTTTGGCAACCGCGATGTCGCTCTCTACTACGAGCGACGCCCGCTTCCGGTCGAGAGCCTCGATTGCGGCTTCAGCCTGCTTCAGGCGGTCGCGCGCCACGGCCACCTCCTGGGCCGTTGCCGCCTTTTTCGCTTGGAGCCTTTCGAGAGATTCGTATTCGCGCCGCGCTACCCGCTCCTCCAGACGCGCTTCCTTCATCGAGCTTTCGATAGCAGCCAACTCCGTAGCGCTCCCGCCCTTTTGACGGATTTCAAGTTCAGCGCTTGCCTGCCGCGCGCGAGCCTCTGCCGCGGCGAGATTGGTCACGGCATCGATGGATTCTAATTCCACCAGCGGCGCTCCTTGTGCCACCACCTGTCCCTGTTGCACCAGGACACGCTTCACGGGACCGGCCTTTTGCGCATGCACCGCCGTCCACTCCGCTGGATCGGCCTTTCCGTTGGTCGCCAGCATGTCCACCAAGGTGCCGCGTTTCACCTGCACGAACGGTACCTCCGGTGGTGCGGACCGGCGGGTCCATATCCATACGAAAGCTCCGGAAACAGCGAGCAACGTCAGCAGAAGTAGGATTTTTCGCAAGTTTGCCGTGTTCCTCCGGGCTCTCTTTCATAATTGCATATGCGCCGGCGAGCAGGTCCCAACAGTCCAGCTAAGTACATAGTTACAAACACCATAACTTTGACGGTTCGGCCAGATTGTCTTACAATGGTGGAGTATCGGGCTGAAGACTAAACAAAAAACAGGATCCCGAACATAGTTCTGCAGTACCTGGTCAACTCGGAGGAAGTAGTGAAAAAGCTGTTAGTGATTGCCGCTGGTGTGCTCGCGGTGGCTGGAAGCAGTACCGCCGGTCTTCTGAATTGGAATCCGGTCTCTCAATTTACTGATTTGCCTCTGACGGCTGCCTTCGGATTGCTGCCGGAATCCAACGTTTATCTGGCGATAGGTGTGGCACTGGTTTCCGTGCCTCTCCTGACCCGCCGTTTCAGGACCTGAGGGATCCGGGTTATCGCGTGCGCCGCGCGGCGAAGACGCGTGGAATGCCCGCGAGATCGGGCAGGACGCTGATGTGGTCCCATCCGTGCTGGAAGATGGACCGGACCGGCTCGGAGAAGCTGAAACCCAGTTCCAGCACAATATAGCCGCCGGGGCGCAGCACACGCTTGCCCTCGTCGGCCAGCCGTTCGTAGAATTCGGTTCCAGCTTCTCCCGCCAATAGAGCGGTAACCGGTTCATAGTCGCGAACTTCCCGCTGCAGGCTTTCCAGCTGTGATTTGGGAACGTAAGGTGGATTGGAAACAACCAGGTCGCACTCGCATGCCCCGACCGGCGCCAGCAGATCGCACACCACAATGTGCACTGTAGCGCCAAGAGCCGCAGCATTGGCGCGGGCGACGGCGGCCGCCGCCGGCGAGATATCCGTCGCAAACACCACACAGCCCAGTTCGAGACTCAGTGTGACGGCGATGGCGCCGGAACCGCACCCAACGTCCACGATTCGCGAGGGGTGGGGGTTCAGCGCCAGCACCTGCTCGATGACGTGCTCGGTCTCCGGGCGCGGAATCAATACATCGGGAGAAACGCGAAACTCACGTCCAAAAAAATCCTGCTTGCGAGTGATGTACTGCGTGGGTTTGCCCTGGAGCCGCTCATGCAGATAGCGGCCGTAGTGGAGCCAGGCGAGATCGCCGATATCGGCTTCAGGGTAACTATAGAGGTATGTGCGTTCCCGGCCGAGGGCATGAGACAGCAGAACCTCGGCGGTGAGCCGCGCGGCGGGTATGCCCGAGTCGTCCAGAATCTTAGCGCCTTGGAGCAGCGCCGTTTGAACGGTCATCCGTTGCAGCTTGCTCTTTCAACTTCTCCGTCTGGTAATACGTAGTTAAAGCGTCGACGATGGGGTCCAACCTGCCCTCGATCACCTGGTCAAGCTGGTAAAGCGTCAACCCGATCCGATGATCCGTCACACGATTCTCTTTGAAGTTGTAGGTGCGAATCTTCTCGCTCCTGTCGCCGGTACCCACCATGTTCTTGCGGTCGGCGCCGATTTGCGCGAGTTGCTTCTGTAGCTCGATTTCGTATAAGCGGCTGCGCAGCACGCGCATCGCCTTGGCGCGGTTTTTTATCTGCGACTTTTCGTCCTGACAGGAGACGACGAGTCCAGTGGGCAGGTGGGTAATGCGCACCGCGGAATACGTGGTGTTTACCGACTGCCCGCCCGGACCGGAGGAACAGAATGTATCGATGCGGATGTCGCTCGGGTCGATCGAAACTTCCACGTCGTCCGCTTCCGGAAGTACGGCCACTGTCACGGTGGAAGTATGAATACGGCCCTGCTGCTCGGTTACCGGCACCCGCTGCACGCGGTGCACGCCGCTTTCGTATTTGAGCCTGCTGAAGACCTTTTCGCCGCTGATGAGCGCGATAACTTCCTTTACGCCTCCGGCGCCGGATTCACTCGAAGAGGTGAGTTCTACGCGCCAGTTCAGTGCCTCGGCATACCTCGCGTACATGCGGAACATCTCCGCCGCGAACAGGCTGGCCTCGTCTCCCCCCGCGCCGGCGCGAATTTCGAGGACAACGTCCCGGTCATCATTGGGGTCTTTCGGCAGCAGCAGGAGTTTGAGCTGCTCCTCGAGCCCGCTCATCTCGGGCTCTAGCGCCTCAATTTCCTCCTCCGCCATATGCCGCAGATCGGGGTCGCTCTCAGCCAGCATCAGCCGGGCGTCGTCGAGGTTATGCCGGATGCGCTTATAGTCGCGGTATCGTGTCACCACCTCGGTGAGTTCACTATGCGTCTTGGCGATCTTGCGGTAGTTCTCCGGATCGTTGATGACGGACGGATCGGCCATCTGCCGCGTGAGATCCTCAAAGCGGGTTTCCAACTCGTCGAGCTTCTGAACGTATTGCATTGCCAGTTAAAGGCCGGCGCGGCACCGGTCGCGTCTTAAGCTACCACCAGTTCTCCACCGTGAGCTTTCTCAATCTCCATCGCCCGGTCCAGAGCGTGGATAGCCACTTCCGTCTGCCGGTCGTCGGGAACTTTCGTCGTCACGCGCTGGAGCCAAAGGCCGGGTGCGGTTAACGCTGACAACAACCCGCCTTGACGCTTTGCCGCAAAACGAATCATTTCGTAACTGAGCCCCGCGATAACCGGCAGCAGAAGAATGCGCGCCAGAAATTTGGCCAGGAACCCTTCCACAGGAACCAGAGCATACACGGCGATGGAGATCACCATCACCACCAGGAGAAAACTCGTGCCGCACCGCGGATGAAACGTGCGAAACGCGCGCGCATTCTCGATATTCACCGGCCGCCCAGATTCGAAATTAAATACCACTCTATGCTCGGCCCCGTGATATTCGAATACGCGCCGGATATCACGCCATCGCGAAATGAGCAGCAGGAAAGCCAGAAAAATCACCACCCGGATGATTCCATCCGACAGGTTGAACAGCACCGGTGCATTGAAAGCTGGAAACCAGCCCCCGATCTCCGTGGTGATCCAGAGCGGAATGAACTTGTACAGGAAAATGAAAAATCCAAGCGAAAACGCGATATTCAGCGCCATCATCCAGCCCGGGACTTCCTCTTTCCCGGTGCTTTCCTTGCCGGTGTCGATCGCGGCGTTGGCCGAGAACCGCAACGCCCGAACACCTAGTTTCATGGCCTGAGCGAGAGTTCCAATACCGCGCAGAAGAGGCCAGCCGAAGACAGGATACTGTTCGGAGAGCCGCGGCAGAGCGTGCTCCTGCGTCACTATTTCGCCGCTTGGTTTTCTCACCGCTACACAATAGCTATGGGGCGCCCGCATCATGACACCCTCCATTACCGCCTGTCCTCCGACAAGGGTCTCCTCACCGCTCTCGAGGACAGGAAGCATCTGCAGGTGCGCGGCCAGACGCACGAACTTATGGAATGACAAGATACAGAGACTCCTATGTTCCAGTATATCGGAACTGTCGGCCTACGATATCGAAGGCGGAAGCGTGGCTTACAGGCACCCGCAACTCCGGCATCGGTTTTTTCCGCAAACAGGCGCGGGCATGATCTCGCGAGCCATCGCGCCCAGCGCGCTTTCATGGCGCTTTTCGCGAGAGCGGCGGTTGGCGGGTATGCCCGTCATCCCGCGCGGGAGGCAATCATACCATGTACATGCCGCCGTTGACCTCGATTGTCTGGCCGTACATGTAGCGCGATGCGTGTGAACACAGGAATACGATGACGTCGGCCACTTCTTCGTTCGTCCCGAGACGTGCTGCCGGCGTAGCCGCGGCCATGGCTTCTAGCATGGGCCTGGTGGAAAACTGCTCATGAAAATAGTTGTCCACGGTGCCGGGGCTTACGGCGTTCACGCGAATCCCGGCCGGCGCGAGTTCTTTCGCCATCCCTTTGGTTATTGTGGAGACGGCCGCTTTTGCCGCGGAATAGATGGTAGCGCCTGGGCCCCCGCCGTGGCGGGCGGCGATCGAGCTGAGATTTACGATGACGCCAGCCCCTTTGGAGATCATGTACGGCGCCGCCGCCTGAGCAGCGAAATAGGCGCTCTTCACGTTGAGGTTCATTACCGTGTCGAACAGTTCCGGCGTAAATTCGGCAAGCGAGGCCCGCTTCACCAGGGAACCGGCATTGTTGATGAGGATATCTATGCCCGGCTGCTCGGCGCGTATCGCCTCAGACAGTTTCCGGATCCCCTCAGCCGAGGCCAGGTCGGCCTGGAACGATCGAACCTCCGCGCCCAATGCGCCCACCGCCCCGGCAGTCTGCTTCGCGCCTTCTTCATAGGAATTGTAATGGAGCACGACTCGAGAGACTCCGCTGCGCGCGAGCGCTATAGCCGTGGCGCCGCCGATTCCGCGTGACGCGCCCGTTATAAGGGCAGTCTTGCCCTTGAACTCAGAATTCAAAATCTCCTCCAACGGCCGGTAAAACCCGCCAACATACTACGATACTTCGATAACGCTTTTGATGCCTTGTTTATTGCCCGTAAGGAGGCTGCTCACATGTTCAAGTGGGAACCGTCCCGTAATCAGACTCTCCACCGCCCCCGGCCATAGCTTCCGGAATGCGGAAAGGTCTGCGATAGCGGCGTCGAAATGCCGGGCGCTCGCGTTGACCGTACCGAACAGAACCTGGTTCTTCAGTACAAGATCGCGCATCAGCTCATCCGTGTTGATTTCAACCCGCTGCTTTCGGCCCGGCACGCCGGTGAAAACAAACACCGCATTCCGCCCCAGCACCTGCGCCACTTCAAATGCAAGTTTCGAAGCGCCGGTGGCTTCGTAAACGACATCTATATTCCCAATTCTCGAGGACATCGCCTCTATGGAAGCATCGCTCGATGAGATATACATTCCACCAATGGATTTGACGATATTCGACCTTGGGCTGGAGGCGGGTTCCAGCGAATACACCCATGTATTGAAACCAGCTTTGCGGAGCGCCATCGCCCCAAGCAATCCGACCGGGCCGGCGCCGAGGACGAGAGCATTCATGCAGTACCCTGGGGCGCCTTCCTTTTGCCTCACGCAGTTCCATGGCAGCCTTCGCTGCACTTCCCACACTTCGGATACGGCCTTTTCCGCGATTGTGAGGGGTTCGGTGAGCACCGCGACATCGCGCAATTCATGAGGAACCCGGTGCATATACTTGCGCTCCTCCACCACAAATTCCGTCATGAATCCGTGGCGGCCATTGATGCCACACTCGGTAAAGCCGCCGGTATAGCAGAAGTCCTGACGTCCTGCCCTGCACGCAATGCAGCGCTCGTAAGGGCAGGGCCTCCGGACGGTTGTTACCACCAGATCCCCGGGATGAAGGTCGACTACCTCTGCCCCGGTCTCGACAATCTCGCCCAACGATTCGTGTCCGATCACCAGGTACTCGGAGCCGTCGGGTGGAAAGCCGTAGACGAAGCGGGCGATTTCACGATCCGTTCCGCACACCCCGATATCGAGCATCCGGAGCTTCACTTCACCCGGCAAGGTGACACGGGGCTCCGGATGCTGGACGATTCCTATGAATCTTTTAGAGGGAATTACGGCGGCGGCCTTCATTCACGGCTCGCGTTCCACTGGTGTAAGCTCATTCCACTGTAGGATGCGCTACGGAGCCGAACCGTAACAAACAATCCATTGACCGGACTTACGTAGAGACGAAGACAGCGAAACGGGTGACGTTCCGGTATCCGAGACGTTTGTACAGAGAGGCGCCCGCCGCGGTCGATTGCAGGATGCTGCGGGCGATTCCAGTCTCCTGTTGTTTCCGGGAAAGGACTTCGCGCATCAACGCCTCCGCACAGCCTTTGCCCTGCCACATGGGCAGTGTCGCCACGGAATAAACGCCCACTGCCCCGGCGGCAACAACAACGGCCATCGTACTGACAGGTTCGCCATCCACGTAAGCCACATATCCGGACATGTCGCCCATCCAGAACCGGCTGCATTCGTAGATCCGGCGCGCGAGTTCCATCGGAAGATCGAAACAGAAGGATGTGATGCGAGCGAAATCGCCGCGGGTGCGCTCATCGGACACCGGCACACACTCAACCGGCTGCAACGTGCGAATAGGGGGCAGCAGCTCATCGGCAATCATCCCCGGCGCGTCGCTGAGCAAGCGGAGTCCGCGCCGGGGAAGGATATCGCGGTACACGCCTCGCGCGCTGTCACCGAGCAGATCCTCGCAGATCCAGAACGACCACGGAAGGCGGCGCGCGGCAAAGTGGACCTGGGCTATTGCCAGACGCCGCTCCAATTCACCTGTGTTGTGTAAAGGTTCGGAAAGAAACGCTGTGTTGAAAACACTGCATTCGATCCCCGAAGAGACGAGTTGAACACCGGCCAGAACGCGTACCTCGCCGCTGGCGCTCACGAGGGAAAACGACGTCATCGCGTGGCGCAGATTTTGGTCGACGGCCAGCACTGTTCGATCAGAGCAGACTCAACGGGTCAACGTCAATGACAAGAGCCGTAGCCGGCCACTTGTTATCGAGGGCATGCGAACGTAA